>JARRIY010000112.1:0-13359 GCA_037379985.1 Maritimibacter sp.
CTGCGTTCGGGGCATAGCCATCACCACGAGCATGAGCATGGGCACGATCACCACCATCATCACGATCATGATCATCCCCATGACCACAGCCATGATAGCGGCGGGCGGGTGATCAAGCTTGAACAGGCGGTTCTGGCCGAGAACGATATGAACGCCATGCGCAATCGCGGCTGGTTCGAAGGCCGGGGCATTCTGGCGCTGAACCTCGTCAGTTCGCCGGGCGCGGGCAAGACCTCGCTGTTGGAGGAAACCATCAAATCGCTGGCGGGTGAGGTGGAAATCGCTGTGATCGAAGGCGATCAGATGACCTCGAACGATGCTGACCGGATCGTCGCGGCAGGCGCAAAAGCCTTGCAGATCAATACCGGCGCGGGCTGCCATCTTGAGGCTGATATGGTCGCGGCAGCAGCGAAACAGCTCAATCCCGGTCAGGGCGCGGTGCTGATGATCGAAAATGTCGGAAACCTTGTTTGCCCGGCGCTGTTCGATCTGGGCGAGCGGATGAAAGTGGCGATTATCTCGACCACTGAGGGCGATGATAAGCCGCTGAAATATCCGCATATGTTTGCGGCGTCCGAGGTGGTGGTGGTCAACAAGCTCGACCTGGCCCCTTACGTGGACTTCGACGCGGAGCGGATGGAAGCCAATATCAAATCGGTCAATCCCGACGCGCAGGTCTTCATGCTCTCGGCGAAGACGGGCGAAGGCATGCCGGTGTGGCTGGATTTTTTGAACGGGCTGCGGAGGGAATAGCCTAAAGATTTTTCAAAAGGATGGGGCAACGGGACACCCGGATAACCATTTTCCCCCAAATCCGATATGGATATGATCCTGAACAGAAAATAGCATTGGAATGGCTATGGCCCAGCTCAAAGACGATTGCGTTGCCTTCGGGGGGCGGTTGCTGCCGCTCGATGATGCAGAACAAAGGATTGCTGAGCGTTTCGCCTGTGTGGCGAAGGAAAGCTCTGTCGACTTGACGCAGGCTGTGGGCCGGATTCTGGCCCGCGATTTCGCCGCTGTGCAGGCGCTGCCGCCCTATGATAATTCCGCCGTCGATGGCTATGCGCTGCGTCATGCTGATCTGGCGGTGGAAGGCGAGACAAGATTGCCGCTGGCCGGGATTGAAGCCGCCGGGCGCGCCACTGGTACGCCGCTTGCGCCCGGGAAAGCCGTACGCATCTTTACCGGGGCGCTGATCCCTGACGGGGCCGATACGGTTGTGATGCAGGAGGATTGCCAGATCGAGGATGATCGGGTGGTGATCCCGCAAGGCGTATGGCTCGGCGCCAATCTGCGCATCAAGGGCGAGGATATTGCTGAGGGTAGCATTGCCCTGCCTGCCGGGCGTCGGCTGATGCCCCCCGATCTGGCGCTTCTTGGGGCGCAGGGGCAGGTTGCTGTTGGGGTGCGCACTCCGCTGCGTGTGGCGCTGTTTTCCACCGGCGATGAAGTCACGCCGCCGGGGCAACCGCTGACGCCAGGCAGGCTATACGACGCCAACCGATACATGCTGACCGGGTTGCTCAGACGCTTTGGCTGCTCGCTGACCGATGGCGGCATTCTGCCCGACGATCCCACACATATCGCCAGCACCCTGCGCGCGGCGGCAAAGAGCCATGATCTGGTGATCACCTCGGGCGGTGTGTCGATGGGGGATGAAGACCATGTGCGCAACGCCATCGAGGCCAGCGGCAGTCTGGAATTCTGGCGCGTAGCGATGCGGCCGGGTCGCCCGGTGGCGCTTGGCGAGATCGGTGGTACGCCGCTTCTGGGGCTGCCCGGCAATCCGGTCGCGGCGCTGGTGACCTTTGTCACCATTGGGCGGCGCGTGGTCGAGGCGCTGAGCGGGGCCGCGCCGGTCTTGCTGCGCCGCTATCAGGCAGAGGCGGATTTTGAGCTGAAGAAAAAGCCAGGACGGCGCGAATTCCTGCGCGCGACGCTGCGTGAGACCGATGGCAAGCTCTATGTAAGCCAACATCCGAAGCTTGGGGCCGGAATGATCTCGTCGCTGACCGAAGGTGAAGTGCTGCTCGATCTGCCCGAGGATATGACCCGGGTCAGCCCCGGCGATATGCTATCGGTCCTGCCACTGGCGACGCTTTACGGGTAGGGTTGATGCAGGACAATTTTTCGACGGCGCGGGCGGAGTATAGGCTCTTGGCAAGAACAGGAGCGCGCCATGCATGAATTGTCTCTGTGTCAGAGCATCGTCAAGCTGGTCGATAGCAGCGTGGCAGCGCAGCCTGTGCCGGTGCGTGTCACCCATATCGCGCTGGATATTGGCGAGGCGGCGGCGGTGGAGCTTGATACGCTGCGTTTCTGTTTCCCGATCGCCGCCGAAGGCAGTGCCGCAGAAGGTGCGGCGCTAGAAATCACCCCTGTGCCCGTATCGCTGCGATGCCTTGCTTGCGGAAGCGAGTATCGCCCCGATCCCGGCCCGGCAGCTCTGGCAGCACCCTGTCCTGATTGCGGCGACAGGCGGCATGAGGTCTTGGCGGGCAAGGAGTTGTTGGTGCGCCATATCGAGGTGAGCGAAGACGGCGAAAAGACCGGCTCTTGACGGTTGCACCGCGCCACGTGGCAAGCTAAATCCCGGCCTTCCCGGAGGCCAACATGACTGACACACGCGCAACCCTTGCCATCGACTTTGGCACATCCAACTCTGCCGCTGCCATATTGGCGGGCGGCAACGTGCATCGTGTGCCGCTTGAGGATTGGGAGGAAACTCTGCCCACGGCGGTGTTTTTCCCGGAGGGTGGCGGCGCGATGAAGATCGGGGCAGCGGCAGGCGCGGCGCTGATCGGGGGCGATGAGGGGCGCTATATGCGGGCGCTGAAAAGCGTGCTGGGCACTTCGCTGTTTCACGAAGAGCGGCTGATCGCGGGCAAGCGCCGCACGCTGGCCAGCATTGTGACGGCCTTTCTGGTCGAGGTGAAATCCCGGGCGGAAGCGCTGACCCGGCAGAGCTATTCCAGCGCCGTATCGGGTCGCCCGGTGCATTTTCACACCGCCGATCCCGAGCGCGATGCCAAGGCCGCCGAAGACCTTGCCGCTTGTTATCACGCTGCCGGGTTTACCGATCTGCGCTTTGTGCTGGAACCAGAAGCCGCAGCGCTGGCGAGCCATGGCAAGGGCAGGGCGGGCGAGCTGGGGCTGATCGTCGATATTGGCGGCGGCACCTCGGATTTCACCATCTATCGGCACGGCGAAGCGGGGGTTGATATCCTCTCAAGCCACGGTATCCGGCTGGGCGGCACCGATTTCGATCAGGCCATTTCCCTTGCCCATGCCATGCCGCTGCTGGGCCATGGCGGTGAGTTGAAACGCGAATTTGGCCCCGGGCTGCTGCCGATGCCGAACGCGCTTTATGTCGATCTGGCCACCTGGGCGCGCATCCCGTTTTGCTACACGCCCGACACACGCCGCTCGGTTGCCGATATGCTGAAACGTGCGGTCGATCCGGTGGCGCTGGGATATCTGGCAGAGCTCTTGGAGCATGAGCTGGGGCACGAGCTGGCCTTCGCGGTCGAGAAGGGCAAGATCGCGGCCAATGGCGGCGATGCCATGGGCCGGATCAACATGGCGATGATCGCACCGGGGCTGGGGACAGCGCTGACACCGGATGACATGGCGCAGGCGCTGGCCCAGCATGAGGCCAAGCTGACCGATGCGATCACCGAAACCCTGACCCGGGCAGACGTGAGGCCGGACAATATCGGCACTGTGGTGCTGGTTGGCGGCTCCAGCCTGATGGGGCTGGTTGAATCTGTAGCTCGGCGGCACTGTCCGACGGCCGTGATCGAGCGCGGCGAAGCCTTCACCGCCATTGTCGACGGGCTGGCGCTGGCGATAGATCGACCCATTGGGACTTCGGTGCCCGCTTGAACCAGACGGCGCGGCGGGATACATCCTCAGCCAGACCCAGATAAGAGGCATGTCATGCGCGCGGAAACCCAGAAACTCGTCGAGGCCATCCAGGCATCGCTGAACCTGCTTGAGCAGCGCATCGGCATGGACACCGCGCCGCACCGGCTGGAAGAGCTGAACGCGATGACGGAAGATCCCGAGCTGTGGAACGACCCGGAGCGCGCGCAAAAGCTGATGCGTGACCGTCAGACGCTCGCCGATGCCATCGATGGGTATGAGGGCATGCAGCGTGATCTGAGCGACAATGTTGAGCTGATCGAGATGGGCGAGATGGAAGAGGATGACGAGGTCGTCGCCGATGCCGAAGCCGCTCTGAAATCGCTGAAAGAGAAATCCGCCGCCGCTGAGCTGGAAGCGCTCTTGAATGGCGAGGCCGACGCCAATGATACCTTCCTCGAAGTCCATTCCGGGGCCGGGGGCACGGAAAGCTGCGATTGGGCCTCGATGCTGGCGCGTATGTATGTTCGCTGGGCCGAAGCGCATGGCTACAAGGTGGAAATGCAGGCGGAAACGCCGGGCGAAGAAGCCGGGATCAAATCCGTCACCTACAAAATATCCGGCCATAATGCCTATGGCTGGCTGAAATCGGAATCCGGTGTGCACCGGCTGGTTCGGATCTCGCCCTATGACAGCGCCGCCCGCCGCCACACCTCGTTTTCATCGGTCTGGGTCTATCCGGTGGTCGATGACAATATTGAGATCGACGTGCAGCCCAATGATATCCGCCTCGATACCTATCGCTCGTCAGGCGCTGGTGGGCAGCACGTCAACACCACCGACTCCGCCGTGCGGATCACCCACCTTCCCACCGGGATCGTGGTGACGAGCTCGGAAAAATCCCAGCACCAGAACCGCGACATCGCCATGAAAGCGCTGAAATCGCGGCTCTATCAAATGGAGCTGGATCGCCGCAACGAGGCCATCAACGAGGCGCATGAATCAAAAGGCTCGGCAGGCTGGGGCAACCAGATCCGCAGCTATGTGTTGCAGCCCTATCAAATGGTGAAAGACCTGCGCACGAATTACGAAACCTCCGATACGCAAGGCGTGCTGGATGGCGATCTTGACGGGCTGATGGCCGCGACTTTGGCGATGGATGTGGCGGGCAAAAGCCGCGCCGAGGCCAACGCAGAAGACTAAGAAGTACACTTCGGTGTAACCCTGCGATCAGGAACGACCGTTTCCTGTGAGAAATCATGCTGAGTTTGTGAATTCTTCATACAGGCACCGATAGAACTAGAGCGAAACGCCGCCAGAAAAGTGCACTGTTCTTGGCAAATAGGCACTTGATTTCAAAAGAGGCTCATCGTGCAACACATGAGAAAAGTCATCGCAATCGTCGCAGGATCGGCACTGTTGTCTGGCTGTGCGCAGATCAATGCGCTGACGAAAGGCATTACCCTCAACTCGCTGAACAATGATCTGGATGCGACCGCGGCCAAGCTGTGACAATGCCGACAACGGATACCGCCACCTATGACGGCATCGCGGTTTTCGGGGCATCGAACGATACAGTGGGGGTTGCCCTTGTGGGTGATGCCAGCATGACGGCTGATTTTGATGCTGCAACGATCTCGGGCACGATCGACAACTTTGTCGGGGCTGAGAATGTGACTGCCGATGAGCAAGGGAATTTCTCCGATCTCGACGGCAATCCGTTGAGCGTGACGGATCTGTTCTTGTCCGTCAAAAGTGCTAGTGGCGAAGTCTCGGTGAACAATGGCACGATCTCAGGCAGCACGTTTAGCGCCGATTATGCCAGCGCCGTTGGGATTGTGATGTCGGGCTCGCCCTACCATCCGCATGGCACCATGGCCGGTGACTTTATCGGTTCGAAAGGATTTCCACCTCGGTGGCAAGGTCAATGCAACCCTCTCGAACTTCAATTTCATGGGGTTCTCACCCGTGTTGACCGCAGAGATCGCGCACACCTATTCGAGCTTCGCCGCCTATGAGCGCGACACCAAAAGTATCGGCTTGGAGTTTCAGTCGCGTTTCTGAGGCCGCAACTCCAGCAAACAATAAGGCCGCCCGAAAGGCGGCCTTTTCCATGCTCTGTTGAGCCAATTATTATTTCGCCGGGGCTTTTTTCGAATTGCCGTTCAGCGGGTCTTCCTGACGCTGCACCGAACCTTCGAAATGTGCACCGCTTTCGATGGCGATGGTTTTGTGGATGATGTCGCCTTCGACGCGCGCGGTCGCGGTCAGGCGAACTTTCAGCCCACGCAGGCGACCGATGATGCGGCCATTGACCACCACATCGTCGGCAACGATCTCACCTTTCACCGTGGCGCTTTCGCCAACGGTCAGGGTGTGGGCACGGATATCGCCTTCCACGGCGCCTTCCACGACGATATCGCCGGTGGATTTCATGTTGCCTTTCACGATCAGGTCGGAAGACAGAACCGAGGCTGCCGGTTTGGGTTTCGGCGCGCCGGTCGGAATGGGCGAGGATTGCGACGACGGGGGCGTAGGAGTACTGGGTTTGGTCATCTCGGGCTTCTTAGTTTCAGTTTCGTTTGCGCCCGCTTTGGGCCCGGGTTCGTTGATCCTGCTTTTAGAAAACATTTTTCGCTGCCTTGATGTAGATCATCGGGTTGATGGGCTTTCCGCCGACACGGATTTCATAGTGAAGATGATTTCCTGTCGAATGGCCGGTACTTCCCATATCACCTATTCGGTCACCAAGCGAGACCCTTTGTCCTTTTGTGACGTGAAGCGCGGACATGTGCCCATATCGGGTTGTGATTCCAAAATCATGCTGAATTTCGACAAAGCGTCCATAGCCAGAAACCCAGCCGGCGCGTTTGACCACGCCATCCGCAGAGGCATAGATCGGCGTGCCGCGCGGGCCAGCCATATCGATGCCTTCATGCATCCGCCCCCAGCGCATCCCGTAGGGTGAGGAATAGCGGAAGCTGGATTTCACCGGCATACCGAAAGGCAGTTTCGAGGCCGCGATCCGGTAGAGGTTCATCCGGTCAAGCTGGTCGAGAATTTCATTGGCGCGGGCGGCGTCGGCATCGGGTTCGGCCCCCATGGTCGACATCACCAGCGGCGTCAGCGGGCCACCCTGACCGGAATAGCCCCGGCGCACGGTATCCAGAATATTGTCGGTCGACATGCCCGCCGCCTGGAACATCTTATCCAGCGGTTCGAGCGAGATTGTCACCGCGTCTTCGAGCTGACGGAATATCTGATCATTGCGCTCGTCGCGCAGATGCTGATCGTAAAGCAGCTCATTGGCATAGGTTTCCGCCTGCGCAGCACTGGCAAGCGCTGTATCGCGTTCGGCAGAGATGTCATTCAGCGCGGCGGTCAGAAAGCTGACGGTTTCCGCTTCTTCAGGGCTTAGAGCAGGCCGGTCACCATCTGCGCCATCATTGCCATTCAGCAGGCTGGCGAGCTGATTACGGCTTGCATCGCGCTCTTTCATGGTGCGACGCAGGGTGGACTGGATCACATTGATGCCGGTTTCCAGCTCATGGCGCTGGTCTTCCGAAGCCAGAAGCTCGGACTGCATCTTTGAAATCTGTTCCATTGCCGAGGCAAAGCGCATCTGCGCGGCGGCGGCTTCTTCTGCCCGTGAATCGCGCTCGTCCGCTAGGTTTTGCAGGCGCTCCTCATAAAGCTTGGCCTCACGGGCCGCCTGATCGCGCAGATTTCCCGAGCCGATACTATCCATGAGCAGAATAGCCGTGGCGATAATCGCCCAGGCGACAAAGGCCGCACTGCCGAGCCAGCCGAAAAGCTGTGTCACCGGTGAAAGAATGATGAAACGGGTGCCATCTTCAGAGCGAAGAAACAAACGTTGTTCTGGAAAGCTGCTCTGGAGCTTGTGATTCAGCCTGTTCGCTAGTCGCTTTGGCACCGCTCTTATCCGATTATTTCATCCCCTCCCGGGCGTCGTTTTCGGCCCGAGTTGATGGTGAATAACCTGCACTCCGGAAGGTGGCAAGTTTCTTTGCCAAATCTGGGACTTCCAGCGTCGATCCCGGCAATATCTTGCTTATCCCGCTTTATCGCGTGGGGCTTCGGTCAAAGGCCAATAGAAATCAGGTGGCATCCCGGCCTCGGCGCGCTTTTCCTCGTTGAATGGCGGCTTCAGAACTCCATGGAAATACTGGCGCACCAATGCATGGAATTTGTCTTTCGGATCAAACTCGTGCCGCCCGCATAGAAAGTGAAACCATTTCGATCCATAGGCGACATGGCCCACTTCTTCGGCATTCCAGCACCATCGGCACCACCGCCAGCCGCGCCAGCAGGTCATCGGCGGTTTCTTCGGCGGCTTGCCACATGAAAGCATGGGCGGGCAGGGCGCCGTAATGGCTGCCAAGCGCCTCCAGATTATCGCAGATAAGCGCATAATGCCGGGCTTCTTCGGCAGCGGCTTTCACCCAGTCATCGTAAAAGCCCAGCGGCATATTCGCCTCGGTAAATCGCGCGACAACATCCCAGTGCAGATCAATCGCATTGAGCTCGATATGCGCTACGGCGTGCAACATGGCGATCCGGCCAGTGGGCGAACCAACGCGGCGGCGCGGCATATCGCGCGGGTCAAGCAGCTCGGGCTGCTCCGGACGGGCAGGGCGGTCAGGCGGGTTGGCCCGCCCGATCTCCAGCGGCGCACCAGATTCGCGCGACGCGACCCAACGCGCGGCATAATCCGCGCTCAGCGCCGATTTTTCGCGCCCATCCGGGCAACGCAGCACCGTTTCCGCCATTTCCGCAAGGCTAAGGCTCACAATGCGCGCACCGCGTCCAGCACTTCGCCAGCATGGCCCGCGACCTTGACCTTGTACCAGACGCGCGCGACTTTGCCCTCTGCGTCAATCAGATAGGTCGTGCGGGTGATGCCCATATAGGTGCGGCCGTAATTCTTTTTCTCGCCCCAGGTGCCATAGCGCTCACAGGTATCGCCCTCGGCATCCGATAGCAGCGGCATCGCCAGAGAGTTCTTGGCCGAGAAATTCTCCTGCCGCTTCACGCTATCTTTCGAAATCCCCAGCACCACGGCTCCGGCAGCTTCGAAATCCGCGATCTGCGCGGTGAAATCGCAGGCTTCGGTGGTGCATCCGGGCGTACTGGCTTTCGGATAAAAGAACAGCACCACAGGCCGACCGCGCAGCGATGACAGAGACACCAATTCCCCGCCATCGCGCGGCAAGGTAAACTCCGGCGCGAGCGCGCCTGTTTCGATCAGATCCGACGACATTACTTCCCTTCCTCCGCATGATCCCGTAATCGGAGATTTGTAAGGGCAGATGCTGCGAAAGAAAAGCCGATGACGGTACGATGACGGTGCCCGGGATACAGCAATGAGCGACGAAAACAGGTCTGACACGCCAGAGACTGGGCAAGCCGATCCCGCTCCGCGAAAACGCGGCTGGCGGCCCCGCAAGCTGCATTTTCACCTGTCATTCTGGACCTTGCTGTCATCGGGGCTGATCGCGGTGATCCTGCTGCTGGCCTCGATGTCGGCCACCGGGAGGATGCTCGTCCTGCCAAATTGGGCCGCGCAGACGGCGCTGGACAAGATCAACAATGCCGTTCCCGAATTCAGTTTTTCCCTGAGGCAGGCCGAATTCGGCATCATGCCCGATGGACGCCCGATGATCCGGCTGGTCGATCTTGGGGTGAAAGACGCTGCGGGGTTGGAGCTGGCCCGGTTAAACGGCGTTGAAAGCGGTTTCGGCATCGGAGCCGCGCTGCTGGGGCGGTTCGAACCCACATTGCTGCGCCTGCAAGGCGCGCAGATGACCGTGCGGCGCCTGTCAGATGGCACCTTCGCGCTCAGCCTCGGGCAGTCGTCCGGCACGACCGGCAGTTTTGCCGCGATGCTCGACAGTCTCGATGCAACCTTTGATGAGGGCTTTCTTGCCACAGCAGGCCGGATCGAAGCCAATGATCTGACCCTCACCCTGGAAGATGCAAGATCAGGCCGGTTATGGCAGGTTACGGATGGCCGCTTGTCGATTGTTCCGTCGGAGAAATTCGTCGACACCACGGTGCATTTCGATGTGTTCAACCAAACCGAGGAACTGGCGACCACCGAGCTGAGCTTTCGCTCCTCGCGTGTCAATTCCGAGGCCAGTATTTCGGCCCGGTTCGACAATGCAGCGGCGCGCGATATCGCGGCTCAGACGCCCGCGCTGAGCTTTCTGTCTGTGATCGACGCACCAATTTCAGGGGCGCTGCGCAGTTCTTTTGATCGCGAAGGCGCGATTGCTGATCTGGCTGGTACGCTGAAAATCGGCTCCGGGGCGCTGTCGCCCACGCCGGGGGCAAAGCCTGCGGAGTTTAACGGCGCGCAGATCTATATCGACTTTGATCCTGACGCGCAGCGCATTGATTTCCAGGGGGCCTCGATTCAATCAGAGCTCGGCACGGCCAGCGCGGACGGGCATGTCTATCTGACCGATTTCAACGGTCCATGGCCAAATTCCATGATCGGGCAGATCACCCTGAATGGCGGCGAACTGAACCCGGGCGCGATGTTTTCCGCGCCACTGACTATCGATAACGGCCGCGCCGATATCCGCCTCAGCCTCAGCCCGTTCCGCATTGATATCGGGCAGGCAGTGATGTTTCGCGGCGATACCCGCTATCATGCCAGTGGAGCGATCAGCGCCACTGAAGAAGGCTGGCATTTGGCTATTGATGGCGGGTTTGATGTGGCTGATCGGGATGAGCTTCTCGAGCTCTGGCCACTCAATGTAGAGCCCGGTGGGCGTGGCTGGGTCTCGGAACGCGTGCTGTCCGGTCGTGCCTTTGACGGCAATCTGGGTTGGCGGCTAAGCCCCGGTGAAAAGCTGAAGATGACGGGCACCTTTGGGCTGCGCGACGCTGTTCTGCGCCCGATGGATACGCTGCCCGAGTTTCACGTCGAAACGGGCTACGTTACCATGTCGCCCGAAAGCTTTGCCGCCGTGGCTGAAAAGGCCAGCATGACAGCGCCGGACGATAAACTGCTCGATCTCTCGGGGTCGGGCTATCGGATCGAGGATCTGAAAGCGGTACCGAAAATCGGCGAGATTGACCTCGCAGCCAAAGGCGAAGTCCATGCGGCTCTGTCCGTGTTGGCGCTGGAGCCGTTTTCAATTTTCAAAGGTGGCGATCTGGGGCCGGATCTGGCGCGCGGCGAGCTTGCGGCAAACGGCACCATATCCTTTCCGCTGCCGCCCAAACCACACATGCCGGTTGAGCCGAAAGATGTTGCCTATGACATTTCCGGCACGATCACCGATGTTAGCTCTGACCGGCTGATCGCGCAGAAACTGTTACTGTCTGATAGTCTGCACCTGTCGGCCAGCGATGAACGCATTGAAATCAGCGGAGATGTTTCAATCGGGCAGGCGCAGGCACAAGGGGTTTGGACCCTGCCGATGAATGACGGCAAGCCGGGCATATCCCGCATCGCGGGCACCTTGGTGGTCAATCAGGCGTCCCTGGCTGAATTTGGCATGGGCGGCGTTGGCGATATGGTGTCCGGGTCCGCCCGCGCGCATATCGCGCTGAACCTGCCAGCGAACACGGCGCCCCATCTTGAGCTCAAGAGCGATCTGGCCGGGCTGTCGATGAAGATCCCGGGCACAGGCTGGTCAAAACCCGCGCGCAACACAGCATCTCTTGCCGTCATAGCGGATTTGGGCAGTCGCCCTGAGGTCACCAGCATTGCATTTGACGGGGCCGGGCTAACCGCAACCGGCAGCGCAACCACGACAGAGGGTGGCGGGTTGGAGGAGGCGCGGTTTGATCGCGTCAAGATTGCGGGCTGGCTGAATGCGCCGGTGGTGCTGCGTGGGCATGGTGCAAACCGGCCGATTTCCATCTCCATTCCGGGCGGGACAATCGACATGCGCCGGGCAAATCTCAATTCAGGAGGCGGCGGCGGGGGCGGCGGTGCAAGCCAGCCACTATCGCTGGCGCTCGAGCAGTTGATCGTATCGGATTCCGTCAGGATCGCGGGGCTGAAGGGTGATTTCGACCTAGCAGGCGGGCTGAGCGGCACCTTTACCGGGCAGATCGGCGGCGCAGCGGTCGCAGGCACCGTGGCACAGCAGGCCAACGGCTCGGCCTTCCGCCTGACCAGTCAGAATGCCGGGGCCGTGGTCAAGGGCGCGGGCGTGTTCCGCAGCGCCAAGGGCGGGACATTGGAGCTGATCCTTGCATCCACGGGAGTTCCGGGCACCTATGATGGCAATTTCACCATCAGTGATACCCGCATGGTCGATGCCCCGGCGATGGCCGAGATGTTGTCGGCGGTGTCCGTGGTTGGCCTGCTCGAGCAGCTGAACTCCGAGGGGATTCTTTTCAATGATGTTGAAGGCCGCTTTCGGCTCAGCCCCGACAAGCTGACCCTGTATCACGCCTCGGCTGTTGGCGCCTCGATGGGGGTTTCGCTCGACGGCTATTATGACCTGAACAGCCAGCAGGTAGATATGCAGGGCGTGTTGTCACCGCTCTACATCGTCAATGTGCTGGGCGGGGTGATATCCCCGCGTCAGGGCGAAGGTCTTGTCGGGTTCAATTTCAACCTGACCGGCGCATCGGATGATCCGAAGGTCAGCATCAATCCCTTGTCGATCTTGTTGCCCGGGGGGCTTCGCGATATCTTCCGCCGTCCGGCACCAAGCCCCGACGATCCCGAACAATGAGCATGCCCAGATGACCGACCCGACCAGCGCCGAACCCGGCGCGCGCCTGTCTGACTATGATTTCGATCTGCCTGATGAGCTGATCGCGACCCGGCCCGCGCGTCCGCGCTCCTCTGCGCGTCTGCTGGTAGCAACCAAGGGCGGGATCCGCGATGCGGTTGTCACCGACCTGCCGGATTTCCTGCGCCCCGGTGACCGGCTGGTCTTGAACGACACCAAGGTCATTCCGGCGAGGCTGCGCGGCACGCGGGCACGCGGCGAGGCTGTGGCGGGGATCGAAGTTACGCTGCTGGAACCTGCACCCGGCGGCGAGTGGCGGGCGCTGATCAAGCCCCTGCGCAAGGTGAAAGAGGGCGAAGAGATCCGCTTTTCCGATGCGCTTTCTGCCCAACTGGTGGCGAAAGAGGACGGGCAGGCGCGGATTGCCTTCAACCTGACCGGCGATGATTTCGACGCCGCGCTGGCAGAGGCCGGGCAAATGCCGCTGCCGCCCTATATCGAGGCCAAGCGCAAGGCCGATGCGCAGGATCGCGAGGATTACCAAACCGTCTGGGCCGATAAGACCGGTGCTGTCGCGGCCCCCACCGCATCGCTGCATTTCGACGACGGCGTGTTGGCCGCGCTGACAGCGCGTGGGGTTGAGACCACCCATGTCACCCTGCATGTGGGCGCGGGCACCTTTCTGCCGGTGAAAACCGACGATCTGTCAGATCACAAGATGCATTCCGAATGGGGCGAGGTCAGCGAAGCTGCGGCGGCGGAGATCAAC
>JARRIY010000113.1:0-8156 GCA_037379985.1 Maritimibacter sp.
CAAGGCCAATGGCACGATGTTCCCCGCCACGGTGCTGTCGGGAGTGAAACCCGGGATGCGCGCCTTTGAAGAGGAAATCTTTGGCCCGGTCGCTGTGGTCGTGGGCTACGACGATGAAGATCACGCGGTCGAGCTGGCGAATATGTCCGATTTCGGCCTCGCCGCCGGGATCATCGCTAAGGATACCGGCCGTGCCCGCGCTCTTGGTGACAAGCTGAAGGTCGGTCATCTGCACATCAACGATCAGACCGTGGCCGCGAGCCCCTATGCGCCCTTCGGTGGCCGTGGCCGCTCGGGCAATGGCTCGCGTATATCGGGCCCCGCGATCTGGGAAGAGTTCAGCCAATGGGTCTGGGTCACCTCGCGCCAGGAAGCCGTGGTTTACCCGTTCTACGATGCTGTGAAACAAGGAAAATAACATGAAAATCAAAGCAGCAGTTGCCCGCGAGGCGGGTAGCGATCTCAGCATCGAAGAGCTTGATCTGGAAGACCCGCGCGATGACGAAATCCTCGTCAAAGTGGTGGCAACCGGGGTCTGTCATACCGACCTCGTGGTGATGGCGGGCCATCTGCCCACCCCGATGCCCGCCGTGCTCGGCCATGAAGGCGCGGGCATTGTCGAAAAGGTCGGCAGTGCGGTGACCAAGGTGAAGCCGGGTGATCACGTGGTGATGAGTTTCAACTCCTGCGGTGGCTGCCCCTCGTGCCACGAGCACGAACCGGCCTATTGCTACGAGTTCTTCCCGCGCAACTTCTTCGCCACCCGGCCCGATGGCACCGTGGCGATTTCGAAGGAGGGCGAAAGCATCCATTCGAACTTCTTCGGGCAGTCCTCCTTTGCCACCTATGCGCTGTGCCACAGTGTGAACGTGGTGAAGGTGCCGGAAACCGCGCAGCTCGATCTGCTGGGGCCGCTGGCCTGCGGCATCCAGACCGGCGCGGGCGCGGTGATGAACGCACTGAAGGTGAAAGACGGCAAGAGCTTCGTGGTTTTCGGCGCAGGCTCGGTGGGCTTGTCGGCGGTGATGGCGGCCAAAGCGAGTGGTGCGAGCACCATCGTGGCGGTTGATCTGAATGACAGCCGCTTGGAAAAAGCCAAGGAGCTGGGCGCAACCCATGTGGTGAATGCCAGCAGCGAAGGCGTGGTCGAACAGCTGCGCGACATCGGTGGCTTCGGCATCGATTATGCGCTCGACACCACCGGCCTGCCGCCGGTGATCCGTCAGGCACTCGATGCTCTGGCCCCGCGCGGCACCTGCGCCATTCTCGGCGCGCCGATGCCGGAAAGCGAGATCTCGGTCGACAACACCGACTTCATGTCGTTCGGGAAAAAGCTGATCGGGGTGGTCGAGGGCGCGTCGCAGCCCGATACCTTCATCCCCGAGCTGATCGCGCTTTGGCAGGCGGGGAAATTCCCCTTCGACAAGCTCGTCAGCTTCTATGATTTCGACGATATCAATCAGGCGGTTCATGACAGCCATGCTGGGACCGCGATCAAGCCGATCGTGAAGATGAGCTAAGCCAATCCAGCCCCGGGGGACCTCCTCCGGGGCTGAGCATATGCAAGACCGTCGCCACGAACGGACAGTGAGATCCGTGGGCGGCAATCAGGGAGGATAACTGCAATGACCATTCAGAATATCAATGTGGATGGGGTGAACATCCGCATCCGCACATCCAGTGGAAGCAGTATTCCGGTTCTGCTCTGCGGCGGGATTGGCAGTTCGCTGGAATTCTGGGATCAGCAGTTCGAGGCACTGGGCGACGAGCTTCGGCTGATCGCCTGGGATTATCCGGGGCATGGGCTTTCGGATATGGGTAAGCAGCCCTATGAGCCCGATAGCTATGCCGAATTTGCGCTGCGCCTGCTCGACACGCTCGGGCTGGACCGCGTGGTGCTGGTGGGCAACTCGCTGGGCGGCACAATCGGTTTGCGGCTGGCAGGGCTG
Source organism: Maritimibacter sp. (assembly GCA_037379985.1). Taxonomy (GTDB): domain Bacteria; phylum Pseudomonadota; class Alphaproteobacteria; order Rhodobacterales; family Rhodobacteraceae; genus Sinisalibacter. Next base: position 1,950 of record JARRIY010000113.1, read on the forward strand.
GCGCCGGAGCGGGTGGCCGGGATGGTGCTGATTTCCCCGGCGATGACCGGCAAGGAAGTCTTCGCGCCGTTCAGGATCATGAGCCTGCCGGTTCTGGGCGATGTGATGAACAAGCCCAGCGAAAGCGGGGTGACACGCCAGATCGCGGCGATCTTCAACAAAGGCTTCACCCCCTCGGAGGGTTTTCGTGCGGTGGTGCGGCGCAACATCTTTAAGCCGGGTGCCGATAAGGCCTTCCTTGCCTCGCTACGGCTGACCCTGGGTCTTGCCGGGGTGCGCAAGGAGGTGGTGCAGAAGAGCCGCGAAAACCTGATGGGGCTGCAATGCACGGTGGTGTTCGTGCATGGCCGCGATGACATGGTGCTGCCCTTCAAGCAATCGGAGGAATGCGACCGGCTGGCGCCAAACTCGCAGCTGGTGGTGCTGGACGACTGCGGCCACACCGCGCAGATCGAAAGGCCCGAAGTGGTGAACGATCTCATCCAGACCATGGTGCAGAGCGTGGCGGGGGCCTCGGCGGCGCAGACGGCGGCGCAATAGCGCCTTTGGCTCTGGCGCGGCCAGGAGAGCTGCGCGCCAGAGCTGACAGTGAAGGAGTACGCATAATCAATGACGGTGCAGGGAGAGGAGCCTTGCGCCGCCAATAAATCCAGGGAGGAGAACAATATGAACAACGAAACAAACAAGGGTGGCATCTCACGCCGCTCGTTCAACCGGTTGCTGGGGGCTGCTGCGGCAACGGCCAGCGTGCCTGCCTTTGCCGTGCGCGCCTTTGCTGCGGGCGAGGACACGATCAAGATCGGCTGGGTTGGCCCGCGCTCTGGCCCGCTGGGCATTTTCGGCGAGGCGGATGCCTGGCTGACCGACCGCTTCAAGGAAGTGAATGCCGGGGGCGTCGAGATCGGCGGCAAGAGCTACGGGTTTGAAGTGATCCTGGCCGATACCCAATCGGACCCGGTGCGCGCCAGTCAGGTGACGAAAGACCTGATCAACGCCCATAACCCCGATATCGTTATCGCCAGCTCGACCCCGGAAACCACAAACCCGGTGGCTGATGCCTGCGAAGCGGCGGGCGTGCCTTGCGTCACCACCGTGGCCCCGTGGGAAAGCTTCTTTTTCGGTCGCGGCGGCGTGCCGGGGCAGCAGACCTTCAAATGGACCTTCCATTTTAGCGTTGGCGCGGGTGACTTCCTGACCGTTTATCAGGACCAGTGGAGCAAGATCGAGACCAACAAGAAGGTCGGGATGCTGATGCCGAACGATGCCGATGGCAACGCGGTGCGCGCCAATCTGATGCCCGCGCTGCAGGAAGCCGGGTTTGAATGCTTCGATCCCGGCCCCTATGAGAACGGCTCGTCGGATTTCTCGAACCAGATCAACTTCTTCAAGTCGAACGGGGTCGAGATCGTCAACACCTTCCCGTTCCCGCCCGATTTCCCGGTCTTCTGGCGTCAGGCGGCGCAGTTCGGCCTCGCTCAGCAGCTCAAGATCATTCAGGTCGCCAAGGCTGGGCTGTTCGCGGCTGAGATGGAAGGGTTGGGCCAGCTTGGCTACGGGGTTGCCACCGGTGCCTATTGGCACAAGGACTTCCCGACCACATCGCCCGCGCTCAACCTTTCTAGCGCCGAGCTGGCTTCGGGCTTTGAAGATGCGGTTGGCAAGCAATGGACCCAGCAACCGGGAGCCAATGCGGCGCTGTTTGACGTGGTGATGGCGGCGTTCCAGGCGTCGGGCGATCCGAAGAACAAGGAAGCCGTTGCGGGCGTGATGCCGACGCTGGTGGCGGATACCGCTGTGGGCAAGGTCGATTTCGCTAATGGCCCGATGCCGGGCATCGCGGTGACCCCGATTGTGGGCTGCCAGTGGGTGAAAGCCAGCGATGGCCCCTATGAGTTCGCGCTGAACGTCACCGGCAATGCGATGGCGCCCACTGTGCCGATCACCGCGCCGCTGACCCCCTACAAGATCGGCGGCTAAGGCCAAGGGCGGGCGGCGATACGTGCCGCCCGTGCCAATGCGGCTCACGGGAAGACCCTGCGGGTAGATCACGTATCGGGAGGCGCGCCGCGGTGCTGCGCCCCCGATCAGCGGCAGAAGGGCACATAGATGCCCCGCCGCCCTTTATATTGGGAGGCTGAGGAATGGCTCCTCTGGATACAGCGCCTTTGCTTGCGGGCAAGGGCATTCACAAATCATTCGGCGGATTGAAAGCACTCGATAACGTCGATTTCCACGTCTATCCGGGCGAGGCGGTGGGCATTGTCGGGCCGAATGGCGCGGGCAAGACCACTCTGTTTGGCGCGCTGGCGGGCACGATCCCGGCCACATCGGGCCATATCCATCTGGACGGGCATGACGTGACCGGTTTTGGCGCTGAAAGCCGCTGCGCGATGGGCATCGCCCGCACCTATCAGGTGCCGCGCCCGTTTCTGGGCATGACGGTGTTTGAAAATGTACTGGTCGCGGCGCGGGCCGGGGGCGGTCAGGGCAAATCAGAGGCGGTGGATGCTGCGGCCGAGCTGCTGGAACGCACCGGGCTGAAACAGCTCGCCAATCAACCGGCGGGCGCGCTGGGGCTGTTGGATCGCAAGCGGCTGGAAGTGGCCCGTGCGCTGGCGACGAAACCGCGCGTGGTGCTGCTCGACGAAATAGGCGGCGGGCTGACCGAGGCGGAACTCGATGAGCTGATCGAGCTGATCCGTGGTCTGAGGGCAGAGGGCATGACGGTGGTCTGGATCGAACACATCCTGCATGCGCTGATGAAGGTGATCGACCGGCTGGTCTGCATGGCCGAGGGCCGGGTGCTGGCCGAGGGCGATCCGAAAGCGGTGATGGACGATCCCGAGGTGCGCAGCGCTTATCTGGGGAGTGATCCGGAATGAAACGGCTGACACTGGAAAACATCACCGCGCGCCATGGGCTGATGACGGCCGTGCGCGATCTGAGCTTTGACGTGCCCGAGGGCGAAGTGCTCTGTGTGGTTGGCGCCAATGGCGCGGGCAAGACCACGCTGATGCGCACCATCGCAGGCGCGCATGTGGCGGCTGAAGGCCGGGTGCTGGTCGGCGGCGAAGATGTCACCGGGCTTTCCGCCTTTGCCCGGGTGCGCGCCGGGATTGCGATGTCGCCGGAAGGCCGGCGGCTGTTCGCCGACATGACCGTGCGCGAGAACCTGATGATCGCGGGCGAAAACGGCCGGAAAGGCAATTGGACGCTCGACAGCGTCGTTGCGGCCTTTCCGCAGATCGAACCCTTTCTGAACGCGCTGGCAGGGGGCCTCTCTGGAGGGCAGCGGCAGGCGGTGGCGATTGGCCGGGCTTTGATGGCAAACCCGGATATTCTGCTGCTCGATGAGGTCTCGCTGGGCCTGTCGCCCGCTGCGGTGGAGGGGGTTTATGACAGCCTCGGCAAGCTGAAAGCGGCGGGCAGCATGACCATGGTGATCGTCGAGCAGGATCTGGCCCGCGCCATGAGCTTTGCCGATCACATCATCTGCATGGCTGAAGGGGTGAAAGAGCTGGATGGCAAGCCAGAGACTCTGAGCAAAGCCGCGATCACCCAGGCTTATTTCGGAATTCATGAAGGGGAGGCGGCACATGTTTGACGGGCTCTTGCAAGCCGTGGTGCAGGGTATCCTGCTGGGCGGCTACTACGCCATTGTCGCGGCGGGGCTATCGCTCCTGTTCGGCGTGGTGCGGTTTATCAACCTGGCGCATGGCGATCTTACCGTGCTGGGCGCGATGCTGGTTCTGTTCATGGTCGAGGCTCTGGGCATTCCGACCCTGCCTGCGATCATCATCATGCTGCCGATCATGGCGGCCCTTGGTTGGCTGATGCAGAAATTCCTGTTTGAACGCGCGCTGAAAGGCGGGTTTCTGCTGCCGATCCTGACCACCATCGGTCTGGGGGCGGCGCTGCAAAACGGCATGTTCGGGCTTTTCGGCTCCAACACCCGCTCGCTTGGCGCTCATATCGGTAGCCTGTCATGGTCGAGCTGGTTCCTGCCCGGCGGGATCATTCTGGGCAAGCTGCCGGTGATCATCTTTGTCACTGCCGTGGTGGTGCTGGGTGTGCTGCATCTGATGCTGACACGCACGAGGCTGGGCCGGGCGATCCGCGCCACGGCCTCGGACCCGGAAGCGGCGGAGCTGTGCGGCGTGGATGCGCGCCGGGTGCACCGGGCGGCGGCGGCGATTGCCGTGGCTCTGGCCGCCCTTGGTGGTGTGTTTCTGGCGATGCGTGCGCAGGTCACGCCCTATTCCGGTCCGGCGCAGCTGATCTTTGCCTTTGAGGCCGTGGTGATCGGCGGCATTGGCAGCCTTTGGGGCACGCTGATCGGCGGCATCATTCTGGGCCTCAGCCAGGCTTTGGGCGGGCTGTTATCGGCGCAGTTTTCGCTGCTGGCCGGGCATGTCGTGTTCCTCGGCATCCTGATCTGGCGGATGTCGTCTGAGGGCGCACATAATCATGGCGGTTGGAAGGCCGGGTTGCAGGCGCTTCTGGGCCTGTCCAAACGGCGCGAGGCCCGGGAGCTGGCGCAATTCAAGGAAAGGACTTCGTCATGAGCGAGCATCTGGAACCGATTGCGCCGCGTGATAAACGGTTGATCCTTGCCGGGGCAGGGCTGGTGGCTCTGCTGGCGCTTTTCCCGATTTTCACCTCGGCGCTGGTGGTGGACAAGCTGACACTGCTGTTCATCTATATCCTGCTCGCGGTGATGTGGAACCTGCTGGCGGGCTATGCCGGGTTGGTCTCGGTCGGGCAGCAAGCCTTTGTCGGGCTGGGCGGTTATGCGATGATGCGGCTGGTCGAGGCGGGCGTGCCGCCCTTTCTGGCGATCTTTGTGGGCGGGGCTTTTGTGATCCTCGCCGCTTGGCCGCTCTCGTGGTTCGTGCTGCGGATGAAGCCCGGGGAATTTGCCATCGCCACCTGGGTGCTGGCCGAAGCCATCCGGTCTATCGTCACGCTGGATCCGATGGTGCAGGGCGAAACCGGGCGGTCGATCGTGGCGCTGAATGCCTATGATCCCGACCTTCGGCGCAATGTGATCTATCTGGCCGCGCTGGCCGTGGTCGCGGTGATGTTGGCGCTGAGCTATCTGGTGCTGCATGGGCGGCTGGGCGGCGAAAGCCAGGCGATCCGCGATGATGATGAGGCGGCGGCCTCGGTGGGCATCTCGACCTTCCGGGTGAAACAGATCGTCTTTGTCGCCACCGCCCTTGGCTGTGCGCTGGCGGGTACGCTCTGGCTGTCGAGCGCCATCACCTTTCAGCCGCGCACGGCTTTCGGCATTCAATGGTCGGTCTTCATGCTGTTCATGGTGCTGGTCGGCGGGCTTGGCAGCTTCCTTGGCCCGATCCTTGGCGCGGTGCTGTTCATGGCGTTGCAAGAGCTGTTTGGCGATTTCGGGGCCTGGTATCTGGCCGGGCTGGGGATCGTCGCGATCCTCTTCGCGCTCTACCTGCCGCGCGGGATTGTTGGCTTCATGACCGACCGGATGGGCTATGAGCCACTCTCCATGCGCAAGCTTTTGAAGACCGGATAGCGGGCAAAATGGCGCGACTCGCCTTAAAGGTGAGTCGCGCTTTATCGGTGTAAAACATTAACGGCCCCCACAATATCCTGCGGTTTCACCATTCGCGCCTGCCGCCGGTGGTAGAGCTTTGTTAACACACATTAATTTTGCAAATTTACTAAATTGGTTATATAACAGTATCTTACAGCGATGTTTTCATCGTGATCCGGGGGGATGGCGAGGGGTGACGTATGAGGTCACCCGATGTTCGATCACACTGGTCATACTGCCGCTTTTCCGGTTCACCGGGAACTGGGAGAGGTGGCACAAACTCTCGCTCTACCGCAGCCCCATAGCAGATTTTACCGCCATTATGGAAAACGGGCCTTCGATATCGGGTTCGTCCTGATCATCCTGCCGTTTCTGCTGCCGCTTATCGCCGGGCTGGCTGCTCTGATCCGGCTGGATGGTGGTCCGGCCTTCCATATTCAAACCCGGATCGGCCAGACCGGGCGGCGGTTTCGTTGCCTGAAATTGCGCAGCATGGTGGTAGATGGCGAGGACATCCTGACAACCTATCTTGAGCAGCATCCGGAAGAACGACAGCACTGGTTTCGCAATTGCAAACTGGACCATGATCCGCGTGTCACCCGCATCGGCCAGATTTTGCGCCGGGCGAGCCTGGATGAGCT
>JARRIY010000114.1:0-7981 GCA_037379985.1 Maritimibacter sp.
CCTGCTGGCCCGGGCGCTGAACTTTGTCGCCCCCAGCGATTACGGATCGCGGCGGGCAGAGATTGAGGCAGCGCTGAGTGGCGGTGCCGGGGCGCGGACCCTTCAGGGCTGTCTTTTGACCCGCCTGAATGATGGCAGCCTGCGCATTGCCCGGGAATACGCCGCGGTGAAAGCGCTGTGCGGCCCACCGGATGCGCTGTGGGATCGGCGTTGGCAACTGAGCGGGCCGGATCACGATGTCGAGATCCGCGCTTTGGGCGAGGCGGTGAAAAATTGCCCCGACTGGCGTGAAACCGGAATACCGCGCGCCAGCCTGATGGCCACGCCTGCGGTCTGGCGGGGGACGGAAATGATCGCCGCACCGCTGGCCGGATGGGCCAATGGATGGTCAGCAAAATTGGCCTTGCCTGACGGAGATTTCTTTTCCGAGCTTTTATCTCATTGAACCTTTGTGAAGCATCCCTATTTTAACACTAACCTGTGGGTTCTGCCCGCACCTGAAGTCTTCAAAGGAGAACGCCTTGGGCAACGCGAGAAACTTCGCCTTCTGGATCGTGCTGTTTTTGCTGATCCTGGCCTTGTTCAATCTGTTCATGAACGGCCAATCGAATGTGGCGTCGAAACCCGTCAGCTATTCTGAATTCATCGATGCGGTGGATACAGGTGAGGTGACGAAGGCCACGATTGATGGCGAGACCGTGCGCTATGTGGCTGATGGCACTACATATTCTACCATTCTGCCCTCGGATGCGCAGGTCACTGACAAGCTGATCGAAAAAGGCGTGACGGTGGATGCGGAAAGCCAGCAGCAATCGGGCTTCATGTCGCTGCTGACCCTGTGGTTGCCGGTGCTTGTGCTGGTTGGCTTCTGGTTCTTCATGATGAACCGGATGCAGGGCGGCGGCAAAGGCGGCGCGATGGGCTTTGGCAAATCCAAGGCCAAGATGCTGACCGAACGCGAAGGCCGGGTGACGTTTGACGACGTGGCCGGGATCGATGAGGCCAAGGAAGAGCTGGAAGAGATCGTGGAATTCCTGCGCAACCCGCAGAAATTCAGCCGTCTGGGCGGCAAGATCCCTAAAGGCGCGCTGCTGGTTGGCCCGCCGGGCACCGGTAAAACCCTGCTGGCGCGCGCGATTGCGGGCGAGGCGGGCGTGCCCTTCTTCACCATTTCCGGTTCGGATTTCGTGGAAATGTTCGTGGGTGTCGGTGCCTCCCGGGTGCGCGATATGTTCGAACAGGCCAAGAAAAACGCGCCTTGCATCGTGTTCATCGACGAGATCGACGCCGTTGGCCGCCATCGTGGCGCTGGCTATGGCGGTGGCAATGACGAACGCGAGCAGACCCTGAACCAGCTCTTGGTTGAGATGGACGGGTTTGAGGCCAATGAAGGCGTGATCATCGTTGCGGCGACCAACCGTAAAGACGTGCTGGATCCGGCGCTGCTGCGTCCGGGCCGGTTTGACCGTCAGGTCACGGTGCCGAACCCCGATATCAAAGGCCGCGAGAAAATCCTTGGCGTGCATGCGCGCAAAGTGCCGGTGGGGCCGGATGTGGATCTGCGCATCATCGCGCGCGGTACTCCGGGCTTCTCGGGGGCTGACCTTGCCAACCTGGTGAACGAGGCGGCGCTGATGGCCGCGCGTGTGGGCCGTCGTTTCGTGACCATGCCGGATTTCGAACAGGCGAAAGACAAGGTGATGATGGGGGCTGAACGCCGCTCGATGGTGCTGACCGACGAGCAGAAGGCCCATACCGCCTATCACGAAGCCGGGCACGCCGTTGTCGGGCTGGCGCTGGAGAAATGCGATCCGGTCTACAAGGCCACGATCATCCCGCGTGGCGGTGCGCTTGGCATGGTTGTCAGCCTGCCGGAAATGGACCGGCTGAACTGGCATAAGGACCAGTGCCAGCAAAATCTCGCCATGACGATGGCCGGCAAGGCTGCCGAGATCATCAAATGGGGCGAAGACGAAGTGTCGAACGGCCCGGCGGGGGATATCATGCAAGCCTCCAGCCTGGCGCGCGCCATGGTGATGCGCTGGGGCATGTCGGACAAGATCGGCAATATCGACTATGCCGAAGCCGCCGAAGGCTATTCCGGCAATACCGGTGGGTTCTCGGTCTCGGCGCATACCAAAGAGCTGATCGAGGAAGAGGTACGGGGCTTTGTGCAGGACGGCTATGACCGTGCCTTTGCCATCCTGACCGAGAAGAAAGAAGAATGGGAACGTCTGGCGCAGGGGCTTCTGGAATATGAAACCCTGACCGGTGACGAGATCAAACGGGTGATGGCGGGCGAGCCGCCGCATTCGGACAATGATGATGACGGCGCAGCGGGCGAAAGCACCAGCTCTGTGGTCGCGATCCCGAAAACCAAGCCGCGCAAAAAGCCCAAGGGCGATGGCGGAATGGAGCCGGAACCGACCGTCTGACGGCGCGTTGATCCCTAAAAGACATAGCCCCTGCCGGTGCAAATCGGCGGGGGTTTTCTTTTGCCGGTGGGCTGCGGTGCCTTGCGCCTCGCCAAAACGACAGCGGGGGCGAAATTGGCGGCAGATTTGCCGCATTTGCCCAAGCTTACGTCCGGTTTCGATTGTTCTCTATGCAGGGAAATGGCAAAGACAACCGGGCTGTATCAATCCTTGAGGTCGAGAGCAGCACCCGGATCGCTCAAACCTGCCATCTGGCCGGATGAAGCCCTGAGCGAGGCGGGAGCGAACAAAGGCAAATCCTATGAGCTTCACGCAGAGTACTGACTGGAACCCCGAAATTTACGGCAGGTTTCGCGATCTGCGTCTGCAACCCGCGCATGATCTTTTGTCGCGTGTGGGAGAGCTGCCTGCGGGCGAGATCGTGGATCTTGGCTGTGGGGCAGGGGCGGCGGCCGGACCGCTGACCCAGCGCTTTGCCGATCGGACTCTGGTCGGGATCGACAACTCTCCGGCGATGCTGGGCGAAGCGGCGGTGAGTGGGCTCTATGACGTGCTGTTGCAGGAAGATGTGGCGCAATGGTCGCCATCGCCCTCGCGTGCTCCAGCGCTGATCTATTCCAATGCGGCCCTGCATTGGCTGGGCGATCACCAAACGCTGTTTCACCGGCTGGCCGATACGCTGGCGCCGCTGGGCACGCTGGCGGTGCAGATGCCGCGCCAATACGATGCGCCCAGTCATGTGCTGTTGCGCGAGCTGGCCGAAGACATGTTTCCGGAGCGGTTTGATTTCAGTTCCTGGCATGCGCCGGTGGATCGGGCCGAGGATTATGCGCGGCTGCTGTGGTCGCGTGGCATGGTCACGACCTGGGAGACCACCTATGTGCAGTCGTTGGCCGCGAACCATACCGGGCATTCGGTGCGCCGCTTTACCGAATCCACCGTCATGCGCCCGTTTCTGGCTGAGATGAGCGACGACGAGGCCGAACTGTTCTGCCGGATCTATGATGCGGAGCTGGAGAAAGCCTATCCGGCCGAGGAGGATGGCTCGGTGCTGTTCCCCTTCACCCGGGTCTTTATCATTCTTGAGTTGAGTTAAGCTGATGGCACAGGCGATTATTCCCACGGATTATGCGGGCCGGATAACCTGGCTGGGCCGGGTCGATGACAGCACTACCGGGTTGGAAAGCGCCGGGCTGCCGGAACTGCGGCTGAGCTTTGCCGGGCCAGAGGGCGAGGCGCATTCGGGGCTGACCCGCGCCGCCTGTGCGCGTGTGACCAATCTTTACGAGCGCGGGACCGAAATCCGCAACACCCGGCAGGTTTCGATCCTGTCGGCAGAGGAGCTGGCCGAGATCGCACGGGAGATGGGCGTGGAGCGGGTTGATCCGGGCTGGATTGGCGCGACGCTGGTGATCGAAGGCATTCCCGATCTTACCCATCTGCCGCCCTCGTCGCGCCTGCAGGGGCCGGATGGGGTGACGCTGGTGGTCGATTGCGAAAATCATCCCTGCGTCTATGCGGGCAAATCGGTGGATGCGCATCTGCCGGGGCTGGGGCCGAAGTTCAAACCGGCGGCCAAAAACCGACGCGGTGTGACGGCCTGGGTGGAGCGCGAAGGGCGGCTGGCCTTGGGCGAAGAGCTGCGCCTGTTTATCCCCGCGCAAAGAGCTTGGGCGCCCTGACGGAAACGGGCTTTCGGGCGAATGTATACATTTTGACGGTTTTTGAGGGTCTGCAGCTCACAGAAGCGTGATGTGAATACATTGCCCGGCGGCTGCCCCGTAAGACAGGCAAAAAATCCCCAGATCGGAACAGCGCTTTCCCATTGTGGGCGCGGGTTTCCGAAAACGGCGCTCCTGCGGCAAAACATGTCGGATTTCCACATAGCGATGTGCCTTAGGTCAAGTATAGCGGCCTAGAATGATGCCCCATTCCGACAGGAAGGATTCCCAATGAGCGTTAAAACCGACATTCAGATCGCCCGTGAGGCCAACAAGAAACCGATCCAGGAGATCGGCGAAAAAATTGGCGTGCCCTATGAGCACCTGCTGCCCTTCGGCCATGACAAAGCCAAAGTCTCGCAAGACTTCATCAACTCGCTGGAAGATCGCCCGGATGGCAAACTGATCCTGGTGACCGCGATCAACCCGACCCCGGCGGGCGAAGGTAAAACCACCACCACCGTTGGTCTGGGTGACGGCCTGAACGCGATTGGCAAAAAAGCCATGATCGCGATCCGCGAAGCTTCGCTCGGCCCGAACTTCGGCATGAAGGGTGGCGCGGCTGGTGGCGGTTACGCCCAGATCGTGCCGATGGAGGAAATGAACCTCCACTTCACCGGCGACTTCCACGCCATCACCACCGCCCACAACCTGCTGTCGGCGATGATCGACAACCACATCTACTGGGGCAACGAGCTGCAAATCGACGAACGCCGTGTGGTGTGGCGTCGGGTGCTCGACATGAACGACCGCGCCCTGCGCGATGTTGTGACCAGCCTCGGCGGCGTGGCCAACGGCTTCCCGCGTCAGACCGGCTTTGACATCACCGTGGCTTCGGAAGTCATGGCGATCCTCTGCCTGTCGCAGGATCTGGACGATCTGCAATCGCGTCTGGGCGACATCATCGTGGCCTATACCCGCGACCGCAAAGCCATCACCTGCCGCGATATCGGTGCCGATGGCGCCATGACCGTGCTGCTGAAAGACGCGATGCAGCCGAACCTGGTGCAAACGCTCGAAAACAACCCGGCCTTCGTGCATGGCGGCCCGTTTGCCAACATCGCCCATGGCTGTAACTCGCTGATCGCCACCCGTACCGCGCTGAAACTGGCCGATTACGTGGTGACGGAAGCTGGTTTCGGGGCTGACCTCGGCGCTGAAAAATTCATGAACATCAAATGCCGCAAAGGCGAACTGACCCCCTCGGCGGTGGTTCTGGTTGCCACCGTGCGGGCGATGAAAATGAATGGCGGCGTGGCGAAAGCCGATCTGGGCGCCGAAAATGTCGATGCCGTGAAAGCGGGCTGCGCCAACCTCGGCCGCCACATCGAAAACCTGAAAAGCTTCGGTGTGCCGGTTGTCGTCGCGATCAACCACTTCATCTCGGATACCGACGCGGAAATCGAAGCGGTCAAAGCCTATGTTGACGGTCAGGGTTCGGAAGCGATCCTGTGTAAACACTGGGCTGACGGTTCTGCCGGTATCACCGAGCTTGCCACCCGCGTGGCCGAAATCGCCGATGCCGATATGGCGAACTTCGCGCCGATCTACCCGGACGAAATGGGCCTGTTCGAGAAAATCGAAACCATCGCCAAGCGCATCTACCGCGCCGATGAAGTGCTCGCCGACAAGAAGATCCGCGATCAGCTGAAAGCCTGGGAAGAAGCCGGTTACGGCAATCTGCCGGTCTGCATGGCGAAAACCCAGTACAGCTTCACCACCGACCCGAACCGCCGTGGCGCGCCCACCGGCCACTCGGTGCCGGTGCGCGAAGTGCGGCTCTCGGCCGGTGCCGGTTTCGTGGTGGCGATCTGCGGTGAGATCATGACCATGCCGGGCCTGCCCTCGAAACCCGCCGCTCTGTCGATCAAACTCGACGAAAACGGCGACGTGCAAGGCTTGTTCTAAGTCGCCCGCTCGGGCTAAGAGAAGGCGCCCCGGGAATTCTCGGGGCGTCTTTGTAATCGAGAGGATCGCTCATGACCAACCGTTTTCCCCGCGCTGCCCTGATTGACGGTAAAGAGATCGGTGCAAAAATGCGGGCGGAGGTGGCCATAGAGGCTGCCGAGCTTGAGGCCCTAGGCTGGAAGCCCCGGCTGGTTTCTGTCTCGGTCGGCGACACTGCCGCCTCAGAGCTTTACGTGCGCAACCAGCAGAAACAGGCGGCCAGCGCCGGGATCGAATTTGAAGCCCGCGCTTACCCATCTGAAACCTCGCTGGAACAGCTGATCGGCATCCTGCAAGGGCTGAACCACGATCCCCGGGTGAACGGGATCATCATCCAGCGCCCGCTGCCCGCGCATATCCCGGTGAAAGCGCTGCAAAAAGTCGTGCATCCGCTGAAAGACGTGGAAGGCATGCACCCGGCTTCGATCGGGAACATCGTTTATAACGACCTCACGCTGGGGCCGTGTACCGCTGTGGCTGCTGTCGAGATCCTGAAAACCCTGCCGCTGAATATCGAAGGGCTGGATGTGACGGTGATCGGCCATAGCGAGATCGTCGGCAAACCCATCGCCTTCCTTCTGATGGGGCTGGGGGCAACAGTGACGGTTTGTCACCACATGACCCGCTCGGTCGCCATGCATAGCCGCGCAGCCGATGCGGTGTTTGTGGCGGTGGGCAAACCGGGCCTGGTGACCGGCGACATGATCCGCCCCGGCGCGGCGGTGATCGACATTGGTATCAACCGGGTGGACGGCAAAACCGTGGGCGATGTCGATTTCGACACTGTCAAAGAGGTGGCTGGCTGGCTGACCCCGGTGCCGGGCGGCGTAGGCCCGGTGACGGTGGCAATTCTGATGAGCAACGCGGTGCATGCAACGCGGATGCAAATGGAACATTACCGCGAAGAATACGCGCGAACGGATATCTGAAAGGGTGGAGATGACTGCGAAACGTATTGATGGCAAAGCTTTTGCCGCCGATGTGCGCGCCCAGGTGGCGACCCATGTGGCGCGGCTGAAAGAAGAAAATGGCCTGACCCCCGGTCTGGCTGTGGTGCTGGTGGGCGAAGACCCGGCCAGCCAGGTCTATGTGGCGTCGAAAGGCAAACAGACCGTGGAAGTGGGGATGAACTCCTATGAGCATCGTCTGCCGGCCGACACGCCAGCCGAAGAGCTTTATGCGCTGATCGACCAGCTCAACAACGATCCGGCGGTGCATGGCATCCTGTGCCAGTTTCCGGTGCCCGCGCATCTGTCGGAAGCCGAGATCGTAGCGCGGATCGACCCGGCGAAAGACGTGGACGGGCTGCATATTCTCAATATCGGCCACCTGGCCAGCGGTCAGAAAGCCATGGCGCCCTGCACGCCGCTGGGCTGCCTGATGCTGCTGCGCGACGAGCTGGGTAGCCTGTCGGGCAAGAACGCCGTGGTGATCGGTCGCTCGAACCTCGTGGGCAAGCCGATGGCGCAACTGCTGCTCCGCGACAGCTGCACCGTGACCATCGCCCATAGCCGCACCAAGGATATCGAAGAGGTCGTGCGCGGCGCCGATATCGTGGTGGCCGCTGTTGGCCGTCCGGAAATGGTGAAAGGCAGCTGGATCAAGCCCGGCGCCACCGTCATCGATGTAGGCATCAACCGTCTGCCCCCCGCCGAAGAAGGCGCCAAGGGCAAATTGGTGGGCGATGTCGAATATGACGCTGCCGCCGAGGTTGCCGGTGCCATCACTCCGGTTCCGGGTGGTGTTGGCCCGATGACCATCGCCTGCCTGCTGGCAAACACCCTGACCGCCGCCTGCCGCGCCAATGATCTGGCCGAGCCGGAAGGGTTGACTGCCTGATCCGAGGGCAGCGCTGAAAATTTGCGGGGGAAGCGTTGA
>JARRIY010000115.1:0-18064 GCA_037379985.1 Maritimibacter sp.
CGGCGCTGGTTTTCGCCCATGCGCTGGGCAGCGACCTGAGCGTCTGGGAGGGGGTGCTGGCGCATCTGCCCGCGGGCATCCGGGCGATCCGCTATGATCTGCGCGGCCATGGCCTGACCTCTTGCCCTGATGCGCCCTACTATATGGGCGATCTGGTGCAGGATGCGGCGCGGCTGATGGATCACCATGGCGCGAAATACGCGGTATTCGTCGGCCTCTCGCTGGGCGGGATGGTGGCGCAGGGGCTGGCCGCCGAACGGCTGGACCTGCTCCGCGCTATGGTGCTGTCCAACACCGCCGCCCGGATCGGCACCCACCAGATGTGGCATGACCGTGTGCATCAGGTGCGCGATCACGGGGTCGCGGTACTGGCCGATGGCACCATGGAGCGCTGGTTTGCCCGTGGCACGCGGCGCAACCGCCCCGATCTGGTGGCGGGCATCCGTGAGGCTTTCATCGCCTCGCCGGTCGAGGGTTATATCGGCTGCATGGAGGCGATTGGCGAGACTGATCTGGTGGAAAGCACCGCTCGTCTGCGCCTGCCGACACTCGGGATTGCGGCCAGCGAAGACGGCTCCACCCCCGCCGATCTGGTGCGCGAAACCGTCGACAGCATCCCCGGCTCGCAATTCCAGATCATCCGCCGCGCGGCCCATATGGCCTGTATCGAGCAGCCCGAAGACTATGCGCGGGTGCTGACCGATTTTCTCAAATCCATCGGGCACATCTGATGGCGCGGTTTCTGCTGGTCCATGGTTCGAACCATGGCGCCTGGTGCTGGCGCGATGTGATCCCGGCGCTGGAGGCTCTGGGGCATCAGGCCGAGGCGCTGGACTTGCCCGGCAGCGGCGATGATGCCACCCCGCCTGCCGAGGTCACACTCGCCAGCTATTCCGCCGCGATCCGCGCCCGGCTTAATGAGCCCACCGTGCTGGTGGGCCATTCTGCGGGCGGCTTTGCCATTACTCAGGCGGCGGAGGACGATCCGCGCCACATCGCCCGCCTCGTCTATGTCTGCGCCTATCTGCCCAACAGCCGCTGACCGGCGCGTTGGAGCTGAACGGTGATCGCAGCACCTTTCGCTTCAGCGATGCATCGCTGGCTGCAAATCTCTATCCCGATTGCCCCGAAGTGCTGGATTATACCCGCGCGCATCTGGGCTGGCAGGCCCTCGCCCCGCAGCGCAGCCCGGTCAGCTATTCGGGGCAGGGGGCAGCACTCCCGAAAAGCTATATTCTCTGCACAGAAGACCGCGTGATCCCGCCCGCGCATCAGCGCGCCATGGCGGCAGGGTTGGCCCCAGAAGATCTGCACGAGCTTCACACCGGCCATTCGCCCTTCTTCGCCGATCCCGAAGCGCTGGCCCGCCTGCTCGACCGGCTGGTTTAGTCCGGCGCGCCCGGCCCGTTATCCTCGTCCTGCTCCAGCAGCCACGGCTTTTCCACCAGCCGCCGGAAATGCACCATCGCCTTGGCGGCATAAAGCCCGTCGGCCACGCGCTCGTCAAAGCTGAAGCGCACGGTCACGATGGGCCGCACTTCTATATCGCCATCAGGCGTCACAATCGGCTCTTTGCGGATCTTGCCGATCACCATGAAGATCGGCAGCGTGCCGTGCTCATAAAGATGGTGATAGGCCGGATCGAGCCCGATCGAGCCGAGATGCGAGATGATCGCCGAGGCATAGAGCGGATCGTTTTCGATCAGGCTGGCGGGTAGAAGATTGGTATAATCGCCAAAGCGTTGCAGCTTGAACAGTAGTGGAATGAACCAGCGCGGCAGTTTTGTCAGCAGCGATACTTCGCGCTCTGACGAGGTCTTTTCCGCCTGCCGCCCGGTGCTCAGAATTTCCTCGACCTTGGCGCGGGTGTCCAAGAGCCCGTCTTCCGGGTCAAAGCGCTGTTTCACCACGGTCAGTTCCGCGTCGTCATGCTTGGCCTTCAGCACCGAAATCGACAGATCAATCGCGTTGCGCTGATAGAGCCGTTTGCCCGCGATAAAGCGGTTCAGACGCGGGCGGTCATGCAGCGTGCGCACCCCGGCGGCGACATAAAGGTGGAACAGCCTGAGCGGCAGCTTCGGGTTCTCGGCCTTCCAGCGTTTCAGGTAGTCCTGCGTCTGGGAAACGTCGATCTTCTGCTCGAAATACACCACGGAGTCATTGCGGCGCGGCATCAGGAACGGCATGAACAGCCGCACGCTGGGGGCATTGCGCACACGAGTTCCGTCTGGTCGATTTCTGAAAAACATCTCTGGCCCTCCCCGCCTGCACCGGCGCCTAACCTTCATAGGCCCAAACGGAAAACGGCTCAATCTGTCAGTGCATTGCGCGATGCGCTTTTGGCGAAGAAACAGAAACGGGGCGGTCACAGGGCCGCCCGGTATGGGGTTGCATCGCTTCCCTGCATCAGACTGGCCGTGTCAGCCTCAGGCGCAGACCATTGCGACCATTGATAAGGGTGCCACGGTCGGTTCGGATCTCCTCATCGCCATAGCCTCTGACGGTTTCGCCAATCAGTAGAAGTGGCCACGGGCCCGGCGGCGTGCCGTTTCACACAGGCAAAACAAATTCGGCGCAACCCGAAAAAACAATTGTCAATAATGACTGTCGTTTGTAACATTACTCCCAGACCAACATCAGCCTGTTGCATTTGGAGGAGCGACCGTGACCGTCGAAGCAGACTTTCGCAACGAAAAAACCACTGAGAACGTTGCCCTCGGGATCCGCCGTCGCGTTTTCGAGCACACGATTCGCAATAATGGCGGCTACCTGAGCCAGGCGTGTTCCGCTGCCGAACAGCTCGCGTTCCTCTACAATGAGGCGCTGCATCTCGGCCCGCCGACACTGCCAGCCGTGCCGCTGCCCTTTGGCGGCGTGCCCTCGGCGGATAATCCCGATTACGTCACCGGCGCGGGCTATAATGGACCGTTCGAGCCGCAATACGACCGGCTGTTCATCGCTCCCGCGCATTATGCGCTGGTGGCCTATGCCACGCTGATCGAGACCGGGCGGATGGCGCCTGAAGGGCTTGAAATGTTCAACAAGGATGGCTCTTCGGTCGAGATGATCGGGGCGGAGCATTCGCCGGGCATGGAGGTGCATAACGGCACGCTGGGGATCGGATTTTCAACCGGCGCAGGGCTGGCTTGGGGTCGGCGGCGCAAGGGCGAGCCGGGCGAGGTCGCGGTGTTCATGTCGGATGGTGAAGTGCAGGAAGGTCAGACCTGGGAGGCGGTGCAAGCCGCAGCCCATCACGGGATCGACAATCTCTGGGCGATCATGGATGTGAACCGCCAGCAATGCGACGGCGCGATGGACGACGTGATGCGCGTCGGTGATATCCGGCAAAAGTTCATCGACTTCGGCGCGGTCTGTGTCGAGATCGACGGGCATGATGTTGAGGCGATGCGGCAGGCGAAACAGGAAAAGCACGAGGGCAAACCTCTGGTCATCCTCGCCAGCACCTCGCCGACCCATGGCATGTCGATCCTCGAACGGCGTTTCCCGCGTCTGCACTATGTGCGCTTCAAGTCGGAAGACGAGCGTGCCGAATACAATCAGGCGATTGCGGCCGAGCTTGGCATCGCCCCCGTCGACTATGCGCATTGAGGAGATAGATCATGGTTGAAATGGTCGCACGCCCCTACGCTTCTGCGTTTGAAAACTACATCACCCAGCACCCCGAGGTGATCGCGCTCTCCGCCGATCTTACCTCTTCGGTCGAGATTGACGGCATCCGTGACCGCCACCCCGAGCAGTTTCTGTCGATGGGCATGGCTGAGCAGAACATGCTGTCTTTCGCGGGCGGCATGGGGCTCGCCGGGCTTCGCCCCTTCATCCACACCTTCGGTGTGTTCCTCTATCGTCGGCCCTATGACCAGCTCATGGCCTCGATCGCCTATCCGCGCCGCAAGGTTCGGCTGATGGGCTTTCTACCGGGGATCACCACGCCGGGGGGCATGACCCATCAGGCGATTGAGGATATCTCGGTGATGCGGGCGATCCCCAATATGACGGTCCTCGAGACCGGGGACGCAACCGAGGTGGAAGGCATCGTTGAGGCCGCCGACAGTATCGATGGCCCGGTTTATTGCCGGGTGTTACGCGGCTCGGTGCCGCGTCTGTTCGACGCCCCGCTGAAGGTGGGCGAGATGCGGGTGCTCTCGGAAGGCACAGACGTTCTAGTCGTCACCGCCGGTATCACCACCGAAGAGGCGATCCGTGCCCGTGGCGCGCTTGATGCCGCCGGGGTGTCTGTGCGGCATCTGCATCTGTCGACGCTGAAACCCTTCGACGCCGAGGCTATCGTCGCCCATGCCGCCAGTGTGCGCCATGGTGTGGTGACGCTGGAAAACCATGTGATTGCCGGTGGTATCGGGTCGATGGTGGCCGAAGCGCTGGCCGAGGCCGGGCTGGGCAAACGCCTGATCCGGCTGGGGCTTCAGGACACCTACGCCCATGGCGGCTCGCGTCCCTATCTCATGCGCTATTATGGGCTCGATGCCATGGCGCTGGTGCAGGGGATCGAGCGGCTTACCGGAGAAGAAACTGGCATCGACGAGAGCGCGCTTGAGGCCGTGCGGGTGGACGCTGTGCATTCCAACGTGAAAGCCGAGGCGCTCTGATGGAGCGGTTTACTGTCACCTATCGGGTCTTCGCCGCCGACGCGGCGGAGGCCAAAGCGCGGGCCGAGGGGATCGCGCTGGAACAAACCGTCGAAGTGCCTGCGGACGTTGTTCCGGCGGGCTATATCGCCGATGAAATCGTCGGGCAGATCGAAGAGATCGGGCAGGAGGGTGAGGGCCGTTTTCGCGCGGCAATCTCCTATTCGCCCGACAGTGCCGGGCACGAGCTGACCCAGTTCTTCAACGTGATCTTCGGCAATTCCTCGATCCAGAAGGGGCTGAAGGTGATCGGCATCGATCCCGGTGCCGAGATGCTCGCGCGGCATCCGGGACCGCGCTTCGGGATCGACGGAATCCGCAAGCTTGCAGGGCGTCCAACAGGCGGGTTGATCGCGCCGGTTCTGAAACCGCAGGGGCTGGACAGCGATGCCCTGGCCCGGGTTGCCTATCTGACCGCAAAGGCCGGGGCCGATGTGGTCAAGGAAGACCACGGCATCACCGACCAGCACATGGCCCCGTTCCGCGAGCGGGTCGAGAAATCCGCCGCCGCCGTGGCCCGCGCCAATGCCGAAACCGGGGGCAAATCTCTCTATTTCCCGTCGCTGGCAGGCCGCCCGCAAGACATCGAGGCCAATATCCGCTTCGCCAAGGACGCAGGCGCAGACGGGCTTTTGATCATGCCGGGCCTGTTGGGCTTTGGCGTGGTCGACCGGATCGCCCGCGACGAGGCGCTGAACATGCCGGTGATGACCCATCCGGCCTTTCTTGGCCCCTATGTGCTGTCGGAAGATACCGGCTTCAGCCATGCGATGATGTTCGGCACGCTGCAGCGGCTCGCAGGGGCCGATATCTCGGTGTTTCCCAATGTTGGCGGGCGGTTCGGCTTTTCCGCCGGGGAATGCGGCGAGATCGCTGCGGCCTGCCGGGCAGAAGATGGCCCGGGCCGGTCGATGCTGCCTTCGCCCGGCGGCGGCATGAGCGTCGAGCGCGCCGGCGACATGGTGAAGATGTATGGCGAAGACGTGGTCTACCTGCTCGGCGGGTCGCTGCTGCGTCTTGGCGAACAGATCGGCGACGGGATCACGGCCATGCGTGCCGCGATTGACGCCGCCGAAGACTGAGCACCACTCACGGAATCAGTCGCGCCCGCGCCACCACTGGCGCGGGCGTTTTCATCGGCCTTCAGAAAATCACGCCTTTGCGCAGGATGAAGCAGCCGAAGGGGCGCGCCTCGGAACAGCGCAGCACGGCAAAGCCCTGCCGGGCGCGGGCATAAAATGCCTGCCGCTCAATCGAGCCGATGGCACCACCTTCGGGCATCTCTGCGGCCATCAGGGCGATGGCTTCATCGTGAACCGGATCGGGCACATCCCCGGCGCCGTCGCGCTGCATCCATAGGGCACCTTCCGGCACGAACGGATCGAGCGGCATCAGCGCGGTGATCAGCGCAATGGCCTCGGGCGCGGTAAAGCCGGGCAGCTCCACCACCTGCCCCGTCACCGTCTCGGCGGCGGTGGAATGGCTGGGGTAATTCGCATCGACTACGGCGATCTCGTCGCCATGGCCCATCCGCATCAACACGTCGAGAAGCGCGGCGGGCATGCGGGCATCAATTCCCTTGAGCATGGTTTCCTCCATAAAAAAGGGGGCTGGCACGCGCGGCGCCAACCCCCGGTTCACGATACGAGGCGGATCACCGCGCCGGGAGCGGCATCCATTCCGGCATCGCAACATCGGCATGGGCGAAGGCCGGCAGCTTGGCGCCGAGATCTTCCATGTTGGTGATGTCGAGATCGTTCAGCATCTTCTGGGTGATCAGCGTCGGCGGCACGATCACGTTATGGCCGGGATCTTCACCCGCCAGCAGCATCGCGAGCGTGCGAACCGAAGCCTCGCCAACCACGGCCGGGTTGGTCGCGGCAGTGGCTTTCCAGGCCGAACCCGGCTCGCGCATCGTGGCGATGTCGGCGGTCGAAACGTCGGCCGAGTAGATCGACACCTGGCTGGTCATGCCAGCTTCGTCCACGGCGATCTTCACACCCTTGGCAAACTCGTCATAGGGGGCAAACATCACGGTGATGCTGGGATTGGCCGAAAGCACGGCACGCGCCTGGTTGGCCACCGAGTTGGCAATCGGGTTGTCGAGGGTGCCGAACATGGCCACTTCGTTGATGCCCGGGTTTGCGGCTTTGACCTCGGTCCAGGATTCGTCGCGACGATCAAGCGGCGCGATGCCGGGCACGTAGACATAGCCAGCGTCGAACTCGGTGCCGTTATCTGCCACAGCAGCCTCAAGCGCGAGGCGGGCAAGGTCGCGGTCAGATTGCTCGACCTGCGGGATCGCGTCATTGGCCACATCGACATCGAAGGCAACAACCTTGATGCCCGCATCCACAGCCCGCGCAGCGGCGGCCTGCATCGACTCGGTCAGGCCGTGCTGGATGATGATGCCATCCACGCCCAGTGCGATTGCCTGATCGACCATATCGGCCTGAAGGGCGGCATCCTGACGGCTGTCGAACACCCGAAGGTCTACGCCCAGCGCTTCGGCCTGTTTCTCGACGCCCGACAGGTAAGCCTGAAAGAAGTCGCCGGTGGACAGGTAGCGCACCAGTGCGACTTTCACATCGCCGGCATTATCGAAGGGGGCTGGCATATCGGCGGCAAAGCCGATGGTCGGTAGCATCGCGACGGCCCCGAGAAGGCTTGTAAACACTCGTCTGGAGATCATGGTTTCCTCCCTTTTCTCTCAGTTTTTTCTCACTTCTTTGGTCTTGGGTTTCACGCCCTCCCCCGACCAGAGCGGCCGGATAGCGCGAAGGTGAACACCAGGGCGACAACCAGAACGGCCCCCTTGATGAAATCTTGTGTGTAGTAGGGCGCGTTCAGCATCGTCAGGCCCTGCAGCAGGATGCCGACGAAAAGCGCGCCGATGGCGGTGCCAAAGGCATTGGGTTTGCCAAGGCCGAGCACCGCAAACCCGATCAGCGCCGCCGCCACCGCGTCGAGCAGCAGGTTGTTGCCCGAGGCAACGTCGCCGCGGCCGAGACGGGCGGCAAGCAGGATGCCTCCAAGCGAGGCCATCATGCCCGAGATCATGTAGGCGAGCACTTTGTAGCGGTGCACATTGGTCCCGGCGAGGCTGGCGGCCTGTGCGTTGGAGCCGATGGCATACATCAGGCGGCCATGGCGCGTGAGCTCAAGAAAGACCCAGATCAGCACAGCGGCAGCAATCAGAAAGACCACCGAGAGCGGCACGAGATCGGCGATACGATGACGGCCGAGCATCAGGAAGGTTTCGGAAAAGGTGCCATTGGCGATGGAGCCGTTGGGCAGCGCCATGCCCGTCGAGATCGAGCGGCCCTCGGTCGGGATCCGCTGTGCACCGAGAAGCAGAAACATCATGCCGAGGGTGGCGAGCAGGTCTGGCACTTTGAATTTCACGATCAGCAGCCCGTTGATGACGCCGACGAATGCCCCCATCGCGAGGCTGAACGCCACCGCCCAGAAGGCTGACAACTCCCACACCACCATCACATAGGACGAGAGCATGAGCGCCGAGGTGGCCACAGCGCCAATCGACAGATCGAAGCCATCGACAACAAGCGTCGCAGTGACCCCCAATGCAAGGATGCCGGTGATTGCCACAGATTGCAGGATGAACACCGCCGAGAAGGGCGAAAGAAAGCCTTCTGCCATGATCGAGAAGAAGATGATCAGGCCTGCCATCAGGGCGAGGAAGCCAAATTGGCTGACGAAGTCGAGGAAGGTGGAGCTTTTCTGCATCTCGTTTAGAGTCCTGTTGCTGCGCGGGTGACGTCAGCCGGTTTTCGTTGCGGTGGTCGCCGACGATGGAATGCTCGCTCATCACAAGGATCCGGTCGGCCACTTCGATCGCCTCATCAAGCTCGGCGACAAACACGATGGTGGTGCGGCTGGCGGCGGTTTCGCGGATCTTGTGGCCGATGTCGCGCCGGGCCTGAATGTCGACACCCTGAAAGGGTTCATCGAGGATTAGAACGCGACTCGCCTCGGCCATCCAGCGTGCAACCATGACCTTTTGCTGATTGCCGCCCGACAGCGTGTTGATGCCATCGGCGCTGCTTTGGCAAATCACACCCATATCACCGATCATCCGGTTTGCCGTCGCCCGTTCAGAACGGAACGACAGAAACCCGCCCGGGCGCGAATGGCGACGGGTGAAGGGCAGCGAAATGTTCTGGGTGATGTCGAAATCCACAACCACGGCGTTTACCGGCCGGTCTTTCGGACACATATAAACCCCGGCGGCAATGGCCTCCTGTGCCGAGCCTGGCGCATGCAAACGTCCGTCGAGCGTCATCTTACCCGCGACCGGCTTGTCGAGGCCGAAAAGCATCGAGGCAAAGGCGGTTTTGCCCGACCCGACCAGCCCGGCGACGGCGATCACCTCGTTCTCATGGGCATGGATCGAAAACGGCTCGGCCCCCTCGCGCAGAACGATGTCTTCGAGTTCGAGCATCGGCTTTCCGGGCTCGGGGATCCTGATATCCACCGCGGTGATCTCGTGACCAAGCATGGCGCGCACGGCGCCTTCGTAATCGAGCGGTTTGGTTTCGAACTGCTGCACGATCTGGCCGTCACGCATCGACAGAATGCGGTCGGCAAGGCGGCGGATATCGGACATGCGGTGCGAGATGTAGAGAATGGCAACGCCCTGATCGCGCAGCCGCTCCACCATCTCAAACAGCCGTTTGGTCTCGGCGGCCGAGAGCGACGAGGTCGGTTCATCAAGGATCAGAACTTGCGGTTTATGCGCCATGGCCCGGGCGATGGCGACCAGCTGACGGTCGGCAAGCGCGAGACCGGCAACGGGCAGGGTCACGTCGATGTCAAGACCGACAGCGGTGGCGATTTCACGGGCCTGCGCCCGCATTTCACGGCGCTTGAGAAAGATATTGCCGCCGGAGGCGAGCGTGTCGAGCAGGAGGTTGGAGGCCACATCAAGATCCGGCACAACGCCATCATTGATGTTCTGATGCACGGTCACCACGCCCGAGCGCAGCGCCTCGGAGGGCGATTCCGGTGCGAAAGGCGTATCTCCCAGCATCACCGTGCCAGCATCGGCGCGATGAACGCCGCAGAGCACCTTCACCAGGGTGGATTTACCCGCCCCGTTGGCTCCCATCAGCACGGTCACCTGTCCCGGGCGGATCTCCATATCGATCCCTCGGAGCACCTTGTTTTTGCCGAAAGCCTTTTGCAGGCCTTCAAGGCGAATAGCCGGTTCGCTCACGTCTGTTCTCCTCCCACTGAAAGCAAGGCTACCTCTCGTAACTTTCAAATGTCAATACTATTTGACAATTGGGTGCAAACTCGAAATTCTGTACATCAGAGACCGTCCCGGGAGGATGCGGTATGAATGCGAAGCACTGATTTTCAAGGGGAGGAGACCTATGACGCAGCAGAACTACGAGGCGTTGAGCCCTGAAACACTGGCCCATCGCCTTGGCGCGATTGATTCGATCCGGGCCCGGCTTGGCAATCCCGACGCCTGGAACGTGCGCGAGGTCGGCGACGGCAACCTGAACCTTGTCTTCATCGTCGATGGCCCCGATGGCAGCCTCATCGTCAAGCAGGCGCTTCCTTATGTGCGTCTGGTGGGTGATAGCTGGCCGCTGCCGCTGAAGCGCGCATTCTTTGAATATAACGCCCTGATCCGTCAGGCTGCGCGTGATCCGGGATCGGTGCCGCAGGTGCTTCACTTTGACGAGGTTCAGGCGATTATCGCGATGGAATTCCTGCAGCCGCACGCGATCCTGCGCAAAGTGCTGATCGACGGTGGCAAGGTCGAAGGCCTTGGCGAGACGCTCGGCAATTTCTGCGCCCGAACGCTGTTTCGCGGCTCCGATCTGTCGCTGCCGACGAAAGAGCGCAAGGCGGATGCGGCGATGTTCCTCGACAATGCCGAGCTGTGTGACATCACCGAAAACCTTGTATTCTCCGACCCGTATTTCGACGCGGAGATGAACCATCACACCACGGCGCTGGACCCGGTGGTGAAGGCGCTGCGGGACGATATCGACCTCAAGGTCGCGGCGCAGCACATGAAATGGGCCTTCACAACCAATGCCGAAACCATGCTGCATGGCGATCTTCACTCCGGCTCGGTGATGGTGACGGAAACCGAAACCAAGGTGATCGACCCCGAATTCGCCACTTACGGCCCGATCGGCTTCGATGTGGGCATGTTGATCGCCAATTTCCTGCACGCCTATATCTCGCAGCCCGGCCACGCCCCGGTGCCCGGCGCGCGCGACGATTATCAGGAATGGATTCTGGCGGTGATCGACACGGTCTGGACGCAGTTCGAGGCAGAGTTTACCCGGCTTTGGCGAACCGAGCGCAGCGGCATACTTTATCAGGCCAGCCTCTATGAGGATCAGGGCCATGCTCAGGCCTCGGAACAGGCCCGGATCGACCGGCTTCAGGCGATCTGGCAAGACACGCTTGGCTTCTGCGGCATCGAGATGCACCGGCGCATCCTCAGCCTGGCTCATAACGCCGATTTCGAAAGCATCGAGGACGAGGCCGTGCGCGCGCCGCTCGAAGCCCGGGCGCTGATGCTCGGGCGGATGCTGGCCGTCTCACGCACCAAAATTGGCTCGATTGCGCAGGTGCTCGACCTTGCCCGCGCCACCAATACGGAGGACTACCTTTGAAGATCAACGGCAAACCCTATCGCTCGATCTGGCGCGAGGATGATGGCAAAGTGATGGTCATCGACCAGCGCTGGCTGCCGCATGAGCTGCGCATCGTCGAGCTCAAGACCCGCAAGGATTTTGCGGATTCGATCTATGAGATGTGGGTGCGCGGCGCACCGTTGATCGGTGCCACAGCGGCCTATGGTGTGGCGGTGCAGATGGCTAAAGACCCGTCGGATGCTTCGTTGGCTGAGACCTATGAGATCCTGCACGCCACCCGGCCCACCGCGATCAACCTGAAATGGGCGCTCGACGAGATGACCCGCGCGTTGCAGCCGCTGGCCCCCGAAGCCCGCGCTGAAGTGGCCTTCCGCCGTGCCGCCGAGATTTGCGACGAAGATGTTGCGATCAACCGGATGATCGGTGTGCACGGGCTCGAGCTTATCCGCGAGATTGCGGAAAAGAAAAACGGCGGGCGGGTGAACATTCTCACCCATTGCAATGCAGGCTGGCCCGCCACCGTGGATTGGGGCACCGCGACCTCGCCGATCTATCACGCCGTGGAAGACGGGATCGATGTGCATGTCTATGTCGATGAAACCCGGCCGCGGAACCAGGGCGCGCTGCTCACCGCCTGGGAGCTCAATTCGGCGGGCGTCAGCCATCAGCTGATCGTTGACAATGCAGGCGGTCATCTGATGCAGCATGGCGAGGTGGATCTGGTCATCGTCGGCACTGACCGCACTACCGCACGCGGCGATGTCTGCAACAAGATCGGCACCTATCTGAAAGCGCTGGCGGCCAAGGCTAATAACGTGCCCTTCTATGTGGCCCTGCCCTCGCCGACGATTGACTGGACGGTCTGGGACGGGGTGAAGGAAATCCCGATTGAAGAGCGCGCCGACGAGGAAGTGACCCATGTTCAGGGCAAAGCGCCGGATGGCTCGATCATCTCGGTGCAGATCTCGCCCGATGGCACCGGCGGACGAAACCCGGCCTTCGACGTGACCCCGGCAGAACTTGTCACTGGCCTGATCACCGAACGCGGCGTTGTGGCTGCGGATGCCGATGCGATGGCGGCGGCATTCCCGGATCACGCAAAGCGCTGACCTCCCCAGCGCGTGCAAGGGCAGACCCGGACCTTGGTCCGGGTCTTTTCTTTTGGCCTAGCTGGCGGCGAGCATCGCCTCGGCAACAGACAGGCTGGTGACCATATGGGTAACATAGCCGCCACGGATCGCCGCAAGAGACGATTCAACCTTATCGAGCCCCGGGGTGACGAGAATGCCCAGATCGAGCCCAACCAGATGCTCGATCGGAATGCCGATCATCCGGTCATCTAGGGGGCCATGCACGGCTTGCCCTTCGGCATCGACAAAGCGGCCGCAGATCACCCCACAGGCGCCATGATCAAGGTGCCAGTCGAGGTCTTGCTGCGAGGCAAGCCCGGCGCCCACGATATGGCTGTTGCGGGTAACCGTACCCGTCGAGAACAGAAACTTGTTGCAGGTCTCCAATCGTTCAAGCTGACGGTGAATGATCGGCTCTTCGCGCAGCTCTTCGGCGAGTTTGGCGTTGGACAGGATCGCAGGGGCATGCAGGTTCAGGATCTCGGCGCCAAGCCGCTGGCCAAGCCGGGTAGAGCAAGCCTCGGCGGTAAAACCATAGGGCGTCGCCATGGAGCCGACCAGCTGCAGCACGGCAAGGTCGTCGATCCGCTGCGGCTCCATCGCTTCCGCCATGTCATAAATCGTCTTGCCCCAGGCCACGCCCAGCCGGTCGCCCGGCTCCAGCAGCTCGGGCAGCCAGGAGGCCGCGCCCTTCACCACGCGGGTAAACATCTCGTCGGAATCGGCGCCCTCGTCGGGCAGCACATAGGCCGATGTCAGCCCGAAGGTTTTCACCAGATCAACCGAGGCGCGATGGGTCGTGAAGGCAGGCGAGGCCAGCGAAATGTTGACCATCCCCGTCTCGCGCGCTTCCTGTAGATAATTCACCACCGTGGCCCGCGAAATGTCGAGCTTATCGGCGATATCCTTCTGGTTCAGCCCGTCCTGATAGTAGAGCCAAGCGACTTCAATCACGACGTTTTCGCCGCTGATACGTCCCTTTGAGCGACGTTTTGCTCCCGCCATCACATTCCCCTAATTTTATTTATGACACTACCACGTGACTTTTGTATAAACGACTCAACAAATCAAGCAGGTCGGTGCGCCGGCCGTCTTATGCGGAGGAGTTTAGAATGATCAAGAACAGATGGCGAGCCGTGGAAGCCCAGAGCTTTCAGGATGCCGCAGGCGAAGATGCGAATGCGCGCGAGCTGGCGCTGCGGGTCTATTCTTCGCGGCTGATTGGCGCTGATGCCGATCTTGTCCAGCATGGCGGCGGCAACACTTCGGTGAAACTCACCGCCCGGGATGTCTATGGCGACGAGGTTGAGGTGCTGCACATCAAGGGCTCGGGCTGGGATCTTGAGACGATGGAAGCGCGCGGGATGCCAGCGGTGCGGATGGTCCCGCTGATGCGGCTGCGCGATCTCGATGTGCTCTCCGACGAAGACATGGTGAACGTGCAGCGCTCAAACCTGCTCGACTCGACCGCGCCCAATCCTTCGGTGGAAGCGCTGCTGCACGCCTATCTGCCGCATAAATACGTCGATCACACTCATGCCTCTGCGATGCTGGCGCTGGCCGACCTGCCAGAGGTCGAAGCCGTGACCCGCGAGCTGTTCGGCGACAAGATCACGCTGGTGCCCTATGTGATGCCCGGTTTCGAACTGGCCAAACGCGCGGCGGCGGCCTTTGAAATGAACCCCGAGGCCGAAGGGCTGCTTTTGCTCAAGCACGGGCATTTCGCCTGGGGGCCGGATGCGAAATCCTCCTATGACAAGATCGTCGAGCATACCAATCTGGTGGCGGACTGGTTCGCCCAACGTCGTCCGGCGCCGCTGAAACCCGCCGCCGCTCTGCCCGAGGCGCGCCGTGCCGAGGTGCTTTCGGCGCTACGCGGCGCGATTGGTGCCCATCTGCCCGAGGCCGCGCCGATGCCGGTCTTCGATACCCGCGACGAAGACGCGATCCGCAGCTTTCTGATGCGTGACGATCTCGCCATGCTGGCCACACGGGGCGTAGCCACGCCCGATCACGTGATCCGCATCAAAGGCCATCCGCTGCATCTGACCGAGGCCGACATCGCTGGCGGGGCCGAAGCGACTGCGGCTAAGGTCGCCGGGTTCAAGGATGACTACATCGCCTATTTCAATCGCCAAGCGCCCCGCTTCGGTGGGGAGAAGGTGATGCTGTCGCCGCTGCCGAACCTCGCCTGGATCGAGGGGCTGGGCCTTGTCGGTATCGGCGCCGATGCCAAAGCCGCACGCATCGCCGCCGATCTTGGCGTGCAGAACACAAGGGTGATGATCGACGCCGAAGCGGCGGGGGGCTTCCATCCGATTGAAGAGGCTGACCTTTTCGACATGGAATACTGGTCGCTTGAGCAGGCCAAGCTGGGCAAGGGAGCCACCCCGGCGCTGCGCGGGCAGGTGGTTCTGATCACCGGCGGCGCGGGCGCCATTGGCCGGGCCACGGCCGAGGCCTTCAGGGCGAAGGGCGCCAATATCTTCCTCGTCGACCTCTCGCAGGAGGCGCTCGATACCGCGCTGGCGGCGCTCGGGCAGGATCATGGCGGCATCGCGCTCGACATCACCAAACCGGGGGCGCCGCAGGCCGCCATCGAGGCCTGTGTGGCGCGCTTCGGCGGATTGGACATTCTGGTCAACAATGCCGGGGCAGCGATCAACCACGACGTGGCAACCCTGCCGCAGGACACGCTCCGCGCCGCTTTCGAGCTTAATTTCTTCTCGCATTTCGCCTTCTCGCAGGCCGCCATCGCGGTGTTCCGGGCGCAGGGGCGGGGCGGGCAGATCCTGTTCAACGTCTCGAAGCAGGCAGTGAATCCGGGCAAGGGCTTCGCCGCCTATGGACTGCCGAAAGCGGCGAGCTTTTTCCTGCTGCGCCAGCTTGCGCTGGAGCTGGGTGGCGAGGGGGTCCGGGTCAATGGCATCAATGCCGACCGGATCCGCTCCGGCCTGCTCACCCCCGAGATGATCGCAGATCGTGCCGCCGCGCGCGGGGTCGATGTGGCCACCTATCTCGGCGGCAATCTGCTGCAGGCAGAGGTCGAGGCGTGCCATGTCGGCGAGGCTTTCGTCGCGCTGGCCCTGTCGGATCGCACCACAGCTCATGTCATGACCGTCGATGGCGGCAATATCGAGGCGGCGCTGCGCTAAAGCTCAGCCACGGCGCGCGACCACCGCGCCGTGGCATTTCATCCCCCCGGGTGGCTGGGGATCATGGCGACAGCGTGATCTTCCGGCCTCCGGCGCTGCTCGCAAAATCGCGCTATCGGACAATCAAGATCTGCGGATGAGCAGGATGATCAGCGCCAATCCGAGCATTACGCTCGTGATCGGTCCCCAGAGCCAGCGCTCTGCTTCCGAGGGGGTTATCCAGTTGAGGGTTGTGGTGGTGGCCTGGAGCAGGAGCGCGACCCAACCCGTCCAGCGTGGCCAGTGGGGCCAAGAGCCAGAGGCGGACAGCATAGCCAGAGCCATGCCGGTGAGCACGATGATCGAGGTCGCAGCCACGATGCGGCCGGGCAGGGGCAGAACGCCCGGGTATATGCCCCCTTGGGTAAACTGGCCCCAGGGCGCGCCGAGGGTCAGGGCAATCTGAAAGCCAATGACGCCAAGGATGAACGCGACGTAGAGGTATTTCGGTTGCAGCATGGTCGTCTCCGATCTTGATCGCGGCTGTTATGGATAGCTCGGGCGCGTACAGAGCGC
The DNA here is from genome assembly GCA_037379985.1 of Maritimibacter sp. GTDB lineage: Bacteria > Pseudomonadota > Alphaproteobacteria > Rhodobacterales > Rhodobacteraceae > Sinisalibacter. The sequence continues at coordinate 16,149 of JARRIY010000115.1, forward strand.
CAGTTGGGCGGCTCGCCTCTGCTCAGGCAAGGCGAGCCGCCTATGGGTTATGCGCCGACCAGCGCGAGGGTCGCCCCGAGGTAGCAGGCAGCTCGCCTCTGCTCAAGCAAGGCGAGCCGCCTATGGGTTATGCGCCGACCAGCGCGAGGGTTGCCCCGAGATAGCAGGCAGATGCCGCAAGAGAGGTCACCCAGCGCAGGTGGTTCCAACGGGTCCAGTCGCGCTTGTAGCTGTGCCAATAGTCATGGGCCTGAGCGCTCCAATGCTCGACATGTTCAAGGCGCCGGTTCATCGGCACGTTCCGGCGCCCGGTCACGGCCATCACGCCGAGCACATAAAGCGCCCCGGCCGCAGCCAGCCATGGGGCCACCGCGCCGCCGATCAGTACCGCTGCAAAAACGGCGAGGCCGAGCGAAACGAAGCTCATGCCGATCAGCATGACCATGAACAGCGAGCGATAAACCTCGCGGTTGATCCATTGCATGACCTCGATCCCGGCCCCGGGACGCGCCCGCCCGAGGCCACGCATCACGAAGTCGGAAAAGGCCAGGAACACCCCGGCGACAAGGCCGGTCGCCAGGGCGGCGGCGACCAGGGTGATTTCGAAGAGGCTGAAAACCATGGGATTTCTCCTTTGAAATACCTCAGTTCGAGATGCCGACCGCGCTATGCATATGGCCTTTGTCGACGAGTTGACGCTTGAGGAAATCGGCGACGTCAGCTCGCGGGATCTTCAGCGACAGCCCGCGCTTTTGCGGGCCAAACCCGGTCGCGAACTGCCCCGTCGCCGGACCGTCGGTAAAGGCTGAAGGGCGCACAATCGTCCAGTCGAGCCCGCTGGCCGAGACCAGCGTTTCCTGCAGCTCGTGGTCCCGATGGGCGGGCGCCAGCAGCAGGCCGAACATGATGTACTTCCAGAAGAAATTGAGGTTCTCCCAGCTCTCATGAGCGCCGAGCGTGGATTGCACGATAAGACGGCGCACGCCGGTCTCCTGCATCGCGCGGATCACGGCCAGCGTGCCCTCGGAGCGGATCTTGTTGCGACGCGAGGCACCAGCCCCGAGCGTGATGACAACGGCATCCTGCCCGCGGATCGCAGCGGTGACGGCCGCCGCGTCGCGCGCGTCGCCAGCCCTGAGGGTCAGATCGGGATGCTCGATCCCGGCACGGTCGGGCCTGCGCGCAAAGGCGGTAACGCTGTGGCCCTCGGCCAGCAGGTTTTTCACGGTGAGCCGGCCGATGCTGCCGGTGGCGCCGATAACGATGACTTTCATGACAATCCCCTTTCAATGGATTTGCTAACTTGACATGGTGTAAACTTGACGTCGTGTAAATATGTGGTAGCTTGTCATCATGTCAAGTGAAAATCCAAATACCCAAACCCGCATTCTCGATGCTGCCTGGACTCTTCTGGAAACCGGGGGCAGCAAAGTGCGGATGTCTGATATTGCCAAAGCCGCCGGGGTCAGCCGGCAGGCGGTCTATCTGCACTTCGCCTCGCGCGCCGAGCTGCTCATCGCCACGACCCGGCATATCGACGCGGTGAAAGACGTCGATGCCCGCCTCGCTGCCAGCCGGGCGGCCACGTCGGGACTTGAGCGCCTCGATCACTATATCGACGCCTGGTGCGGCTATATTCCTGAGATCTATGGCGTCGGCCGGGCGCTGATGGCGATGCAAGACAGCGACGAAGACGCCCGCGATGCCTGGGTCAATCGCATGAACGCAATGCACCATGGCTGCGTGGCGGTGGCGAAGATGCTAGCGGATGAAGACAAGCTCCGCCCCGGCCTCTCGGTGAGCCACGCGGCAGACCTGCTGGCGATGCTCCTGTCAGTGCGCGGCTGGGAAGACCTCGTCACAACACGCGGCTGGTCACAATCGGACTATATCGAGGAAATGAAGACCCTCGCCCG
>JARRIY010000116.1:0-4696 GCA_037379985.1 Maritimibacter sp.
CCCGCGGGCCTTCCTCAAGGCGCAAATGGGGGCGGGCACCCATCTGCCGGAAACCGGCAAGGTGTTTGTCTCGATCAAGGATAACGACAAGTCCGCCGAGATGCTGGAAACCGCTCAGGTGCTCATTGGCATGGGCTTTGCCATTCTCGCCACCCGTGGCACCGCGGCCTGGCTGGCCGAAAACGGTGTGGAAGCCGAGATCGCCAACAAGGTCTATGAAGGCGGGCGCACCGTGGTTGACCAGCTGAAAGACGGCGAAGTGCAGCTGGTGTTCAACACCACCGAAGGTGCGCAGGCGGTCGAAGACAGCCGCGACATCCGCGCCGTCGCGCTCTATGACAAGATCCCCTATTTCACCACCGCCGCCGGCGCCCACGCCGCTGCGCTGGCAATGAAAGCAAGGGAAGAGGGCGAGATTGAGGTGCGGAGTTTACAGGGGTAGGGCAGCGTAGGCCGGGCTAAGGTCCGGCAACGCCGCCCATCCGGCGGCTAAGCTCATCCAGAACCTTGCCCGGCGGCACCGTCGGGCAGCGCCCTCTTTTCAAGATTTCGTCACTAGTCTAGGTTCATCCGACTGCGGTTTGATGGGGTGATTTGTGACAAGTTATTTGAAAGAAATAATGGACGCGATGGGGGCACGGCTTCGTAGCCCATTCTTTGGGTCAATCGCTGTCGTATTCGTCATCTCAAATTGGAAACCTCTCTTCTATCTGATGTTTTCAAGTCAGCCGGTGAGCGTCAGACTGCGCTTTTTCGATCTGAACACCGATGAGATTTCACTCTACCTCCTTCCGTTTGGTCTTGGGATGCTCATAGCGGTTATCGCTCCTTGGTTGAAATATGCAGGTGCCATTATTGCTGCGCAGCCTACTCGACGCCTAAGAGCCCTTCATGATGAAGAAGCAATTGAAAGGAAGATTGCGGATCTCGGGCGGCAAGCAAGACTTGAGGAAGCTCAAGCTGCTGAGGAGAACGCGAAAGAGCGGCGTCTTATTGAAGCGGCGAAGAGGGATCGCGAGGTTGAGGATCTTGGTGACGACGAATTGGAAAAGGAGATCGCGGCATCTCGTGAAGATCGCGACAGCTTGCGGTCAGGAAGCGATATCTCTCAGGTGTCTGAACGGACGATGGCTATACTGGTAAGTATAGCAGCCTCACCGCAAGGTTTCGTTGTTGCTTATGAGCATAATAACGCTTTCAAAGTGAATCTTGGTGGACGTGAGACCAGCGTTCAGGGGCGGCGTGATTATTTGAAGCTGCTCAATGATCTGAAGCAACTAACTGAAAACGGACTATTAGAAAAAGAAGACTCTGATACCTGGAAAATGACACAAGCTGGTTATGAGGCCGTAGAGCAGTTCACTTCTCAATCAGTCTCCTAAACCACCTTCCCCCACAGGTCATACTCGCTCGCCTCATCCACCTCGACCGTCACGATATCGCCGGGTGACAGCGCTTCAAAGCCTTCATCAATGAACAGGTTGCCGTCGATTTCCGGGGCATCCGCCTTGGTGCGGCAGACCGCGCCTTCGTCATCGACCGCATCCACGATCACCTCTTGCCGCGAGCCGACCTTGGCTGCGAGCTTGGCCTCGGAGATCGCTTGCGATTTCTCCATGAAACGCTCCCAGCGCTCCTGCTTCACCTCGTCCGGCACATGATCGGGCAGGTCATTGGCCTTGGCGCCCTTCACATTCTCATATTGGAAGCAGCCGACGCGATCGAGCTGCGCTTCGTCGAGCCAGTCGAGCAGGGTCTCGAATTCTTCTTCGGTCTCGCCCGGATAGCCGACGATGAAGGTCGAGCGCAGGGTGATGTCGGGGCAATCCCGCCGCCAGGCTGCGATCTCGTCCAGGGTCTTGGCCCCCGCCGCAGGCCGGGCCATGCGTTTCAGTGTGTCGGGATGGGCGTGCTGGAAGGGAATGTCGAGATAAGGCAAGATCAGCCTGTCCGCCATCAGCGGGATCAGCTCGCGCACATGCGGGTAGGGGTAGACATAGTGCAAGCGCACCCAGGCATCGAGCCCGCCCAGATCGCGGGCAAGGTTCGAAATATGCGCGCGGTGGCCCTTTTCCTCGGCATATTTCAGATCCAGCCCATAAGCGGAGGTATCTTGAGAAATGACAAGCAGCTCGCGCACGCCTGCCTCCACCAGCTTCTCGGCTTCGCGGATCACCGCATGGGCCGGACGGCTGGAAAGACGCCCGCGCAGATCGGGGATGATGCAGAATTTGCAGCCGTGATTACAGCCCTCTGAGATTTTCAGATAGGAGTAATGGCGCGGGGTCAGGCTGACGCCGGAGCCGGGCAGCAGATCGACAAACGGGTCGGGGCTGGGCGGCGCGGCACGATGCACCGCATCCAGCACCTGCTCATAGGCTTGCGGACCGGTCACTGCCATCACCTGAGGATGCGCGCCGGTAATGTAATCGGGCTCTGCCCCCAGACAACCTGTAACGATCACCTTGCCGTTTTCACTCAGCGCTTCGCCGATGGCCTCAAGGCTTTCCGCCTTGGCCGAATCAAGAAAGCCGCAGGTGTTCACGATCACCGCTTCGGCGCCCGCGTAATCCGGGCTGATCGCATAGCCCTCGGCGCGCAGCCGGGTCAGGATGCGTTCGCTATCGACCAGCGCTTTCGGGCAGCCAAGGCTGACCATGCCGATTTTCGGCTGGCCGGGGCGGGCCTCTTCGCGCAGGGCAGCGTGCACCAGATCGGGGCGCAGGTCGGGCGGGTTGCTCATCGGTGGGATCTCCTGAAACGGCAAAGCCCGAGGCGCGGCCCCGGGCTTGGTCTGCGATCTGCCTTGGCTTAGCGGCGACGGTCGCGGCGCGAGCTCATCGGCTGAAAGGCCACGCCCACATGCGCTTCGCAATAGGGTTTGCCCTGCTGCGCGGGCAGCCCGCAGAACCAGAAATCATCGGTCGCCGGGTCGCCCACCGGCCATTTGCAGGTGCGCTCGGTCAGCTCCATCAGGCTGATCTTTTTCGCGGTTTTCTCAACTTCGCGAACAGTTTCAAGCGCTTCCGGGCTAATCTCATTGGCCGAAGGCTGCGGCGGCAGCGGCTGGCCCGCTGGGATGATCTGCTTGCGCGCCGGGATCGGAGCGGCGGCAGGGGCGGCTTCGGCTTTTTCCGCTACAGGCTCTGCCGGTTTCTCGGCTTTCTTCGGCGCGGCGGGTTTGGCCTTGGCCGCAGCTGGTTTCGCCGCTGGCTTTTCCTTCGCCGGGGCGCTGCTGGCGGCCGGGCTGGACGAACCGCCCCCGGCCCGGTTGGAAAGCCCAAGCCGGTGCACTTTGCCGATCACCGCGTTGCGGGTGACCCCGCCCAGCTCTTTGGCGATCTGGCTGGCCGACTGGCCTTCGCCCCACATTTTCTTCAGGGTCTCAACCCGTTCATCCGTCCAGGACATTTGTATTCCCAATCTTGCGCGGCATTCTTTGCCCGCTCTCTTACAGCAAAGCTCTATAGTAGTCAGCCCCCCGGCAGATACAAGGCGACTCACTGTTTCGATTTCGTGCAAATGGCGGTCATTTGGCCCAGGCGGCAGGGTCGGGCGTCGTCCATCCATGGACGGGCGGGGGAGGGTGAGCTAGGCCTTTGACCCGTCCTTACCCCTGCTTTTGTCGCCCTTCGCGCCAGGCCAGCACCAGCCCGCCGGTCAGGATGATCCCCGCCCCGATGAAAGACAGCGCATCGGGCAGTACGTCGAACACGGCGAAATCATAAAGCGCGGCAAAGATCAGCGTGGCATAGGAAAACGGCATGACAAAGCTCGCATCCGCCCGGCGCATGGCCTGAATGTAAAGGCTCTGGGCGGTGGCCATCAGCAAGCCGATCCCGGCGAGGATCAGCCATTGTGTGGGGCTGGGCCATTGCCAGACAAACAGCGCTGCGACGGTGGCGATCACCAGACCCAGCGCGTTGTAGAGCAACAGGATTTGCATCGGCGGCTCGCGGCCCGATAGGATTTTCAGAAATGTGATCTCGGTGCCCATCACGGCGGCAGCCAGAAGTGCCACCAGCGCGCCGGGTTCAAACGTGCCGGGGCCGGGGCGGATCAGCACCAGAGCGCCCACAAAGGCCAGCACTGCCGCACCCCAGCGCCACGGCCCGACCTTTTCGCCCAACACCAGGATTGCCAGAAACATCGCAAAGACCGGGTTCAGAAATGTGATCGCGGTGGCGTCTGAAAGCGGGATAAGCTGCACGGCGGCAAACATCAGCGTCACCCCGCCCCAGCCGAACGAGGTGCGCGCCAGATGCAGGCGCAGGTCCGGGCGGGTAAAGCGTGGCCGCAGGATCGCTGCGGCCAGCGAAAATCCCAGCAGCGCAAAGATGAACCGCCCCTCAACGATCATCACCGCATTCAGCCCATCCGGCCCGGCCCCGGCCATCTTGGCCAAAAGCGTGGTGCCCGCGATGAAGGCGGTGGCGGCGAGGATAAAGCCCGCGGCGGTAAGGTTCTGCTTGGTGTCCATCCCAGTCGCCTATGCCGAAAATGCGGGGATGGGAAGTGGGGTGATGCCGCGATAGCTCCGCCCGAATAGCGCTGGGTGTGTGCTGTTCAATGAGGGAAGTGTCCGACCGCGGGGGGACGTATAGCGTCCGCCCGTGGGGGCGGTCGGACGCTGCCCGGCGGTTCCCACCGGGCGAAGTGGTTTGGCTACCTTGGCGCACCACTCCGCTCATCCGGC
>JARRIY010000116.1:4711-15693 GCA_037379985.1 Maritimibacter sp.
CCAGCTTTTCAGATAGACAAACGCCCCCTATCCCCCTATGCAACCCGCATGAACACGACCTCCTCATATGCCGAGACCCGACGCCGACGCAGCCGCGCCTGACGTTTACTCCCCGTGTTCCCCGCGCCTTAGTGGCGCAACCCATTCAAAAATATTGACATGACGCCTGCCCTCGGGCACCCAAAGGCTTCTTTTCTACGAGGAAACAGCATGATCCCGTCTGTTCTGCCCACCTATAACCGCACTCCTTTCGCTTTCGAAAGCGGCGAAGGCTCCGGGCTGACCACCACTGACGGGCGACGTTTTCTGGATCTTGGTGCCGGGATCGGAGTGAACGCGCTGGGCCATGCCCATCCGGCGCTTGTGGCCGCGATCACCGAGCAGGCGGGCAAGCTCTGGCATGTGTCGAACCTCTACCAGATCCCGCAGCAACAGGCGTTGGCCGACAAGCTGGTCGAGGCCACCTTTGCCGATACCGTGTTCTTCACCAATTCCGGCACCGAAGCGCTGGAACTGGCAGTGAAGATGGTGCGCAAATACTGGTCTGAAAAGGGCCAGCCTGAGCGGATAGAGATCATCACCTTTTCGGGCAGCTTCCATGGCCGCTCATCCGCCGCCATCTCGGCGGCTGGCAGCGAGAAAATGACCAAGGGCTTTGGCCCGCTTCTGCCAGGCTTTGTGCATGTGGAATTTGGCGATCACGATGCTCTGCACGCGGCCGTCAGCGACAAGACCGCCGCGATCCTGATCGAACCCATTCAGGGCGAGGGCGGCATTCGTCCGGTGCCTGATCAGTGCCTGAAAGGTCTGCGCGACCTCTGCGACGAAAGCGGCGCGCTCCTGGTCTTTGACGAAGTGCAATGCGGTATGGGCCGGACCGGTAAGCTCTTTGCCCATGAATGGGCGGGGATCAGCCCCGACATCATGATGGTGGCCAAGGGCATTGGCGGCGGCTTCCCGCTGGGCGCGGTGCTGGCCACTGAAACGGCAGCCGCTGGCATGGTCGCGGGTACCCATGGTTCGACCTATGGCGGCAACCCGCTGGGCTGCGCGGTCGGCGGCAAGGTGATGGAGATCGTTTCTGACCCGGCCTTCCTCGACGAGGTGGGCCGCAAGGCCGGGCGTCTGCGTCAGGGGCTGGAAGGGCTGGTGGCCGTGCACCCCGAAGTATTCGAAGAGGTGCGCGGCACCGGGCTGATGCTTGGCCTCAAATGCAAGGCGCTCAATACGGATGTGGTGCAGGCGGGCTATGCGCAGCATGTGCTCACCGTGCCTGCCGCCGACAATGTGGTGCGGCTTCTGCCCGCGCTCACCATTACCGAAGATGAAATTACCGAAGCGATCGAAAAACTCGACGCCGCCGCCGCCACGGTGAAAGGAGCGGAAAAATGAACAACTTCCTCGATATCAACAAAACCGCTCCGGATGACCTGCGCGCCATGCTCGATCAGGCGAAAGCGATGAAAGCAGGCCGGGCAGGTCTGCCGAAAGGCACGCCGGATCTGGAGCAGCCGCTGAAAAACCACATCGTCGCGCTGATCTTTGAAAAGCCCTCGACCCGCACACGGGTGAGCTTTGATGTTGGTGTGCGGCAGATGGGCGGCGAAACCCTGGTGCTGTCGGGCGCTGATATGCAGCTCGGCCATGGCGAAAGCATCGCCGACACCGCCCGCGTGCTCAGCCGCTATGTGGATCTGATCATGATCCGTACTTTTGAAGAGGCGACCCTGCTGGAACTGGCCGAATACGCCTCGGTGCCGGTGATCAACGGGCTGACCAATCGCAGCCACCCCTGCCAGATCATGGCCGATATTCTGACCTTTGAAGAGCATCGCGGCCCGATTGCGGGGAAAAAGGTGGTCTGGACCGGTGACGGCAATAATGTTGCCGCCTCTTTCATCCATGCCGCCGGGCAGTTTGGCTTTGACCTTACCTTTGCCGGGCCGGAGCTGCTTGATCCGGAAATGGTGTTTGTCGAGGAAGCCCGCGCCAAGGGGGTGAAAATCGAGATCGAACGCGATGCGCAGAAGGCGGTCGACGGGGCCGATCTGGTGGTGGCCGATACCTGGGTGTCGATGCATGACGGTGATGAGACCCGCAAACAGCGCCACAATCTGCTGCAGCCCTATCAGGTGAATGACGCGCTGATGGAGGCTGCCAAGCCCGACGCGCTGTTCATGCATTGCCTGCCTGCTCACCGTGGCGAGGAAGTCACCAATTCGGTGATGGATGGGCCGAGCTCGGTGATCTTTGACGAGGCCGAGAACCGCCTTCATGCGCAAAAGGCGGTGATGCGCTGGTGCCTCGGGGCCTGACGCAAAAAAACCATGAGCAACAGACAAAATCTGATCACCCGCCGGGCTGGCCCGGCGGATGCGGAGGGGCTTGCCCATCTGCATGTTGCAGTGTGGCGGCAGACCTATGCCGCGCTGGCCCCTGCCGAAGCGCTGGAGATGCTGGATGAAGCCAATCGTCTGCCCGGCTGGCAGGCCGCTCTGGCCCCTGACGCTCCGAAAAGCGCGGGTGGTACGCTGATTGCCGAGCTGGATGGGCGCGCGGTGGGCTTTGTGCGTTACGGCCCGGCCAGCCAGCCCGAGCTTGGCGATGCTGGCGAGGTGAAACACCTCTATGTCCTGCCGACTATGCCCGGCGGGGCATCGGACAGCGGCTGCTCAGCGAGGCTTTTGCGGGTTTGCGGGCGATGGGGTTTGAGGTGGCCGTGCTGGCTGTGGTGGCTGGTAATGATGCCGCGCTGGGCTTCTATCAGGCGCAGGGGGCGGAGCGCGCCGGGCGCTTTGTCGATGCCGGGCCGCTCTGGCGGTCAGACAACCTGATCCTGCGCTGGGCACTCTAGACCCGATCCCAGCACCACGGCGAATCCTCCGACTCACCTGGGCTTTGATTCGCATCGGGGTAATCGAAACGTCCATAGAGGGCGCCAGAAAAATCCATATTTAACAAACGCTTTCGTGCTTTTTCTTCATCTGCATGCTGAATTTGTAATCTTTCGGATAGGTAGGGTTGAAGTTATTCGAAGCTAATTTGATTTGGCTCACCAGCGTTTACTTTTCCTTTACTTCCTCGGTCCAAGTCTGAGTCATACAACTTAATGTTGCATCGTTTGCCTTGACGCAAATGGGGTATTTGCGTCGATTGCTCGAAAACTCAGGAGGCCGAATAGATGGCGCGTATTGTGATTGCCGGAGCTGGTACAGTTGGCTGCTATATCGGCGGATTGCTGGCCTCTGCTGGCCATGATGTGACGCTTTATGGTCGGTCGCGTGTGCTGAACCAGATTCAAACGCATGGGTTGACCCTGACCGATACCGGCGGACAGTCGCACTGGGTTTCTGCGCAGCAGATACGGCTATGCGAAGACCCCTATTCCATTGATCGGGGCGATATTGTTCTGGTCTGTGCCTCAAGCATTGATACCTCTGCCATCGCCCGCGAAATCGCCGGGAATGCGAGACCAGATGCGGTGGTGGTGGCGCTGCAAAACGGGCTGGAAAGCACTCTGGTGTTGCAGCGGGCACTGCCCCACCACGATGTGCGGGCAGGGATGGTGGGGTTCAACATCATTGCAGAAGGCCAGGGTGTTTATCACCGCGCCGTAAGTGGTGAGATACGGATCGAAGCTGGTGGCGGCGACATCGCGAAAGCGCTCAGCGTGCCGGGACTGAAAGTGGGCGAAAGCGACGATATTCATGGCGAACAATGGGGCAAGCTGATGCTCAATCTCGCCAATGGGCTGAACGCACTGGCGGGCCAGTCGCTGCGTGATCTGCTGCTCGATCACGATTGGCGCCGGGTCTATGCCGATCAGATTGTCGAGGCGCTGAAGGTGCTGAAGGCGGCAGGGATTTATCCGAAACTGCCACTGCCAATACCGGTTGGGTTGCTACCCTTTGCGCTGCGTATGCCGACCTGGATCTTCAAACGTGCCGCCCGGAATATGGTCACGATTGATCCCGAGTCGAAAACCTCAATGGCGCGTGATCTTGATGCTGGTCGCAAGACCGAGATCGCTGCCTTTCAGGGCGCGATTGTCGAGCTGGGTGAAGGCTATGGCGTGCCGACCCCGGTTAGCAGGCGCGTCATGGAGCTGGTGCGCGCCGCCGAGTTGCGCAAAGCAGGTTGCCCCGGCCTTGCCCCCGCTGATCTGTCTGGACCTGTCATTCCCCAAGGCTACGCTGCTCGCACAAGCGATGGAGACGTAAATGCCTACAGCCCTTCTGGTGGTTGATGTTCAGGTCAGCCGTGTAGCCGATGCCAGGCTAGGCAACGCGGTCAGCTTCGGCTGATCGAGGCGCGCGGGATGGTCTCAGCCAAAGCACTCCTGCTTTCCGCTGGGTTTTCCCTGTCGGGGGCGGCCATGGCGGCGGAGACCCCGTATTTTCAGACCGGCTTTGAAAGCGAAGCCGATTTTGCGGGGGTCGACATCACCCCGGTGAAGCCGGGTGGCAGCGACGGGCAGGAGCTGAGCTGGGCGCGTCGCTATAGCAGTGAGTTTTCCCATCACGCCTGGATCGTGGCGCCAAACCCGGAAAGCACCTTGCTGACCAACCGAAACCACCGGGCCTATCCGACCATCCAGTTTCAGCACCTGTCCAGTGGCCCGGTTCCAACGCCGGTTTGCACTACCTTCTATGTCTGGGCGCATTTCGGCCTCTACGCCGCGCCCTCCCTCAGGGCTGGCGAGATTTTCAACGATGATCTGACAATCATGCCGGGGCGGTGCGGGCTTTAGAGGCCCGCCGCAACAAATCTGCCTTAGCCCTTCGGCCCCAGCTTCTTGTGCACTTCGACCAGATCAATCTCGCCCGTGGGCTTCTTGTTGCCCGGGTTTTCGAAATCGTATTTGAACAGCTGGAAATCCTTTTTATAGATTTCCCAGACCAGATGCATCGACAGATCGTCGAAGTAATCCTCGACCGGATGCGCCCGCTTCGGCCCGTGCCCTTCGCTTTCATTGAAGCGTGGGATGGCGTCCAGATCCACCTTCACCGGGGTTTCGATATGATCGAGCACCACCTGCATCCCCTTATTGAATTCCTCAATATGGAAGATGTGATCGTAAGTGCCGCCATTGTGGATGAAGGTCGAAATATGGCCTGACATCGCGCTCCAGTGAATGTCGGGATCCATCGGGCGACGCCAACGGATGGTGTCGCGGGCGAACAGCAGAAAGCGGCGGAAGCTTTCGATCTGATCGAACTCGAACCCGTCTTCCGGGCTGCCCACCTCGATCCCGTATTTCTGGATCAGCATCGGCACCAGATTGCCGCGATAGCGGCGGCCATTGCGCTGGATGCCACAGATCTTGTCGAAAAAGCTCGACAGGATGCGGGTATAGGGATTGCGTACCGCGGTGAACGCATAGCTTTTATGGGCGCTGACATTGGCTTCGATCAGCGGCTGGCTGTGCTCCTGCGCCCATTTATGCAGGCCCTCAGTGGAATCATGCACATCGCCATCGAAAAATTCGCCATGATCGGAATAGAACATGATCTGGCCAATCGACGAACAGGCGCATTTCGGCACCACGCGATAAACCACGCTTTCACTTTCCGTCATCCAGGTGCCGGGAAATCCCATATGCAGCCACGCGCCTCCAGATTGCGCTGCCCCAATTGGCCTCGCTGATAATGCATTCGCAGAAAAAAGCAAACAAACCCTGTAATTTCAATGACCCTTTACGCTATGTGTGTCAACAATCGCGATAGGAATGCAGATCGGCTTCGAAAATGGCAAAAATCGCCTTCATTCTGCTGGTTCACAAGAACCCCAAAGCCATCATTGAACAGGCTGAACGGCTGACGACGGCCGGGGATTACATTTCGATTCACTTCGATGCCAGCGCGTCGAAAACCGATTACGAGATGATCCGGGCCGCGCTGGATGACAATCCATCGGTGTGCTTTGCCAAAAACCGGGTGAAATGCGGCTGGGGGGAATGGTCGCTGGTCGAGGGTACGCTGGAGGCGGTGAGAGCCGCTGTCATTGCCTTCCCGCGCGCCACGCATTTCTACATGGTCTCCGGCGATTGCATGGCGATCAAATCCGCCGAATACGCGCATGAATTTCTTGATAGCGACGATGTGGATTACATCGAGAGCTTCGACTTCTTCGAAAGCGACTGGATCAAGACCGGGATGAAGGAAGAACGGCTGATCTATCGGCACTGGTTCAACGAACGCACCCAGACGCGCCGCTATTACTGGAGCTATGAGCTACAGAAGAAGCTCGGGCTCACCCGCGAGATTCCCGAGGATCTACAGATCATGATCGGCTCGCAATGGTGGTGCCTGCGGCGGCGCACAATCGAATGGATCCTCGAATTCACCCGTGAACGGCGCGACGTGATGCGGTTTTTCCGCACCACCTGGATTCCCGATGAGACGTTTTTTCAGACCATCGTGCGCCATCTGGTGCCGGATAGTGAGATCCGCGCGCGTACCCTGACTTTTCTGATGTTCACCGATTACGGCATGCCGGTGACATTTTATAACGACCATTACGATTTGTTGCTCAGTCAGGACTACCTGTTTGCGCGCAAGATCAGCCCGGAGGCCAGCGAGCTGCGCCGTCGTCTGGGCGCGCTTTATGCTGAGGAAGGCGTGGAGTTCAAAATTTCCAATGAAGGCCGCTCGCTGTTCAATTTCCTCACTGGGCGCGGCAGGATCGGTCAACGTTTCGCCCCGCGCTTCTGGGAGGCGGAATCCACCCTCGGGCGCGAGCGCGAGCTGCTGATTGTGGTGGCGAAGAAATGGCATGTGGGCAAACGGCTGTTGGAGCGCATTCGCACGGTCACCAACATCCCGACGATTGATTACCTCTTCGATGAAGAGGGCACGACGCTGCCCGATCTGGGCGGCATCCAATCGTCACTCGGCAAGCGGACCCGCCACCGCCGGGCGCTGATGCGGATGCTGTTCGACTATTTCGAAACCGACCGGCTCGCCATCGCCATGGACCCGAACAATATGGACCTGCTGCGCGATTTCTATACCGACCGCAGCACCACGCGGCTGATCGAGATTGAAAGCGAGTATTCCGATGATTGGCTGCGCGGCCATGCGATGCGGGTTGGGCTGGCGGGCGAACGCACGCCGGAAGACGCCATCGAGCGGCTGCTGCCGACAATCCGTACCGATTTCTATTTCGAAAGCGATCAGATCCGCGATGCCGGGTTTGAAAACGCCGATGTGATCCGCGAGAGCGCCAGCCCGGAAGAGAACGCCGCCGCCCTTGCCAAATTCCTTTCCATCCCCGAGGATCGGGCGCTGGAAATTGCCCGCACCGACTATCTGTTTGCCGACTAGGAGCGACACATGGCCTATGCCTATGACGATCAGAATATCTTTGCCAAAATCCTGCGTGGCGAGATTCCGAACAACACCGTGCTGGAAACCGACTATTGCCTCGCCTTCCACGATATCGGTCCGCAAGCGCCGATACATGTGCTGGTGATCCCGAAAGGCCCCTATGTGAACTGGGATCATTTCGTTGCAGAAGCCAGCCCGGAAGAGGTTATGGGCTACAGCAAAGGCATTCACGCCGTGGTGGCCGAGCTTGGGCTCGAGCCGGGCGAGGGCGGTAATGGCTACCGGCTGATCATGAATGCTGGCGAACACGGGATGCAGGAAGTGCCGCATTTGCATGTGCATATCGTCTCGGGCCGCCCGCTGGGCCGGATGATCGCTGAGGTGTAGGCAAGATCCTCGGGAAGCGGTTTCAAAAAGCGCCTCCCGGGGAACGTCAGATGGGTTTGACGGTCACGTCACAGCATTGGGCCATCCCGCCCCCGAGACGAAGATTGTCGAGAAACACAAATTCGCCTGTGACGGCGGTGAAGGCGCCCTCGGCCATCCGCGTGTCTGGCTGACCATCCCCGAAGATCAGGGCTGGGTCGAATGCCCCTATTGCGATGCACGATACGTATTCGGCAAAGAGCTGAACGAGGCGGACTAAGCTGCCTGACGCGCGCCCCGGGCCATGATTGATCAGGCGCGCCCGGGGGCCACATACCCCGGAAAGGACGCGCTATGACATTCGGCAAAGGTTGCCATCTGCATCTGGTCGATGGCTCGGCCTTCATCTTTCGCGCCTATCACGCGCTGCCGCCGCTGACGCGCAAATCCGACGGGCTGCCCATTGGGGCCGTGGCCGGGTTTTGCAATATGCTCTACAAGGTGGTGGAAGGGGCCAAAGGCGATGATGCGCCCACCCATGTGGCGGTGATCTTTGACCATTCCGGCAAGAGCTTCCGCAACGACCTCTACCCCGAATACAAGGCCAACCGTCCGCCGGCCCCCGAGGATTTGCGCCCGCAATTCCCGCTGACCCGCGATGCCACCCGCGCTTTCAATATCGCCAGCATCGAGAAAGAAGGGTTTGAGGCCGACGATATCATCGCCACCTATGCCCGTCAGGCGCGCGAGGCGGGCGGGCGCGTTACCGTCATCTCGTCTGATAAAGACCTGATGCAGCTTGTCGGTGGCGGCGTCGAAATGCTCGATCCGATGAAGAACAAGCGCATCGGCGTTGAGGGCGTGGAAGAGAAATTCGGCGTGGGCCCGGATCGCGTGGTCGATGTGCAGGCATTGGCGGGCGATTCCGTCGATAACGTGCCCGGCGCGCCCGGGATCGGGATAAAAACCGCCGCGCTGCTGATCAACGAATTTGGCGATCTGGAAAGCCTTCTGGCGCGCGCCGAAGAGGTGCCGCAGCCGAAACGCCGCCAGACCCTGATCGACAAGGCTGATCAGATCCGCATGAGCCGCGATCTGGTCTTGCTTGACGAGAACGTGCCGGAGCTGGAGCCGCTTGAGGCGTTGGAGCTGCGTGACCCGGAAGCCGAGGTGCTGCTGCCCTTCCTCGCTTCGATGGAATTCCGCTCGCTGACCAAGCGCATTGCCGATCAGCTTGGCGTTGACAGCCCCGAGATTGCTGCCCCCGCCGCCACGGCTCAGGCCGACGACGAGACTGCCGCCCCCGATTGGCCAGCCATCGACCCGGAGAAATACGAACGCGTCGACACGCTTGAAGCGTTGGATCGCTGGATCGCTGCGATTTACGAACGCGGCTATGTGGCGGTGGATACCGAAACCACATCGCTCGACGAAATGCAGGCCGTGCTGGTGGGCATTTCGCTCAGCGTCATTCCGGGCGAGGCCTGCTATATCCCGCTCGGCCATCTGTCCGGCGCGGCGGATGATCTGTTTGGCAGTTCTGAGCTGGCCGAGGGGCAACTGCCGCTGAATGCCGCGCTCGACGCGCTGAAGCCGATGCTTGAGGATGCCTCGATCCTGAAAATCGGCCAGAACATGAAATATGACGCGAAGATCTTTTCGCGTTACGGCGTCAGCGTCGCCCCCATCGACGACACCATGCTGATGAGCTACGCGCTCTATTCGGGCCTGCACAATCACGGCATGGATGCGCTGAGCCAGCGTTATCTGAACCACGAGCCGATCCCGATCAAATCGCTGCTCGGCTCTGGCAAATCCGCCATCACCTTTGATCGCGTGCCGGTCGATGAGGCGGTGAAATACGCCGCCGAAGACGCCGACATCACCCTGCGCCTGTGGCACACGTTCAAACCGCAACTGCACCGCGCCCATGTTACCTCGGTCTATGAGGTGCTGGAGCGTCCGCTGGTGCCGGTGCTGGCGCAGATGGAAATGGCGGGCGTGCGGGTGGATCGCGACACGCTTTCCCGCATGTCCAACGCTTTTGCGCAGAAAATGGCGGGGCTTGAGGCTGAGCTTTATGAGCTGGCGGGGCACGAATTTAACGTGCAAAGCCCGGCGCAGGTGGGTGAGATCCTGTTTGGCGAAATGGCGCTGGAGGGCGGCAAGAAAACCAAAACCGGGCAATGGTCCACCCCAGCCGATGTGCTGGAAGACCTTGCTACTGAACATGATTTTGCCGGTCGCGTGCTGGATTACCGGCAGCTGCAAAAGCTGAAATCCACCTATACCGACGCGCTGCAAAACCACATCAACCCGGAAACCGGCCGGGTGCATACAAGCTATGTGCAGACCGGCGCCAATACCGGGCGTCTGGCCTCGACCGATCCGAACCTGCAAAACATCCCGGTGCGCAGCGAAGAGGGCCGCCGCATTCGCGAAGCCTTTGTCGCGCCCGAGGGCAAGCGGCTGCTCAGTCTCGATTATAGCCAGATCGAACTGCGCATCATGGCGCATGTGGCGGGCATCGAAAGCATGAAACAGGCCTTCCGCGACGGTGAAGACATCCACGCCGCCACCGCCAGCGAGATGTTCGATGTGCCGCTTGCCGAGATGACGCCAGAGGTGCGCCGCCGCGCCAAGGCGATCAATTTCGGGGTGATCTACGGCATTTCCGGATTCGGCCTTGCCCGAAACCTGCGCATTCCGCGCAAGGAGGCGCAGGAGTTCATCGATACCTATTTCGAACGCTTCCCGGGCATCCGGAAATACATGGACGACACTGTCGCATTCGCCAAGGAGCATGGCTACGTGCAGACGCTGTTCGGCCGCAAGGTGCACACCTCGGAGATCAACGCCCGCGGACCGCATGCCGGTTTTGCCAAGCGCGCGGCGATCAACGCGCCGATCCAGGGCACGGCGGCCGATGTCATTCGTCGAGCCATGATCCGCATGCCGGAGGCGACGGCGCATCTGCCGGCGAAGATGCTGCTGCAGGTGCACGACGAACTGCTGTTCGAAGTGCCGAAAGACGCGGTCGAGGAGACCATCGCCGTGGTCAAGCATGTGATGGAGGCCGCGGCCGAACCGGTGGTCAAGCTCGACGTGCCGCTGATCGTGGAGGCGGTCCAGGGCAAGAACTGGGCGGAGGCGCACTGAGGCTGTTCAGTCTTTAACGACCCCGATCGAGCGGAAGTTGCGCTTGGCGGTCTCGATGCAGACACGCTCCAGGTCGCCGGAGTCCAGCCGCGCGCCCGACTGGGTCAGGTCGGCGGCGCCATGGGTGGC
>JARRIY010000117.1:0-14135 GCA_037379985.1 Maritimibacter sp.
CATTCACATCGGCGGCTTCGAAATGCGCAGAGCAATAGACACTGTCGGGCAGCGGCATCGTGCTTTCGCCCAACACCGCGCGCATATAGGCGACACCGCGGCGTTCGTAGAAATCGCACAGCGCATCGGCGGTTGCATAGAGGCTGTTGCGGGTTGGGAAGATTGTGTTGACCCCGCGCACCGACATGACACCGGGAACCAGCCAGAAATCACAGATACCTTCAACATCCAGTGCGCCAAGAGCACTGGCATAACGCTTGATGCGGTTTTCGATCTGCTTGCGAAGCATGTGGAGTTTTCTCCCTCACCGAAAAAACAAAGCCCCCCATGGGGATGGAGGGCCTTGATAACAAAGGAGTATTAAAAGGTGATTGCCTTAGAACGGGATTTCGTCGTCGAAACCGCCGCCGCCACCACCGCTGGGGCCCTGATCGCCACCACCGAAGCCGCCACTCTGGCCGCCACCGTAATCGCCACCATAGCCGCCGCCACCCTGACCGCCGCCATAGCTGCCACCGCCACCCTGGCCGCCGCCTTCGCCGCGTCCGTCAAGCATGGTCAGCTCGCTGCGGAAGGGGCGCAGGGCAATCTCGGTCGAATAACGGTCTTGCCCGGACTGGTCCTGCCATTTGCGGGTTTCCAGTTGGCCTTCGATATAGACCTTGGAGCCTTTGCGCAGATATTGCTCGGCCACACGCACCAGCGGTTCGGAATAGATCGATACGCGGTGCCATTCGGTGCGTTCGCGCCGTTCGCCGGTATTGCGATCTTTCCAGTTTTCAGACGTGGCAATGCGCAGATTGGCCACTTTGCCGCCCGACGGGAAGCTGCGCACTTCCGGGTCGGCGCCCAGATTGCCGATAAGGATGACCTTGTTCACTGACCCTGCCATGGGTGCCTCCCGAATCTTGGAATTTGATTTTCATGGTTACAACACTCGTAGGGGCGGAATGAAAGAGGTTTATCGGCGCAGATGGCTTTGCCCGCGCGAAACACTGGAAAGACAGATCGGTTTACCATATGTTATCCACAAGCAGATCCGGGGCAAAAATGAACACTGGGCGCATGAGAGCAGAGATAGTATTAGGAGCAGCGCTTCTGGCGCTGGTGGGAGCGGCTGTGCCGGCGCAGGGGCAAACCCTGTTTTCCTCATCTAACGGCAATGCCGCATTCAGCAATGCGCTGAAAGTGCTCGATGGGCGCGCGGCGCAGCAATATTCCAGCTCGGTTCGCCTGACGCCGCATTATCAACCTGATAGCGGGGTGATCCCGGCCTATCGGGGCAGTTATCGCGGCGAATATCTGGCCTCGGCGCGCGAAGCGGCGCGCAAATATGATGTGCCGGAAGATCTGTTTTTGCGGCTGATCCAGCAGGAAAGCGGCTGGAACCCGGGCGCGGACAGTAACAAGGGCGCGTTGGGATTGTCGCAACTGATGCCAGATACAGCCGCGCGGCTGGGGGCCGATGCCAGTGAACCACTGTAAAACCTCCATTCCGGCGCTCGGTAATTTCGCGCGCAATATGAGCGGTTTCAATCCTGGCAGCTGGCGCTGAGGAAACTCAGGGCTATGTGAAAGCCATCATGGGCGGTTGAGTTAGGGAGTGGTCGCCGTCTATGCCGTGAAGGCGCTGGACGGCGCAATGCTTGCCGTATTGGCGTGCCGCTCTTCGCTTTCGACAATCCCGGTACGCAACACCTCATGCGAGAAGATTGACGTTGCTTCGGAAATCCCAAGTTGTTGCCGGACTTGGTGGGCCGAGGTCGCGACCCAGTCTTCAAATGCGTCTTGATCGGTCCAGTAGGATACGAGAATGCCGAAACCGCTCGGATCATAGGCATGTTCAGCAGCAATAAACCCGGAATGAAGCACGGTCGTGCGTAAGCATTCACCCCGAAGCACATCACGAAATTCAGGCGTGCCGTCAAAACGCGCCGTATGGACCGCGATGAAGCAGGGCAGTTTGAGCGGAGGGGTAATTCGGTTCGGCATCTGAGTTTCTGAGTGTTCGTGGAGGCGAAACAGAGATACTCATAAGATATTGGAACGTTGGTAAAATATCACTTGCTAAGAATGAGGCTCAGATCAAAGGGAAGCTCTGAGCCGCGTTGGTGGGGATCGAGCCGCGACTAGTCGGTTGACATGCACCGAACCTCGTCCACACGCGCAATACGTACAACACGTTGCGAGAACATGGTCGAGCCCTCTGGCCGGTTAAATTCTTTTCTCGCCCAGGCGAAGGCTTCCTCGCTCCAGGTGTTAAAGGCCTCACGGGTCTTCCAATAGGATACCGACAGTGCAAACCCTGTTTCTTCATCGACACGTTCTGCCCCAAGGAAATCGGGATTAAGCGCCGCAAGACGAAGACCTTCGCCAACCAGTTGCGCGCGAACCTCCGGGTCGCCATCGAAATGCGTCGACATCACAGCCATATAATATGGAGGCGTAAGCGCTGGGGCAAATCGTTTAGTCATTGATCGATCACTTACCATTAAGGCTGGCAGCAACATGCGTTGCCAGGCCAAGTGAGTTCAAGTGGAAAAAAATTCAATATGTTTATGGTGTTGCGGGATTGTGCTTGTCTCCCATGACCTGACCTATTTCAACCCAGCCCAGATGCAGAACCAGACGTTGAAAAAACGCGGTGGGGTCTGCAACATCGAACTCGGTTTTCATCATATCAAAGGCGGCGTCATACCAAACATCGAACGCGTCGCGCGTTGACCAATAGCTTACGGTGATCCCGAAACCGGTTTCCTCCCGTGCAGCCTCGATGCCAAGAAATCCAGGATTCAGTGCGGCCAGGCGCATGGTTTCGTTGTCGGCACGCTGGAGAACAGACCGATCCCCGTCGAACTGTGTGGTGAACACAGCGACGAAATAAGGTGGCTCAGGCGTGGTAGCGAAACGGTACAACATGGAGACTTAACACGACGCAAGGAGCTAAAGAAGTATCATGAATGCTACATATCCATGATCCCGGAACCTACACGTAATTATCAGGCGCCACGACGGAACGATGAAGGCGTGCGGCCGGTGTGATTTGCGAAAGCCCGGGTGAAATAGGCGGGCGAGGCAAAGCCCAGTGCAGTAGCGATGTCTTTCACCGGCATATGGGTTTCGGTCAGCAGCCGCCGCGCTTCGTAATGCACGCGGTCAGCCAAAATGGCCGAGGCCGGACGTCCGCAAGCCTTGTTACACACGCGGGTCAGATGCGTCGGCGTGATGCCCAGCGCCTGCGCGTAGTCACGCACTGTTTTGGCAGAGTGAAATTCGCGCTCGACCAGAGCGGTATAAGCCGCGGCGAGGCGGCTGGTTGCGTCTTCGTTTGAAATATCTTCGTCGCTGCCGGAAATCTGGCGTTCGATCCAGACCGAGAGCAGCCCGGCATGGGACAGAAGCGCGCGTTCCGAGGCGACCGCGCCGCTTTCCAGTTCGGTTTGCAATGCATCGATCAGACGGTTCAGCTCGATATGCTGATCGGCATCGGACAGGCGCAGATGCAGCGGTTCATCGGGCAGTTCCAGAACCTCTTCCACGCCCGCCGGAAACACCACGATCATCCCGGCCACGTTGATGTTCATCTCGAAGCCATGCATCGTGCCCGAGGGAATAAAGATCGCGTTATGCGCGGTATAGCCGGAGGTGACACCATTGATGGTGATCCGGCCCTGACCACGGGTGAACCACAACAGAACCGGCGCACCGTAGCTTCGCATCGCTTCTGTGCGCCATCGGCCGCCTTTGGTCAGGCGTGCGAGAGGGAGAACACGAAAAGGCGATTTAAGCTTCTCGGAGCGGGTCATAGTCTGTCCACGTATTGTTATATTCTGGCTCGCGTTCAAATCGTATAGCGGATTTTAACCATGCTGTCGCCCCTAGTTATCCACAGGCGCTGTGGTTTTTTGTGGATAAGAAGAATTTTACTATAGGTTGTGTTTAGATCATCGCGTAGACGCGGAAGGTTGTGCCCAATGCCAGGGTTTCATCCGGCCGCGGAACCAACTGCGCTGACGTTTGGCATATTGCTGGCTGGCGATGATCGCGCGGCTACGCGCCTCGTCCAATGTGAGTCGCCCCTGAAGGTGTTCAATCAGCTCGCGCGCACCGATGGCTTTTGCTGAGGGCAGGGTTTCTGACCAACCCTCTAGGTTGGCGCGGGCTTCCTCCAGCACGCCGCCTGCGATCATCGCATAAAAGCGCCTTTCGATCCGGTCGCGAAGCCAGTCGCGCGGGGCGTCGATGACAATCGCTGTGGTCTGATCCAGCGGCAGAAGCGGCGGCGGGGTACTATCCTGCCAATCGGCCAGCCCGCGTCCGGTGGTGGCATGCACCTCCCAAGCGCGCTGGACCCGCATGGGGTTTTGCTGGTCGATCCGTGCGGCGGTGGCGGCGTCCAGCTCCGCAAGCAGCGCCGCCAAACCTTCGCGCGCCATCCGCGCATCGGCTTCGGCGCGGATTTCAGGCGGGGTCAGGGGAATATCTGCCAGCCCTTCGGTGAGGGCAGAGAAATAGAGCCACCGGGCACATGGCCGTATAGCGCGTGCGGGGCAATTTCTTCTTCCATCGCCGACGGGCGAGCCGTGAGCACTCGCCAATTGGCGAAAACCTGCAGCGCGTCGGCATTCACCACCATACCGCCCGAGGCCTGCGCAATCGACAATGCCAGCGCGGATTTGCCCGAGGCTGTTGCCCCGGCGATCAGAACCGGACGGTCGGGAGGAATGCTGTTGATCAGGTCGTCCAAAGCACGGGCCTTTGTTTAATTTCCATTTCGGCGGGTTTGCACGTTGAACCCGGGGCCGTTTTCCGACATTTTGCCGCAAGCTTCCAGTGACCCACAAGCGATGGCAGGACAAATGACCGAATCCACCCCAGAAATTGAGACCGAGCAAACCAAATACGGCCGTGTGATGCTGAAAATTTCCGGGGAGGCGCTGATGGGAGATCAGGGCTTTGGCCTCAATCCGCCCACCGTGCAGCGCATCGCCCAAGAGGTGAAGCGGGTGCAGGAAATGGGCGTCGAGATATGCATGGTGATCGGCGGAGGTAATATTTTCCGCGGGCTGCAAGGCTCGGCGCAGGGGATGGAACGCACCACGGCCGATTATATGGGGATGCTCGCGACCGTGATGAACGCGCTCGCCATGCAATCGGCTCTGGAAGGGATGGGCGTGTTTACCCGGGTGATCTCTGCCATCCGCATGGATGAGGTTTGCGAACCCTATATCCGCCGCCGCGCTGTGCGCCACCTTGAGAAAAAGCGGGTGGTGATCTTTGCGGCCGGCACAGGCAACCCATATTTCACCACCGATACCGCCGCGACCCTGCGTGCCAGCGAAATGGCTTGCGAGGCGATCTTCAAGGGTACCAAGGTGGACGGGGTCTATGACAAAGATCCGGTGAAATACCCCGATGCCAAGCGTTACGACAAGGTGACCTATGACGAGGCGCTGGCGAAACGGCTTGGGGTGATGGATGCCTCGGCCATTGCGCTGGCCCGCGACAACAATTTGCCGATCATCGTGTTCAGCCTTGATGAGCCGGGTGGCTTCCGCACCATTCTGGAAGGCAAAGGCACCTATACGACGGTGGTCGGCTGATAAATTCAGCTATTACAATGTGATAGTCACGTTTCTGTGATTATCACGCAGGGCGCTGGACAGGTCGGGCAGGGCGTGGGCTTCTGAACAGAAGTCTACACTTTTGCGAACAGGACCCTACCATGACCAAGCGCCGTCTTTCGGTTTTATCTTCCGCGCTGTTTGGCGTTTTGCTGCTGGCTGCGATGCCCGCACAGGCCGGGCCGCGCGCCTATAACTGGCAGAGCGAAGGCTCGACGGTCGGATTTGTGCTGGATTTCGGAGAAGATGAAGTCTCTGGCAACATGCCGGTGGCGCAGGCCGATCTGCAGTTGGATTTTGCCACCCCATCGCGCTCAGCCGTGCATGTGACAGTCGATGCGAGCCAGGCGCAATCGTCCATTCCCTTTGTGGTTGAAGCGTTGAAAGGGCCGGGGGTGCTGGATACCGCCCACACGCCGATGCTGAGCTTTGAAAGCCGCAAAACCACCGAGACCGGGCGGGGACAGGCGCGAATTGATGGCGACATCACCGTGCGGGGCGTGACCCGCCCGATCAGCCTGAATGCGCAGCTTTATCGCCCGGAAGGCTCTGAGCGCGGCGATCTGAGCAATCTGACCATCGTGTTGACCGGCGCCCTGTCGCGGGCGGATTTCGGCGCTACCGGCTGGTCCGATATGGTCGGGGATGAGGTGCGGCTTACGATCCGGGCCCATATTCAGGAGGCGAGCTGAGATGGCGGCGCGCAATAGCCCGGCGCAATTCGGCTGGGTAACGCGGCTGCTGCACTGGCTGATGGCGCTGGGGATGATCTTCATGCTCGGTTTCGGCCTGACGCTCGCGCGGATGCAGCCCTCACTGGATACGCTCTGGCTCTATGGGCTGCACAAATCCATCGGGATCTGTCTGCTGACTCTGGTGCTGCTACGCATCCTGTGGCACCGGATCAGCCCGCCACCCGCACCGCTTGGCGATCAAGAATGGCAGCTTCGCGCGGCACATCTGGGCCATGCTTTGCTCTACATCCTGATGCTTGCCGTGCCTTTGGTGGGTTGGATTGCCAGCTCGGCTAGCGGGATTAGTACCGTGATCTTCGGCACCATCACCCTGCCGCGCATTGCGCCGGTTTCAACCGAGGTTGATCACCTGTTTTTCACCCTGCATAGCTGGCTGAATTACCTGCTGATTGCGGTGCTTACCCTGCATGTTGCGGCGGCTCTAATGCATGAGCTGGTGCAGCGCGATGGCACGCTGCGGCGGATGCTGCGCGGGGCATAACCGTCGCCAGTGAACGGGGCCAGGCAGCAAAGCCGATTGCCACGAAACGATTGCTCGTGCTACCTCCCGTCGCGGAGATAGTTATGGGAGATAACAAATGCAGATTTCTGCGAACACGCCGCTGGTTGTCACGGGCGGGGCGTCTGGTCTTGGCGAAGCGGTGGCCCGGGCTTTTGCAGCCGCAGGCGCGCCGGTAGCGCTTTTCGATCTGAATGAAGAGCGCGGCGAGGCGGTTGCGGCCGAGCTTGGCGGGGTGTTTGCCAAGGTCGATGTGTCGGACCCGGAAAGCGTGCGCACAGGCTTTGCCAAGGTGCGCGCGGTGCAGGGGCAGGAACGGGTACTGATGAACTGCGCGGGCATCGGTCCGGCAGCGAAAACCGTGTCGAAAGGCGTGGCGCATGACCCGGCCTTGTTCATGAAAGCGATCACCATCAATCTGGGCGGCAGCTTCAACTGCGCCAGTCAGGCCGCCGAAGGCATGGTCGCCGCCGATGCGCTGAACGAAGACGGCGAGCGCGGCGCGATCATCAACACCGCCTCGGTTGCGGCCTTTGACGGGCAGGTGGGGCAGGTGGCCTATTCAGCCTCGAAAGGCGGGATCGTGGGCATGACCCTGCCGATGGCGCGCGATCTGTCGCGTGACGGCGTGCGGGTGAACACCATCGCGCCGGGGATTTTCCTGACCCCGTTGCTGCATCAGCTCCCGCAAGAGGTGCAGGATAGTCTGGGCGCGCAGGTGCCGTTCCCCTCGCGCCTCGGCAAGCCCGAGGAATTTGCCGATCTGGCCCTGCATATCGCGAGCAACACGATGATGAACGCGGAAGTGATCCGGCTCGACGGCGCGATCCGGATGGCGCCGCGGTAAGCTACGAAGACCGGGAAGCCTTTTCTGAAAAGGCTTCCTAAGGGTTTTCAGAAAACCCTTAGGGCAGTGCGGGATTTTGAGGTCAGCGCGGGATGATGGCGCCGGGCTGGCCAATTACGCGCATCGCCAGCGCATGACCTTCCGCCATCGCCTGTTCGGTGCTCTGCTCATGCAGGATCGCCGCCAGAAAGCCGCCATTGAAACTGTCGCCCGCCGCCGTGGTATCGACCACACGGTCGGCGCGGGGGAATTTCTGCGCGGGCACATCTTCGGCAATCGCCAGTGGCCCGGCATCGCCTTGTTTCAACGCACCCTCAGCCAGACCGTAGGACCGGAGCCGCGCCAGCACCGCCTCCGCATCCGCATCGCCAAACAGCGCCTGTTCATCGTCGAGCGAGGGCAGGGCAATATCAGCCACTTTCCAGGCCGCTTCGATGGTCTTGCGCGCTACTTCAGGGCTTTCCCACAGGCGCGGGCGGTAATTGCTGTCAAAGGCCACGCGGGCCGGATGCGCGGCGAGATGCGCGAGCAGGGCGGCGCGGCGCTCCGGCGGCAGGATCGCCAGGGTGATGCCGGACAGATAGATCAGATCCATCCCCTCCAGCACATCGAACCCGTCTTCAAACAAAGTGCGTGCCGCCGATTGATCGCGCCAATAGGTAAAGCTGCGCTCGCCTGCCTCGTCCACCGCGATGGCATAGATCCCCGGCAAGCGGTCGGGATGGCAGCGGATACGGGCGGTGCCCACGCCCTGGCTTTGAAAAAACGCCTCCATCCGATCGGAAATCGCGTCTTTGCCCAGCACGGTGACAAATTCCACCTCGCCAGCGCCCGCAAGCGCGCGGCTGAGATAAGCGGCGGTGTTGAATGTATCGCCCGCATAGCCGATCTGGCGCTCCGGCGCGTCGATATTCAGCTCGACCATGGCTTCGCCCACGCAAGCAACCCGCATCTTGTTTTCCTCAATCTGTCGCCGCCCCGAAGGGCGTGTTTCGTGTCGTCGTATCGGTGCCCGTTATCTGCCTTTGCGCGGGGCGCGACAATTGCCAGGCTTGGGGCACAGCGCCGCAGGTCAGGCCCTGACATGCTCCAATGCGCGGATGACGCCGCGCAGCTCTGCCAGCCCGCGCATCCGGCCAATCAGCGGATAGCCCACCACGGTGCCGCGCGCCGCATCGCCCAGCATTTCCTGCCCATGATCGGGGCGCATGGGAATGGCGTGATCGGTGCGGCCCTCGGCGCGGCGGCGTGCCTCTTCATCGAGCAGTGCCTGCGCTAGGGCGATCATATCGGTGTCACCATCCAGATGCGCGGCCTCTTCAAAGCTGCCATCGGCATCTTTGCGGACATTGCGCAGATGGGCGAAATGCACGCGCGGGCCAAAGCGGCGGGCCATGGCGGGCAGATCATTGCTGGGATGCGCCCCGAAACTGCCAGAGCAGAGCGTCAGCCCGTTGGCGATACTATCGACCGCAGCAAACACCCAATCGACATCCTCGGCGGTTGAAACCACACGGGGCAGGCCCAGAATATCGCGCGGCGGATCGTCGGCATGCACGGCCATGCGAATGCCCAGCTCTTCTGCCGTCGGGATGACTTCCTCTAGGAAGCGCTTGTAATTGCAGCGGATCTCGTCGCGCCCGATGCCATCGTAAAGCGCCAGCGCTGATTTCAGCCCGTCAATGTCGTAGCGGTCAAATGCCCCCGGCAGGCCCGACATGATAGAGCCCAGAAGCTGCGACCGGTCACCTTCGCTGGAAGCGTCAAACCAGTCGCGGGCGCGGGCGATAACCTCGGGCAGATAATCATCTTCTGCCCCGGCCCGTTCCAGCATGTGGATCTCAAACGCCGCCATCTTATGCGCCTCAAAGCGCAGGCAGGTCGTGCCGCTGGGCGTGGGGTGGTAGAGATCGGTGCGCGTCCAATCCAGCAGCGGCATGAAATTGTAGCAAATCACCTTCACGCCCTCGGCGGCCAGATTGGCCATCGAGGCGCGGTAATTGGCAAACAAGTCCGACAGGTCGCCATCGCCGCGCTTGATGCGCTCATGCACTGGCAAGCTTTCCACCACCTCCCATGTCAGCCCGGCTGCTTCGATCATCTGCCGCCGCTTCGCAATCGCATCGCGTGGCCAGACTTCGCCATAGGGGATTTCATGCAGCGCATTTACGATCCCGGTGGCTCCGGTTTGCACGATCTCTGAGAGGCCGATCTTGTCGTAATCCGGCCCATACCAGCGCCAGGTCTCAATCATCTCAACAGGTTCTCCATAGCAACGCGCGCGCCGTTTTCGGTGAGGGATTCATAGGCCGACGTGACCGGGGTGCTGAGCGCCGGGGCCAGATCGGCGGGGAAGACATCGCGCAGGCTCAGAAGCGCGGCCACCTTGCCTGCGGGGCTATCGGCGCTGTCAGAAAGCGTTTTCAGCTTGTCAGCCAGCGGATCGCGCACATCAATCGGCGCGCCGCGCTCATCGACCCCGCCCACGTATCGCATCCAAGCCGCAATCGCGAGCATCAGCCCCGGCACCGCACGCCCGGCGGCGATATTATCGGCCACAGTGCCCAGAATGCGCTGCGGCAGTTTCTGGCTGCCATCCATGGCGATTTGCCAGGTCAGGTGGCGAATGGCCGGGTTGGCATAGCGGGCGTGCAGGGCGCTGGCGTAATCGGCGAGCGACACGCCCGGCGGCGGGGTGAGGGCAGGAATGATCTCGCTCTCCCAGAGCTGCTGCACGAAGGCCGCAAACACCGGATCGCTCATGCAATCGGAAATGGTTTCGTGCCTGGCCAGATAGCCGAGATAGGCCAGCGGCGAATGGGTGCCGTTGAGCATACGCAGCTTCATATGCTCGTAGGGCGTCACGTCTGCCACCAGTTCGGCCCCGACCGCGCCCCAATCGGGCCGTTCGCCGCCGACGAAATCATCCTCGATCACCCATTGCCGGAAGGGCTCATGCACCACCGGGGCAGCGTCATGGACCCCGATCATCGCGTCGATGCGGGCGATGTCTTCGGGTTTGGTGGCGGGAACGATGCGGTCAACCATGGTTGAGGGGAAACGCCCCTCGGCCTCGATCCAATCCGCCAATGCAGGGTCAATTTCGCGCGCCAGCGCGGTCACGACCCCGCGCACGACCCGCCCGTTGGAAGGCAGGTTATCGCAACTCATCACGGTGAAGGGGGCAAGCCCCGCTGCGCGCCGCCGTTCCAGGGCCCGGACAAGGAAGCCGGGGGCCGAGACGGGCAGGGGATTTTGCAGGTCGTGCACGATATCCGGGTTGGCGCGATTGAGCGCGCCGGTCGAGGGTTCGTGGCAATAGCCCTTTTCCGTCACGGTCAGGGAGACGATGCGGGTGGCGGGATCGGCCATCAGCGCCAGTACCGCTTCCGGGTCTTCCGGGGCGACGAGCACTTCACGTACCACGCTGATCATCCGTGCTGTCTCACCTTCCGGGGCCAGCTCCAGCGCCGTATAGCACCCACCCTGTGGGGCCAGCGCATCGCGGATATCCGGGCGGCGTAGCGAGACGCCGGTGATGCCCCAGGCCCCGCCCGAGGTCGCCATCGCCTCTTCGGTATAGATCGCGCCATGGGCGCGGAAAAACGCCCCGAGCCCGAGATGGACGATGCCATGGTCGGGCGCGGGGGATTGGCGTGTAAGCCGGTCAGCGGGCAAGCCAGCCTCCATCGACATTGATCACCGCGCCATGGATGTAGCGCGCGGCGGGCGATGCGAGGAACGCAGCTGTGCCAGCGATATCCTCAGGATCGCCCCAGCGGCCCGCCGGGATACGCTCGAGGATCGCCTTGTTGCGTGCTGCATCTTCGCGCAGGGCCGTGGTGTTGTTGGTGGCGATATAGCCGGGCGCGATGGCATTCACGTTGATGCCCTTTGCCGCCCATTCATTGGCAAGGATCTTGGTCAGCCCGGCCACGCCATGTTTCGACGCGGTGTAGGAGGGCACGCGGATGCCACCCTGAAAGCTGAGCAGCGAGGCGATATTCACCACCGCGGCAGGCGTGTTGCCTTCGGTCAGCGCCACTTTGGCAAAAGCCTGCGTGGTGAAGAACAGAGCTTTCATGTTCACGTCTATGACCGCATCCCAGTCGGCTTCGGTGAAGTCGAGGCTGTCATCGCGGCGGATGATCCCGGCATTGTTGATGAGGATCGAATAGCCTTCGCCCGCAAAGGTGTCTTTCGCGGCCATCGGATCGGCAAAATCCAGCACCACGCTATCGGCCACGCCGCCCGCAGCGGTGATCGCTGCGACGGTTTCGTCGCAGCTTCTCCGCCCCGCACAGGTGACGCGCGCGCCCTGACTGGCCAGCGCCACGGCAATCGCCGCGCCGATACCGGTATTCGCACCGGTCACAAGTGCCCGGCGTCCGGTTCGCCCATGAAATGCATCACGCGGGATTCCGGCTCCATGCCCCAATAGAGATAGGCTTCCATCCGGCGGTCATGGCTATGGGCGGGCATGGTGTTCCAGACCGAGCCATCGACAAGCTGGGTATAGCCGAGAATGAGCTGGCAGCTTTCCATCACCAGCGGGTGGATGAACTGATAGATCACCCGCTTGTTGGAGGTTTCCGAAGCTCCCAGCTCGAGCTTCGCCGCTTCACCGATTTTCACCAACTTGTTGGGGAAGGTGGCATGGGCAGGGGCCGAGGTGATGTAGAAGCGGCCATTGCCCGAGAAGGTTACGGCCCCGGTGCCTTTGCCCAGATAGAGCACATCGCCCTGATCCAGTGTCCAGCTTTCGCCATCGGCGCTGACGGTGCCCGTGTCACCGATATTGACGATGCCCATTTCGCGGCGCTCAAGGAAGGTCGCGGTTTTGGTTTCCTCAACCTTGTCCAGCGTGAGGCTACCCCCGGCGGGCACGGCAGCGCCCAGAACCATGCGGTCGTAATGGGTGTAGACCATACGGATCTCGCGATCGGCAAACATGTCTTCCGCGAGGAAGTGTTTGCGCAGGGTCTGGGTGTCCATGGTCTTGGCGTGATCCGCGTGAACGGCGTGGCGTGTTTCAACAGTCAGCATTGGGTGTCCTTTCAGAATTTGGTGTCACGGTGCGCTCCCGATAGCGGCGCATCAAAGCCGATAGGCCTGTTTGGCAAGCCGGTGAGCGAGGTCTTGGATAACTTCGTAAGCTTCGTCCTCGCGCAGCCGCCCGGTGGCGACTAGCGAGGCGAGGAAGCCCGCATCGACCCGCCGCGCCACGTCATGGCGGGCCGGGATCGAGGTAAAGGCGCGGGTATCGTCGTTGAAACCGACAGTGTTGTAGAAGCCTGCGGTTTCGGTGGTCATTTCGCGGTAGCGCCGCATGCCTTCGGGGCTGTCATAGAACCACCATGCCGGGCCGAGCTTCAGCGCCGGATAGACGCCCGCCAATGGTGCCAGCTCGCGGGCATAGGCCGTTTCATCCAGCGTAAACAGGATGATGGTGAGCGAGGGCTCTTCGCCCACCGCATCCAGAAGCGGGCGCAAGGCGCGTACGTAATCGGTGCGGGTGGGAATGTCATAACCCTTGTCACGGCCATGACGGGCCAGAACCGGGGCAGAGTGGTTGCGCAGTGCACCCGGGTGGATCTGCATCACCAGCCCGTCATCCAGCGACATCCGCGCCATTTCGGTGAGCATCTGACCCCGGAACGCTTCATGATCCACCGCATCGCCTTTGCCTGCGCGCACTTTCTCGTAAAGCGCGGCGGCCTCTTCGGGCGGCAGATCAAGCGTGTGGGCAGTTGGGTGGCCGTGATCGGTTGAGGTGGCGCCGAAGCGTTTGAAATAGGCGCGCCGGTCGCGATGGGCGGCCAGATACTCCGGCCATGAGGTGCCACTTTGCCCGCCAAGCGCACAGAACTGCTCGATATTATCGGCAAACCCTTCGAAATCCGGATCGGTCACCGGATCAGGGCGATAGGCGGTGATCACCCGGCCAGACCAGCCGCTTTCGCCGATCATCTTGTGATATTTCAGATCGTCCAACGGCCCTTCGGTGGTGGCGATGACCTCGATATTGAAACGCTCAAACAGCGCGCGGGGCAGGTAGTCGGGCCGGGCCAGACAGTCTGAGATATGGTCGAAATACATATCCGCCGTATCGGCTGACAAAGGCACATCAAGCCCAAAGACATGCTGGAAGGAATGATCGAGCCACATCCGCGAGGGCGTGGCGCGCAGCAGGTGATAATGCGCGGCGAACAGGTGCCAAATCTTGCGCGGATCGGTTTCGACAGGCCCACCGTCAAGACGCGGCACACCCAGATCTTCCAGCTTCACACCCGGGCTGTGCAGCATCCGGAACACGTAGTGATCGGGCACAACGAACAGCTGCGCCGGGTCGGGAAAGGGCTGGTTTTCGGCAAACCATCGCGGATCGGTATGGCCATGGGGCGAGATGA
>JARRIY010000118.1:0-7650 GCA_037379985.1 Maritimibacter sp.
CAGTCAGGCATTCGCTTCCCGTCTTTGCTCCAAAAATACCTCGGTGCTGAGGGGGCAGCGCCCCCTCTTATGCACGCCACTTACGCGCCGTGCATTTCCTTGGTCGCGGTCAGTTTCAGCTCCGGGTAATCGCGCTCAGCGCGATCGATATCCCATTGCAGCCGGGTCAGATACACCGCGTCGCCATCATGGTCATGGGCGATATGCTGTTTGTTGGCATTGATGAATTTGTCCATCTCAGCCTTCGGCCCGGCGACCCAGCGTGCGGAGGTGAATTGCGAGGCTTCAAACCGCACCGGCAGCCCGTATTCCAGCTCGATCCGGCTGGCCAGCACCTCAAATTGCAGCGCGCCAACGACGCCGACGATGAAGCCCGAGCCGATATTGGGTTTGAACACCTTGGCCGCGCCTTCTTCGGCAAATTGCATCAGCGCCTTTTCAAGGTGCTTGGCCTTCATCGGGTCGCCCGCCCGCACGCCTTGCAACAGTTCCGGCGCAAAGCTCGGGATGCCGGTGA
The DNA here is from genome assembly GCA_037379985.1 of Maritimibacter sp. Taxonomy (GTDB): domain Bacteria; phylum Pseudomonadota; class Alphaproteobacteria; order Rhodobacterales; family Rhodobacteraceae; genus Sinisalibacter. The sequence goes on from JARRIY010000118.1 coordinate 518, forward strand.
CGCGCAGCGCTTCGCCCTCGGTCAGCGTGTCGCCGATACGCAGCTGGCCGTGGTTCGGGATGCCGATGATATCGCCCGCCCAGGCCTCTTCCGCCAGCTCGCGGTCGGAGGCGAGGAACATCACCGGGTTGGAGATCGCCATCGGTTTTTTCGAGCGCACATGGGTCAGTTTCATGCCGCGATGGAAATGCCCCGAGGCCATGCGCACAAAGGCCACACGGTCGCGATGCTTGGCATCCATGTTGGCCTGCACCTTGAACACAAAGCCGGAAACCTTGGTCTCTTCGGGCCTGATATTGCGCGGCTCGGCGTTTTGCGGCTGCGGCTCGGGGCCATATTCGGCGATCCCGTCCATCAGCTCCTGCACGCCGAATGAGTTGATCGCAGAGCCAAACCAGATCGGGGTCATCATGCCGGCCGCCACTTCCTCGGCATCAATCCGGGGCAGCAGCTCGCGCGCCATCTCGACCTCTTCGCGAAGCTGCTCCAGCAGCTCGGCAGGGATGTGCTCGTCAAGCTTCGGATCGTCCAGCCCTTCGATCTTGATGCTTTCGGCCACCTTGTTGCGGTCGGCGCGGTCCATCAGCTCCAGCCGGTCATGGATCAGATCGTAGCAGCCCAGAAAATCGCGGCCCATACCGATGGGCCAGCTTGCGGGCGTCACATGGATCGCCAGCATTTCCTGAATCTCGTCGATGATCTCGAACGTGTCGCGCGCCTCGCGGTCCATCTTGTTACAGAAGGTCAGGATCGGCAGATCGCGCATCCGGCAGACTTCAAACAGCTTCTGCGTCTGGCTTTCCACACCCTTGGCGCCGTCGATCACCATCACCGCCGCGTCAACAGCGGTTAGGGTGCGATAGGTATCCTCAGAGAAATCCGAGTGGCCGGGCGTGTCGACAAGGTTGAAGCGGTATTTGCCGAAATCAAAGCTCATCGCCGAGGCCGAGACGGAAATGCCCCGGTCTTTTTCCATCTGCATGAAGTCCGAGCGCGTGCGCCGCGCTTCGCCTTTCGCACGCACCTGTCCAGCCATCTGGATCGCGCCACCGTAAAGCAGGAACTTTTCGGTCAGCGTGGTTTTGCCCGCATCCGGATGCGAGATGATAGCAAAGGTGCGGCGCCGGGCAATTTCCGGCGGCAAGGCGGGGCTGTTTTGAGCGGTGTCCAACATGAGCGCGGATATAGGCGGGACCGGCGCGCGCGGCAATGGGCAAGGTGATCGCGCGGCTGACGCGGCTTGCCCATTGGATGCAGGAATTATCCAAAAGGCGTAGTGGTTTAGCCCGGAATGAGGCAATTACGCACAGTCACAAATTTCAGCCTTGCGACGAAGTTTTTTTGCGGGGCTATGGGAGGGCATTGATCGTATTGTGGGGAAAATTATGAAACTTAAGGTACTTGCCCTTGGCATCGTTGTGCCGGTTGCGCTGTCTGGCTGCATGAGCTCGGGAACGGGCGATTTTCAGGCGCCACAGCGGTTTGCGGAGCTTTACTACTGAACTCGTGGACGAAAATGATGCGCCGGTCTATCCAGCGACAACGGCTTTGCCATCCAGTGGCAGCGCAGAGTATAGCGGCGCCGTTGTGATGGCGGCAGCAACCTCTGTGGATGCACCAACAGCAGATCTGCTGATGGCTGATTCTACACTATCTGCCAGTTTTGCTGCCAGCGGGGCGACGATTGACGGCGATATAACCAAACTGTCACCATCGACGGGCAAGTGGGCGAGGGCATTATCCTGGGCCTTTACGGGAAATAAGGTTCCCCAACAGACCAAGCAAAACGCCGGGCATTTGCCCGGCGTTTTCTTTTGCCCATGTCCTGATCGGATCGCGTGTCGGGGCCGGATTACAGTGCCGAGACCCGGCGCAGCATTTCGGCGGTGTCGGGGCGCGAGGTCAGATCGCTTTCGCCCAGCTCGCGGGCCCGGTTTATCAGGCGCGGAGGCTGCGCCGCAGTGTTTTGCCGGGGGGCGTCAGACGTGGCAACTCCGGTGCTCGTCTCGGTAAACACGCTCTCGGCGGCGATCCCTTCGGCATAGATGATCTCATGCTTGTCAAAGAGGATCTGGAAGTAATCGACAAACCCGCCCGGATCCTGGGTCACGGTCGAGCCATTGACCAGCAGGTTGGCCTTGATCAGCAATTCCTTGCGTCCGGCGCGCATGGCGTCGACGCGCTGATAGATGAACAGCCGGTGATTGGGGCTGACCACCAGTTTATCGGTGTTGTTCAACGTGCCTGGGGCGATGGTGATCGGCGCATAGGCACCGGTGGCGCGCAGGGTTTGCTCGCCGACCCAGCGCACGATCTGCGGGCCGGAATCGCGGGTCAGCACCTTGTCGCCGGGGCGGATATTCTCGATCGGGCGTTGTTCGCCATTGGCCAGCGTGATCCGCGTGCCCCGGGTAAAGGCGGCCAGAGCGCTGGCGGCCAGCCGGGATCTGGCGTTTTCACGATCAATGGTCACCAGCGTATAGCCGGTGCGCGTGGCAAAGCTGGCCAGCGGCATCAGATAAATCTCAGCGATCAGCCCGGTATTGCCGTCGATCTCGACCAGCACCAGCCCTTCCACCGCATCGCGGGCAGGCCCCATGAAGGTCAGCGCGCAATCCAGAAACACCTGCGCGCCGGGTTGTCCGGCTTCGGTGCCGTCAGCGATGTGGAAAGTGCCATCCTGCTCATCGACCATCAGCGCAAGGCGCCGGGGCGTCGGGTGTTCATCAAGCTCATAGATATCATCGGGCACAAGGTCCGAGGCATCGCTCAGAGGATCGCCCTCATTCACCCCATGGGATACCCGAAATGAACCCGACTCATACACCGTCAGATGCCGTACAGGCATCTCTGAAAGATCTCCGCGCATCGTCCTGCCGTTCCCCTCGAACGCCCCCACCAAGAGCCAGATCAAACTATGCCTGTGGGGCATTTGGGTCAATGAATTCATAAATTTAAATCGGGTTTTAGATTAATTCTGTTAGGGACTGTTGCCTATTGGAGAGCAAAGCCGCCCAACGCCTGCAGATTATGCCGGGTTTGGTGACGGGGCTCAACGCATGGGCGAATCGGCCCGGCTTTGCTAGGGCAGGGAATAACCAGAAAAACCGGGGAGTATCGGCATGGATTTCGGCATTCGTGGCAAGCGCGCTTTGGTCTGCGCCTCGTCAAAAGGACTTGGCCGTGGCGTGGCGGAAGCTTTGGCGGGCGAGGGGGTAAAACTGATCCTGAACGCCCGCACCGCAGAGGTGCTGGAGGCGACGGCGGAGAAGATCCGGCAGGCCTATGGCGTCGAGGTTGTGGCGGTGGCGGCTGACATCACCAGCGAAGAGGGCCGCGCCGAAGTGCTGAAAGCGGCGGGCGAGGTGGATATCCTCGTCACCAATGCCGGCGGTCCGCCGCCGGGGATGTGGACGGATTGGAACCGCGACGATTTCATCGCGGCGATTGATGCCAATATGCTCTCGGCGGTGGCGCTGATGCAGGCGCTGGTGCCGGGGATGATGACCCGTGGCTGGGGCAGGGTGGTGAATATCACCTCGCGCTCGGTGAAAGCGCCGATTGCCGCGCTGGGGCTGTCCAATACCGCGCGGGCCGGGCTGACCGGCTTTGTCGCGGGCACCTCGCGGCAGGTGGCGGGATCGGGCGTGACCATCAACAATGTGCTGCCCGGCAGCCATGATACCGACCGCATCCGGGGCGCCGACGCGCGCAATGCCGGGCTGAAAGGCATCAGTGTGGAGGAACAGAAAACCGCGCGTATGGCGGGCAACCCGGTGGGGCGCGATGGCACGGCGGATGAATTCGGCGCGGTCTGCGCCTTTCTCTGCTCGCAACAGGCGGCCTTCATGGTGGGTCAGAATATCGTCGTCGATGGCGGCGAGGTAAACGCGACGATCTGAGCTGTAGGGGCCTGCGCGCAAAAAATAGCGCGTGGTGCCGCCTAAAATTTCGGCAAACCGGGAGGGGCACCGCTGCAATACACGAAGTTTTGCAGCATTTATGGGCAATCCCCCAACTTCGCCCTTTGATCCGGCGGCTGAAATGAATAGATACAGATTGGAAAAATGACAGGGCAGGTGACCTGCCCGAGTAGGGAGAAGCTTTATGCTCAACAATATCGGCCTTCCCGGCCTGCTTTTGATCGCGGTTGTCGTGCTGGTGCTGTTCGGCCGTGGTAAGGTCTCGTCGCTGATGGGCGAGGTCGGCAAAGGCATCACAGCCTTCAAAAAGGGCGTGGATGACGGCAAGCAGGAGCTGGAAGAAAGTGCTGCTGCCAGCGCCAAGGATGTGACCCCGGAAGAAGACGAAAAAGACAAGGCCTGAGCCTGTCTGACAGGGGCAGGAGAGCCTAAGCATGTTCGACATCGGAATGAGCGAGCTGCTGGTTATTGGTGTGGTCGCGTTGATCGTGATCGGACCGAAAGACCTGCCGCAACTGTTTCACACGATCGGGCGGTTCACCGCCAAGGCCCGCGCGCTGGGGCGCGAATTCAACCGCGCCATGAATGACGCCGCCCGCGAAAGCGGTGTGGACGATGTGGCCAAAGACCTGAAAGGCATTGCCAACCCGAAGAACTTCGGGATGGACAAGCTGAACCAGGCCGCCGAGCGGTTTGAAAAATGGGAGCCGGGCAAGCCCGGATCGCCCGACCCCGCACCGATGGCAACCTCGGAAAGCACCAAGGCGGTTGCGGCTGATGCTCCGGCTGAGGCTGCTGCGGAAGCGCCTGCCGAAGAGGCTCCGGCGAAAAAGCCTGCTGCGAAAAAGAAAGCGCCCGCCAAGAAACCGGCGGCGAAGACTGACGGCAAGTCTGACAGCAAGACCGGCACGAAAGCGGCGGGGGCGAAAAGCACCAGCAGCAAATCGGCTGCGGCTAAAACCAGCACGGCGAAAAAGCCGGCGGCGAAGAAGCCCGCAGCCAAGAAAGCCGCGCCAAAGGCGGAAGCGGCTGAAAAGCCTGCTGAAAAGAAACCGGCCAAGAAACCCGCAGCCCGGAAACCGGCGGCTAAAAAAACTGCCACCAAGAAACCGGCCGAGACCAACAAGGCGGATGAAACATGAGCAGCACCGACGAGATCGAAGACAGCTCCGCGCCGTTGATCGAACATCTGACCGAGCTGCGTGATCGTCTGATCCGCTCGGTTCTGGCCTTTGTGGTGGCGATGGTGATCGTTTTTGCCGTGGCCTCGCCGGTGCTCGATTTCCTGCTCATGCCGATTGAAAAAACCATGCGGGCGTTGGGCAATCCCAACCCGGTGATGCAATACACCGCGCCGCAGGAATACTTTTTCACCCTGATCCGCATTTCGATGGTCGGCGGGCTGATGCTGTCTTTCCCGGTGATCGCCTATCAGCTTTGGCGCTTTGTCGCGCCGGGCCTCTACAAGACCGAGAAAGAAGCCTTTCTGCCCTTTCTGATCGCCAGCCCGGCGCTGTTCCTGCTGGGGGCGGCTTTCGCGCATTTCATCGTTGTGCCGCTGGCGATGAGCTTTTTCCTCGGCTTTGCCGATCTGCCCTCGGTGGTCTCGGCTTATTTCACGGCTGAGCAAGGGACTGGGCTTGCAGAAGCCGCCGCAGATCGCGGGATCGATATCGTCTTTCAAGGGAAGGTGAACGAAACCCTTGATATCACGCTGAAAATGATCGTGGCCTTCGGGCTGTGCTTCCAGCTTCCGGTGCTGCTCACGCTGATGGGCAAAGCCGGGCTCGCCACGGCGCAAGGGCTGCGCAGCACGCGGAAATACGCGATTGTCGGCATTCTGACCGTCGCCGCACTGGTGACACCGCCGGATGTGACCACGCAGGTGATCCTGTTCACGGTGGTCTATGGGCTCTACGAAATCTCGATCTTCCTTGTCGCTCGGGTTGAAAAGCAACGCGAAGCAAAGCTGCGCGCCGAAGGGCTGTGGTTTGAAGACGATGACGAAGACGAGGCCCCCGCGGCGGCTGCTCCGGCAGATGCAGATGACGGCACCACGCCGGGCGCTGATATTGACGATTACGACGCCAATATGGATGCGGTGCACGGTGAGGACGGTGGCGAAGACGGTGAGGACAAAAAGTAATGTCTGACACGGCGCTGACCCGGATTGCCGAGGCCCTGGAACGCATGGCCCCGGCGCCTCTGGCAACGCCTGATTTCAGCACCGCCGACGCCTTTGTCTGGCATACCGATCCGGACCATCTGGAACCGGTCAGCCGGGTCAGCCGGGTCGATATCTCGCTGCTCGTCGGCGTTGACCGCTCACGCGACACGCTGTTGGAAAACACCCGCCAATTCGCCCGCGGGTTGCCCGCCAATAACGCGCTGCTCTGGGGCGCGCGCGGGATGGGGAAAAGCTCGCTGGTCAAGGCTGTGCATGGGGCGGTGAATGCCGAAGGCACGCCGCTGAAGATCATCGAACTGCAACGTGAAGACCTGCCCAGCGTCGGGCGGCTGCTGACCCATCTCAGGGGCGCGGCGCATCGTTTCCTGCTGTTCTGTGACGATTTGTCGTTCAGCCATGATGACGAGCATTACAAGAGCCTGAAAGCGGTGCTGGATGGCGGTATTGAAGGGCGGCCTGACAATGTGGTGCTCTATGCCACCTCAAACCGCCGCCACCTGATGCCGCGCGACATGATCGAGAACGAACGTTCCTCCGCGATCAACCCGTCGGAAGCGGTCGAGGAAAAGGTTTCGCTGTCCGATCGTTTCGGGCTTTGGCTGGGCTTTCACCCCTGTTCGCAGGACGAATATCTGGCGATGATCCGGGGCTATTGTGATGCTTTCGGCATCGCGATTGACGATGACACCCTGCGCGCCGAGGCGATTGAATGGCAGGCCACGCGCGGATCGCGCTCGGGCCGCGTCGCTTGGCAATATGTGACCGATCTGGCCGGGCGCAAAGGCGTGCAACTGACGCGCTGAGCGCTGCCGGACCCGTTCACCACCACCGACATAGCCCCTTGCAAGATCAGCCATGGCCCCTCTAAAATCCGCGCAACCCGGGGTTTGCGGGTGTTTGCAGGTAAGGTGGTCAGATGGAATTGCGGCACGCGATCAGGAAATTTGCGAAAAAAGATGACCGGCTGGCCTATCTCAGTCTGCTGAGCAATCTGGCCGTCTATTTTGCTGCCGTCTTCGTGG
>JARRIY010000119.1:0-8584 GCA_037379985.1 Maritimibacter sp.
TGAGGTGCTGGGCTGCCGGGGCGCGAGCCGCACCGATTTCCGCTGGGACGACACGAAAGGGCTCGATGGGCTGATCGTGCTGGAAACCAACACCCAACCGGGCATGACGCCCACCTCGCTGGTGCCGGAACAGGCCGCTGCGCAAGGGATGCCCTTCGGCCAACTCTGTGCCTGGATGGTGGAGGATGCGACATGCAACCGCTGAGAGCCATAGGGCCGCATCCGAGCCAGACCCATGTTGTGCGGCACGATCCGTCGCCGTCGCGCTGGGCCTACCGGTTTCACCGGTTGTGGCTGACGCCGCTCTATCGTGCCCTGATGCGGGTTGGTATTCCGACCTTCCTGCTGATCACCATCGCCGGCTGGTATTTCACCGATGCCGAGCGCAGCGCCGCTGTGATGGCCAAAATCGATGAGATGCGGCAATCGGTCGAAACGCGGCCGGAATTCATGGTCAAGCTGATGTCGATCGAGGGCACCGATCCGGTGGTGGCCGATGCTATTCGCGCCATGGTCGGGGTCGAGCTTCCGGCTTCGTCCTTCGATCTGGATCTTGACGTGCTCCGGGCACAGATCGCCGCGCTCGACGTGGTGAAATCGGTCAATATTCATATCCGCCCGGGCGGGGTGATGCAGGTTGCCGTCACCGAACGGGTGCCCGCGCTGGTTTGGCGTGCCCCCGGCGGGATCGAGCTTCTGGATGAAACCGGCCATCGCGTGGCCGGGCTGACCAAACGCGATGCCCGCCCCGACCTGCCGCTGATCGCGGGCAGGGGGGCTGATCGCGCCGTACCCGAAGCGCTTGCCCTGATCACGGCAGCGGCTCCTATGCGTGATGAGCTGCGCGGGCTGGTGCGTGTGGGCGAACGGCGCTGGAACCTTGTTCTGTCAAATGATCGCACCATCATGCTGCCCGAAACCGAACCTGAATCTGCGTTGGATCTGGTGCTGGCACTGGATCACGCTCAGGATCTTCTGTCGCGCGATGTCAGCTATATCGACATGCGCAATCCCAAACGCCCGACCCTGCGCCTTGATGCGCCTGCGGTCGAAACCTTCCGTGAAATCAATAGCCTTGCCCTGGAGACTGCCCGATGAACGAGCTTTATGACCAGCAACGCGCCATGCGTGCCATGCGCCAGACCGCCATGCAACGCGGTGTGATCGCCGTGCTGGATATTGGCAGTTCGAAAATCGCCTGCCTGGTGTTGCGCGTTGACGGACCGAACAGCTTTCGCGAGACCGACGGGATCGGGGCGCTGGCCGGGCAATCGAGCTTTCGGGTGATCGGGGCGAATACCACGCGCTCGCGCGGGGTGCGCTTTGGCGAAATCGACACGATGAACGAAACCGAGCGCGCCATCCGCACCGCGGTGCAGGGCGCGCAGAAAATGGCTGGGCTTCGGGTCGATCATGTGATCGCGAGCTTCTCAGGTGCCAATCCGCGCAGCTATGGGCTGGACGGGCAGATTGATCTTGATGGGCAGATCGTCGGTGAAGATGAGGTGGCCCGCGTGCTGGCCGCCTGCGATGTGCCGCCGCTGGGTGAAGGGCGCGAGGTTCTGCACGCGCAGCCGGTGAACTTTGCTCTGGATAACCGCTCCGGCCTTGCCGATCCGCGCGGTCAGATCGGCAACAAGCTGTCGGTGGATATGCATCTGCTCTCGGCCGATAGCGACGTGGTGCATAACGTGATCCACTGCATCCAGCGCTGTGATCTGGAACTGGCCGGGATCGTGTCCTCTGCCTATGCCTCGGGCCTGTCGGCGATGACTGAAGATGAACAGGAACTGGGCGCGGCCTGCATCGACATGGGCGGCGGTTCCACCGGAATTTCAGTCTTTATTAAGAAACACATGATCTACGCAGATAGTGTGCGCCTTGGGGGCGACCACGTAACGTCTGATATTTCGAAAGGGTTGCATGTGCCCTGGGCAACGGCCGAGCGGATCAAGACCTTCTATGGCGGCGTATACGCCACCGGGATGGATGACCGTGAGCAGATCGAGATTGGTGGCGACAGTGGCGATTGGGAGCGTGATCGGCGCACCGTCAGCCGGTCGGAGCTGATCGGCATCATGCGCCCCCGGGTCGAAGAAATTCTGGAAGACGTGCGCGCGCGGCTCGATGCGGCCGGGTTCGACAGCTTGCCGAGCCAGCAGATCGTGCTGACCGGCGGGGCCAGTCAGATTCCGGGGCTCGATGGTTTGGCGCCGAAGATTCTCGGTCAGCAGGTCCGGATCAGTCGCGGCCCGCTGCGTGTGCAGGGGCTGCCGCAGGCAACCGCTGGTCCGGCCTTCTCGGCCGCCGTGGGGCAGTGCCTGTTTGCGGTCAATCCGCAAGACGAATGGTGGGATTTCGACATTCCCGCAGAAAGCTACCCGTCACGCTCGCTTCGCTGGGCGGTGAAATGGTTCAAGGATAACTGGTAAGGAAACGGAATATGTTGCGCATCCACCTGCGTCTGATCGCTGTGATCCTGTTCAGCCTGCTGGCCAGCATTCCCTATCGGATGTTTCGTAAGGCTCAACGCGCCGTCGCTATACGCTAAGCGGAACGCCCGGTTTTCAGTCCGGATAAGCGCGATTCTGCGCGCGGATCAGGATTGCGCCGATATTCCCTTTTCTCCCGCCTCTTCATGTGGTTAATTATTCGTAGTCAGGCGATTCAACGCCTGCGTGTGTGGCGCGAGCAGTGCCTCCTATGATTGAAATCCGCATTCCCTGCCAGTGGTCTGGTCGGGTGATGTAGCTGTATTGATGTGTCCTGCCGGTTGAACGCCAGATATGGTGGTATCTTCGACATCACGGCGGGCGATAGGCGGAAACCCCCATATTTTGGGGCGATTTTGCGTTTTTTCCGTGACGCCGCCCGGAAATCCCGTTAGATTCGCTGTAATCAGGCCAGCCGTCCGTCAGTGGCGGGGAAAGCCGTGGCGGACCCGGGTGTTTCCCGGGAGTGGGACAGAACATAGGACAGGCGGACAGATCATGACATTGAACCTCACCATGCCGGGTCAGCAGCAGCATGAAGAGCTGAAACCCCGGATCACCGTGTTTGGCGTCGGCGGGGCCGGTGGTAATGCGGTGAATAACATGATCGAAAAGGCGCTGGACGGCGTCGATTTCGTTGTGGCCAACACCGATGCGCAAGCGCTGGCACAGTCGAAATCGAACAACAAAATCCAGATGGGCATTAAAGCCACCGAAGGGTTGGGCGCGGGTGCGCGGGCTTCTGTCGGGGCCGCTGCCGCCGAAGAATCGATTGAACAGATCGTCGACCAACTGGCGGGCACGCATATGTGCTTCATCACCGCTGGCATGGGCGGCGGCACCGGCACCGGTGCGGCCCCGATCATCGCGCAAGCCGCGCGTGAGCTCGGCGTGCTGACCGTGGGCGTTGTCACCAAACCCTTCCAATTCGAAGGCGGCAAACGCATGCGTCAGGCCGAGGAAGGCGTGGAAGCGCTGCAAAAGATGGTCGATACGCTGATCATCATTCCGAACCAGAACCTGTTCCGCCTCGCCAACGAGAAAACCACCTTCACCGAAGCCTTCTCGATGGCTGATGACGTGCTCTATCAGGGCGTCAAAGGTGTGACCGATCTGATGGTGCGCCCGGGCCTGATCAACCTCGACTTTGCCGACGTGCGTGCGGTGATGGACGAGATGGGCAAAGCAATGATGGGTACCGGCGAAAGCGAAGGCGAAGATCGCGCCATTCAGGCTGCCGAGAAAGCCATCGCCAACCCGCTGCTGGATGAAATCAGCCTGAAAGGCGCGCGTGGCGTGCTGATCAACATCACCGGCGGCGAAGACCTGACCCTGTTCGAACTGGACGAAGCCGCGAACCGCATCCGCGAAGAGGTGGATCCGGAAGCCAATATCATCGTCGGCTCGACCCTGGATACCGCCATGGAAGGCATGATGCGGGTTTCGGTTGTTGCCACTGGCATTGATGCCGCCGAGGTCGTGCAGTCGATCCCGGTGCCGCGTCGCGCTTCGATGGAAGCCGTTGCTCAGCCGGTGCAGGAAGAGGCGAGCTTTGAAACAAACATGATGGCCGAAGACGACGACCTGCCGCAGGCTTCGTTCTTTGATAGCGATCTCGATGCTACGGCGGCTGCCGCTGAAGAGCAGGTCGAAGACATCTTTGCCGATAGCGACGATCTGCCGGCCCCGGCCTATCAGCCGCAACCGGTGCAGGAAACGGCCTATTACGAAGAGCAGGATAACACCGTCGCTCAGTTCGTTGCGCCGAAAGCCCCGGCTCCCGGTGCGCCCAGCCCCGAAGCGATGGCGCGTCTGCAAGCCGCTGTTAGCCGCGCTCCGGTGCAACAGCAAAGCCGTGCCGCTGGCGCTGAACATCATGACAGCAATGAAGGGCGTCCGCGCTTCGGCATCAATTCTTTCATCAATCGCATGACCGGTCATAGCGATGATGAACCGCAGCGTCAGGAGCAGCGTGTTCAGCCGACGATGAACAGCCCGCAATACAGCGATGTTGCCGCTGATCCGGAGCAGGATCGGGTGGAAATTCCCGCCTTCCTGCGCCGCCAAGCCAACTAAGGCGGATCAGAAATCTGAAAAGAAGGCCGGGAATTCCCGGCCTTTTTCTTTTGTTGCAATAAGTTGCGTGCTGCGGGCGCGGGGAAAAACGCTGCTTTCACTGAATTTGTGAAAACAGTCACACTGCGTCCTATTTTCCACTGCGAAACCATTTTGCCCCCCGGGTTTATGTGCTAGGGATGTGTAAAGTTTGCGCCCGGCATCGTTGCGATCCGGGTGGATCATCTGGGATTGGGGTAGGCGCGGATCATGCAGGAGCTGCGGCGCGACAAGAACGCTCGTGAAAATCTGAAACGAGGCACCAAGGCGGCGATTATTCTCGCCCTGGCGACCGGCCTGTCGGGATGCTCGACCGGTGGTGGCGAAGGTGGTGGCTGGTTTGCGAATCTGTTCAACAGCGAACAGGTTGAGCAAAAGCCGATCGAGGAATTCACGGCGGTTGAGATTTTCAAACGCGGTGAATATGAGCTGGATCAGGATAACCTGTCTGATGCGGCGCATTGGTTCAGCGAAGTCGAACGGCTTTACCCCTATTCCGAGTGGGGCCAGCGCGCGCTGATCATGCAGGCCTTCGTCAATCACAAGGCGAAGAAATTCGACGATTCCCGCGCTCAGGCGCAGCGCTATCTCGATTTCTATGCGGGCGGCAAAGATGCGGCCTATGCGCAATATCTGCTGGCTCTGAGCTATTATGATCAGATCGATGATATCGGGCGCGATCAGGGCCAGACCTTCCAGGCACTGCAGGCGCTGCGCGACGTGATCGAGAAATATCCCGATACCGAATATGCGCGCTCGGCTATCCTGAAATTCGATCTGGCCTATGATCACCTTGCGGGCAAGGAGATGGAAGTGGGTCGCTTCTATCTGAAGCGCAAGCACTACACGGCGGCGATCCGTCGTTTCCGGGCGGTGGTCGAGCAATACCAGACCACCTCGCACACGCCGGAAGCGCTGCATCGACTGGTGGAATCCTACCTGTCGCTTGGTCTCACCGACGAGGCACAGGCGGCCGGGGCCATCCTTGGGCATAACTTCCAATCCACGCAGTGGTATGAAGATAGCTATGCGCTTCTGACCGAACAGGGGCTGGAGCCGAAAGCTCAGGGCGATAACTGGCTCTCTGCGATCTACCGCCAGCTCGTCAAGGGCGAGTGGCTCTAGGCACCGGCCATGCTGCGCAGCCTGAGCATCCGAGACATGTTGATCATCGACCGGCTGGAACTTGAGTTCCAGCCGGGTTTGAATGTGCTGACCGGCGAAACCGGGGCGGGCAAATCCATTCTGCTGGATAGTCTGGGCTTTGTGCTGGGCTGGCGCGGGCGGGCCGATCTGGTGCGCGCCGGGGCAGAGCAGGGCGAAGTCGTTGCCGAGTTTGAGCTGGAGCCGGGCCATGCCGCGATGGCGGTGCTGGACGAGGCCGGAATACCGGTGGACGACACGCTGATCCTGCGCCGGGTGAACCGGGCCGACGGACGCAAAACCGCTTGGGTGAATGATCGCCGCGCCTCGGGCGAGGTGCTGCGCGCGCTGTCCGACACGCTGGTCGAGCTGCATGGGCAGCAGGATGACCGGGGGCTCTTGAACCCGCGTGTGCATCGCGATTTGCTGGATGCTTTTGGTGGGCTGGACCTAAGCGGCGTGCGCGCTGCCTGGGCAGAGCTGCGCCAGACGGGCAAAGCGCTGGCGGCGGCGGAGGAGCGTCTTGAAGCCGCCCGGGCCGAAGAGGAATTCCTGCGCCATGCCGGGGCGGAGCTGGATAAACTGGCACCGGAGCCGGGCGAAGATGCCGAGCTGGACGCCGAACGGCGGCTGATGCAAGCCGGACAGCGGATCGGTGAGGATGTAGTGAAGGCGGCTCAGGCGTTGGGGCCGGGCGAAGGGGCCGAAGGCCGGATGGGCGACGCGCTACGCTGGCTGGAAGGCGTGGCCGACCGCGCTGATGGCACGCTGGATGCGCCGGTCGAGGCGCTGGGGCGGGCTTTGGCCGAGTTGGGCGAAGCAGTGCAAGGGGTTGAAACCGCGCTGGACGCGCTGAGCTTTGATCCGATGCAGCTTGAACGGGTGGAAGAGCGCCTGTTCGCGATCCGCGCGCTGGCCCGCAAACATGGTGTGGCACCGGATGATCTGGGGGCCTTTGCCGAGGATATCGCCACAAAACTCGCCGCGCTCGATCAGGGTGAAGGTGATCTTGCTGCATTGCGGGCGGGTCGCGAGGCCGCGCAGGCGAAATATGATGCGGCGGCGGAGGCGTTGAGCTTGGCGCGGGCGCAGGCTGCCGAGGCGCTGGATGCGGCGATGGGCGAAGAGCTGGCGCCGCTGAAAATGGAACGCGCGGTGTTTACCACCGAGATCACCGAGGCTGATGCTGGCCCGGATGGGCGCGACGCGGTGACCTTCACCGTGGCCACCAACCCGGGCGCGCCTGCGGGAGCGCTGAACAAGATCGCCTCGGGCGGCGAGCTCAGTCGCTTTCTGCTGGCGCTGAAAGTCTGCCTGACCAAAGACACGACCGGGCTGACGATGATCTTTGACGAGATCGACCGGGGTGTCGGCGGGGCCACGGCGGATGCGGTTGGGCGGCGGCTGAAAACCCTCGCCGATGAAGGCGGGCAGGTGCTCGTCGTTACCCATTCGCCGCAAGTTGCCGCCCTCGGCGCGCATCACTGGCAGGTGGCAAAATCGGTGCAAGATGGCGCGACACTGACCCGGGTAACGCCGCTGAATAGCGCCGATCGGGTAGACGAACTGGCCCGGATGCTGGCCGGTGACCGGATCACCGACGAGGCCCGCGCCGCCGCAAAATCTCTTCTGGAAGGCTGATCGGGGTTGGCCGAGTGATGGCGGCTGATCGGACCCGGCGGTCTGATGGGGCTGATGGGGCTGATGGGCCGATGAGGCTGAAAGGTCTGAGAGGGCTCGAAAGGGTCTGATGATTGTGTGCTGATCGGGTTGATGATCTGTGACCGATGATTGGAAGCCGTTGTTTGAGGTACTGAAGACTAGGGGCACTGTAAAATTGCTCAAGAATGGCGTGCCTGTGAACAAGGCGTTGAGATTGCAGCCCTGAGGGGCGTTGAGATTGAAGCCCTGAGGAATAGAGTGCTCAAGAGTTGGGCCTCAAGAACGGGGCGCTCACGGATAGGGCTCAAGGACATAACTCAAGGGTAGGCTGCTGAAATACGGCGCCCAAAGTTGAAGCCTCCAGAATGGCGCGCTGGCAAAACCGCAGAAAGCATGCCTCAGTAAGGGGCAGACAGGCGCCGCGCGTCGCTGTTATCGCGACAAGCTGGAAGCGCGCGAAACATCGTGAAAAGATAAGAAACCTACCAGTATTCGCACCTATCCACAGGAAAAATGTTCGAAAAGTGATAGCATCGCGATATGCGCTTGTCGCGTTTCAACGTGAGCTACACCCCGGCTCGTTGCCCAGAACTCGCGCGCAAAGGATGGTTGATGGATCGACTCCTCGGGGTATGAGAAGGCAGTCTGCCGCAGGGGATCTCTGAAATTTATTCGCCGTCGCCAAGGTCTCATGACGCAGATGTCAGGCGCGCGCTGGGGCGTGAACTTGGAACCTCAGAATCTTCGAGATATCGAAATAGTGAAAACAACATGACAGTATTCGCACGTACTAACGTCATAAATGTTCGAAAAGTATAAGAATAGCCAGGAGATTAGTCAGTGAATGCGAGGCAGAGCCTGTGCTGCCTCCGCTATTCACTCCCCGGTGTCGGAGGTCTGACCACATTTCCGACCGGGGGCAAATATCAGCTTAGATCATAGTGCAGGCTAGATTACAGCGCTGATCGGGGCAAATTTCAGCACGGATCAAGTTTCAGATCAGATCAACGTTCTGACCAGATTACAGGTGCCGCCTGTTTGCCGTCGCCTCCCTCATCCGAGGCCCGGGCGTACTCTTTAGTTGTCGGGGCGATCGACGTGAAGGTTAAGGTTACAGCTGCAAAGCTCCAGACGTCAGCAGATGACAGGGGCAGGTGACATTAACATGCTTT
>JARRIY010000120.1:0-8835 GCA_037379985.1 Maritimibacter sp.
ATCGCGCGCCAGCCCCCCTGCGGCCAACAAGGTGGCCGGGGCCAGCAAGGTGCCCGGCAGCGTCGTGGCAAACCAATCCAACGTCGCGCAATGGACCGCCTGGCGCAGCTCCGGCGAAATCGGAGCATCAAGCCAGCCAGCGGCCAGATCAGCCAGTCTTTCGATTGCGGATGTCATGCCCCTGCCTCTTCCACTGATCCCGGGGCCTGTAGGGCCAGACCTGCCAGGCACAGCGCTTCGATTTCATCATCGCCAAGACCAAGCGAGCTCAGAATTTCAGATGTCTGCGCGCCCACCCGCTGCGGAGGCAGGCTTACCCCGGAGTCAGATTGCGACATCCGGAATGCAATCGACGGAACCTTCAGCCCTTCAAGGCGACCGCTGGGGTCCGCCAGCCGCAAGAATTGGCCTCGGGCTTCGGCCTGAGGATCGGTCAGCGCCTCTTCGAGACGGCGAATGCGGGAAACCGGGACGCGTCGTTCCGTCAGGAATTTTTCCCAATAGTCCACGGGCATGGTCGAAATGATGGAGCTCAGCGCCTCATGCTCGGCTTCGTAATCGTCGATGCGGGACAGGTTATCCGATTTGACCAGATCCTCGCGACCCAGCCCGATCCATAGCCGACGCTGCTGACGCAGGTTCGATGCGGCCACCATCAGAGGGCCATCGGAGGCCTGAAACATACCCAGCGTGGCAAAGGCGTATTTGTTGCCCTTCGCCTTTGGATGCTTCCCCGTCCACAGGAAATCCGTCGCCGGAGAGGTCATCAGCGTCAGCGCAACATCCAGCATCGACACGTCGATCCGCTGGCCTTTTCCAGTGCGTTCACGCTGGAACAACGCGGCAGAAATGGCAAAGGCAGCCGTCAAACCTGTCGCATAGTCGACAACCGGCGCGCCGCATTTCAGCGGGCGACCATCGCCGTGCCCGGTCATATCCATGATGCCCGAAAATGCCTGAATGACGTTGTCATATCCGGTCTGTGTCCGGCGCGGTCCGGTGGACCCGAAGGCCGACACGGAGCAATAGATCAGACGCGGATTGACCCGGGCCATATCCTCATAGCCCAAACCCAGATCCTCAAACGCTCCGGGGCGGTAATTCTCAACAAAGACATCTGCCGTCTCGACCAAGCGCAGCAGCGCGTTGCGCCCCGCATCGGATTTGAGATCCAGCGCCAGCGCCTTCTTGCCAGCCGCCTGCGCCAGGAATGCCGTGCCCATCCCTTCGCGCACCAGGTCACGATCGGTGCCGTTATAGCGGGCCTGATCGGGCTCTTTCGGCGCTTCGACCTTAATGACTTCGGCCCCAAGCAGCGCCATCTGGTAGCTTGCAAAAGGTCCGGCAAGGACGTGCGTCGTATCAATGACCCGCAGGCCGGTGAATGCACCGGTCATGGTGGACACCTTCTTGAAAGTGAAAAACCGTCTTGGAATGGTCCCCCCGCCCTAGGACGGAGAGACCGGTTGCGTGTCATCACTCGATGATACCCGCTGCTTTGAGCTGCTCTTCGGCCACAGAACTCATCTGCTTGATGAAGGCCGAATATTCCTCGGGACCATAATCGCTGTCCTGAACACCAGCGGCGCGGGCATAGGTCTGGTAGCTGTCGCTCGCCATGGCTTTGTGGATGGCATCGGCGATCTGCTGCTGCAGCTCCAGGGGCATGCCCTTGGGACCAAAGACGCCGCGAATTTGCAGCCAGCTGGTGTCGACGTCGTAGCCCTGCTCGCCAAAGGTCTGCATATCGGGCAGCGTCGACAGGCGGTTGTCGCCCAGAACACCAAGCCCCTTCAGGCGGTCTGCTTCAAAGAAAGACAATGCCGGACCGAGGTTGGCGACGCCGACATCCATATGCCCGCCCAGAACGGCGGCAATGATATCGGGGGTCGACTGGTGCGCGACCCAGTTGAATTTCACGCCAGCAGCTTTCTCCAGCATCGACATGCCGATGTTCTGCATCGAACCGACCGGGCCGAAACCGGCGATATTGACTTCGCCACCATTGGCTTTGGCCAGCTCAACCAGATCAGTGATCGAGTTCAGCTCGGAATCCTTGGACACGAAGAACATGATCGGATCGATCTGCGCCAGGGCGATCCACTCGAAATCATCGGGTGAAAACGTGCCGCGAAGGTTGGTCTGCATGCCGGTCAGGTGGGTCACGGTGTTGACCCCCAGCGTCAGGCCGTCGGGCTTGGCGCTGCGCATCTTCGCCATCTGCGTGGCACCGCCGCCACCCGGCGCATTCACCACCACGATGGACTGGCCGATAATCGGCTCCAGTTCCTTGGCCAGCGTGCGGCTGAACACGTCCACGCCGCCGCCGGGCTTGGTGTGCAGGATCATGTTGACCGGACCTTCAGGTGCCCAGTCGTCGGCCGCCGCACCTTGTACGACGCCCAATGTCAGGGCCGCCGCGCCAGCGACGCCGAGAACCAGTTTCTTAAGGTTGCTGAATGCCATTCGTTTTCCTCCCATAGCAGACTCTTTATTTTTTGGCGTTTCCACCTTTGATGAGTTTCGGCTTTCCCGTCGCCCGAGTGAACTGAGCGTTTGTCAGGCAACGGTGACTCGAAACTTGGTCAAACTTCCTTCGCGCGCCGACGCCGGGCCTGCATCAAAGACAGAGCGGGCAAGACAAAGGCCAGAATGGCGATGATGATCAGGATCACGGTCATCGGCGAGGTGTAGAAGATCGACCATTCGCCCTTGTTCGAGATCAGCGCCCGGCGGAAATTGGTTTCCATCATCTCGCCCAGAACCAGCGCAAGGATGATCGGTGCCAGCGGGAATTTCAGCTTGCGCAGGATGTAGCCCACGATGCCAAAGGCAGTCATGATGTGAACCGGGAACATCGTGGTATGCGACGCATAGGCGCCGACATAGCAGATACCGGCAACGATGGCGGCGATTGCCGGACGCGGAATATTCGCAACCTTGGCCCAGATCCTGGCGCCTGCAAGGCCGATCAGCACCATCACCGGCACGCCAACCCAGAGAGAGGCAAAGACGGTGTAGGGGATCTCGGGCGATCTGGTGAACAGAAGCGGTCCGGGCTGGATGCCCTGCACCATCAGCGCGCCGATCATGATCGCGGTGGTCGGCGAGCCGGGAATACCCAGCGCCAGCAGCGGCGCAAGCGCCCCGGCCACCGCCGAGTTGTTCGCCGCCTCGGACGAGGCCACCCCTTCGAGCGACCCTTTGCCAAACTTCTCAGGGGTTTTCGATGTCCGCTTGGACACCGCATAGGATACGAAGGATGCGATAGACGCCCCCGCCCCCGGAATGACCCCGATCACATAGCCCAGAACCGAGCTGCGCAGGATGGTCGTCTTGAGACCGAGGATCGACTTCACCGGCATCGCCAGCAGCCCGCCAATCGGTGCGCTCTTGAGCTTTTCCGACGGGCCGTCCTCGATCATGAACAAAACCTCGGACAGCGCATAAAGACCCAGCAGAACCGGAACCAGCGGCAGCCCCTCAAAGAACTCGGGGTCGCCCATGGTAAAGCGCGGCACACCGGTCTGCATGTCCAGACCAATGGTCGCCAGCGCAAGTCCGATGCCCATGGAAACCGTACCTTTAAGAGGCGATCCTTCGGACAGGCCCGCCACAAGGCTGAGCCCCACCAAGGCGAGGGCAAAATATTCGCCCGGCCCGAAACGCAGCGCGAATTCCGACAGCGGCACGGCGGTCAGGATCAGGAACAGCGTGGAGATGAAGATCCCCGCGCCCGAGGACAGGATCGACACGGTCAGCGCCTCGCCTGCCCGGCCCTGCTGGGTCAGCGGATAGCCATCCCACGATGTGGCCACCGCTGCGGCCGTACCGGGCGAGTTGATCAGAATCGCGGTGATCGCGCCGCCATATTCAGCAGCGGCATAAAGCGCGACAAGACCAACAATCGAAACCGCCGGATCCATGCCATAGGTGAACGGGATGAGCAGCGCGACGCCAAGGCTGGGACCAAGGCCGGGAATGGCCCCGATCAGATAGCCCGCCAAGGCGCCGAACAGGAGGGCCATCCAAACCATTGGGTCGCCGAAGGCCGAAAAGCCAATTGCAAGACTCTCAAACATCTACAGTTCCTCAGGGCAGGTTGACGTCAAGCGCCAGGTTGAAAACGACGTAGATGAAAGCGCTCAAAGCGATCGGAACGCCGATCAGGTGCAACGGGCGACGCTCACCACAGGCCAGCATTGTCAGCAGGGCAAAGACCAGAACGCTCGGCAGCGCGCCCAGCGTTTCAAAATAGATCGACTGCAGGATCAGAAGGCCAATCGTCGCGATAACGAAAAGCGGACGCCGGATCGCGACCCAGGACACCGGCACCGGATCCAGCATCCGAATAACGGCACCCACAGCCACGGCGGCGATACCGATCAGGGTTGCAATCGCCAGTAGGATGGGAAATCCGCCCGCGCCGATGTCGATCTTGTTCAGCGGCGTCGGCAGGGCAGATGCCTGCGCAAAATACTTCCAAAACACCGTCAGAAGTATGGCGCTGCCCACCAGATCCAGCACGGGCAAAGAGCCGCGAACGAAATTGAGCTGAAGACGCCAGCCCAAAGCTTTCCTGTCTGTTTCCATTATATCCTCCCTCGCCAGGTCATGGATCCACGCCCCGGCAAAACTCCTCTGTTGCAGCATGGCGTTTCACCGCGGGTGTCGTGAACTAAGTATTTGTTAGTCTTGGAAACACCTCGGATTGGCCTCGAATTACAATGTAATTACAAAGCACTAATCCATATCCAGACGCATTTTATCGCCTCTGACGCCCCAAAACAGGCGGCAATCCCCGGCTGAAGGCCTGTGTTCAGCCCGCTTTGCTCGCCAAATACATTGGCCCGCCCTTGTGACGCGGAAACCCATAGCCGGTGATCATCACCACATCGATATCGTCCGCGCTTTCCGCGATGCCCTCGTCCAGAACCGCCTGTCCCTCGCGCTGCATGGTGCCAAGAATGCGCGCCATGATCTCCGGGGCGGTGAACGTTGTTCGTTCCCGCCCCGCGCGGGCGCTTTCCTCTTCGATAATCCGCGTGACCTCCGGATCAACCTCGGCCTTGCCAGAGGAATAATCATACCACCCTTTGCCGGTTTTGCGGCCCAGCCGCCCGGCCTCGCACAGCCGATCCGCGATCCGGGCATAGCGTTCCGCCGGGTCGCGCAGCGGCGCGCGCGCCTTGCGCTGCGCCCAGGCGATGTCGAGACCGCTCATATCCTGCACCGCATAGATCCCCATGGCGAAGCCGAACTCCTGCATCGCCGCGTCGATCTGCTGTGGCAAGGCGCCCTCTTCGAGCATGAATTCGCATTCACGTCGGTAGGCTGCCATGATGCGGTTGCCGATAAAACCGTCACAGACACCGGCCACCACCGGGATCTTGCGCAGCAGTTTGGCCAAGGCCCCGCCGGTTGCCAGCGCCCGCGCACTTGTGGCCTCGCCCCGCACCACTTCGAGCAGCTTCATCACATGGGCGGGCGAAAAGAAATGCAGCCCGAGGATGCGCGAGGGGTCGCGCGTCGTCTGGGCCAGCACGTTCACATCCAGATAGGAGGTGTTGGTGGCAAGGATCGCCTCGGCGGGCATGATCGCATCCAGCGTCTCGAACACCTGTCGCTTAACGTCCAGATCCTCGAACACCGCTTCGATCACCAGCGGACAATCTGCCAGCGCCGCGTAATCCGCGCCGGTGCTCAATTCTGCCAAGGCCGCTTCGCCCTTGGCCACGGGTACCACGCCGCGTTTGACACTGGCGGCGATGGTATCGGCGACACGGGTCCGCGCGATCTCTGCGGCGGCGGCGTCACGTTCGATCAGATGCACCTGCGATCCGGCCAGCAACAGCGCCGTGGCGATCCCTGCCCCCATCGTGCCGCCACCGATCACACCGACGCGGGACAGATCGACCGGATCGGCCTGTGCCTGTTTCAAGCCCTTGCCCGCCGCGCGTTCGGCGAAAAAGATATGGCGCAGGGCGGCGGCCTCGTCCGACGCGGCCAGCCGCAAGAACCGCTCCCGCTCGCCCGCAAGGGCAACATCGACAGGCTCGCTTGCTGCACATTTCAGGGATGCCAGCGCTTCGAGCGGCGCCGCCGCACCCCGGCTGCGTTTGCGCAATTGCGATGCTTGCGCGTCCCAGTCTATCGGGTCTCCTGCCACAAGATCCCGCTCAAGTGCCGGTTTGGGGCGTCCCATTTCCGCCAGATCCCGCGCCATCGCAGCCGCCTCGCCCAGCAGGTCTTCCCCGCTGAGACGATCCACCAAACCCGCGTCCAGTGCCTCTTGTGCGCCGATGGGTTTGCCGCTGGTCACCAGCTTGATCGCCGTGGCCATCGGCACCAGACGCGGCAAACGCACCGTCCCGCCAGAGCCGGGGATGATCCCGATATTCACTTCCGGCAGGCCCAGCTTAGCCGAGGGCGCGGCGATACGCGCATGACAGGCCATCGCCACTTCGAGACCGCCGCCAAGCGCCATACCGTTGATCGCCGCGATCCAGGGCACCGGCGCGGCGGCAATCGCGGCAAGGACATCGGGCAGGTAGGGTTCTGCCGGCGTCTTGCCCAGCTCACGAATATCCGCGCCTGCAACAAAGGTGCGCCCGGCCCCGGTCAGCACAACCGCCTGCACATCAGCCTCGGCCAGCTGGGTCACAGCCTCCATCAGCCCTTGCCGAACACTCTGCCCCAAGGCGTTCACCGGAGGGCTGTCAATCGTCACCCAGCCAATCGCATCCCTGATCTCGACGGTTACGGTTTCCATGTCGTTCCTCCAGCGTCACCAATCGCGGACCAGCCGCGCATTTGCCATGGATATACGACGCAATGGGTTTGCCGTGACCAAACCATTCGTTGGGTCCAGACCAGCCCCGGATTTGGTATTCTGATCCCGGCATTGTCGCGAAGGCGCGACGCAGCGCGCCCAGGAAAGACAAAGCGATGACCAGCACAGACCAGCCCCCCACCGGAAATCCGACCATCCGCACCATTGCCATGCCGGCAGACACCAACCCGGCGGGGGATATTTTTGGCGGATGGCTGATGAGCCAGATGGACCTTGCCGCAGGCTCGGTCGCGACCTTCACCTCTGGCGTGCGCAGCGCCACAATCGCGGTGGATGGGATGATCTTCCACCGCCCGGTCAAGGTGGGGGACGAGGTGTCGCTCTATGCCTCGCTGATCAAGGTCGGAAACACCTCGATGACGATCCATGTCGGAGCCTGGCGCCGCCCGCGCGAAGTCGGTTTCAGTGAAAAGGTCACCGAAGCGAATTTTGTCTTCGTTGCCCTCGACCCGGACGGCAAACCGATCCCGGTCAAGCACCTGCCGAATGCACCATAGCGGCACGACGCGCGCCTTTTACCCCACCAAACAACCCGGCATGAACGGCCCCCTTCCGAGGAAAATCACGTGTCGCTCCAAATCAAGGACATGCTCACCCTCGCCGCGCTGTATGCAGCGGCAAGCCTTGCCGGGTGGCTCATTGCCCGCATCGGCATTCCACTGCCGTGGATGATCGGGCCGCTGGTCCTGTATGCAGCGCTCTCCGTCTCCGGCCTTCTCAGGGTCTCACGCCCGCTGCGCTGGCCGCCCTTCTCGGGCTGGCCCCGATCATGATCGGCATGGCGCTGAGCTCTGCCGTCTGCGCCGGGCTTGTTGCCATCCTGATTGCGCGCAACACGAAAATCCGCCTGTCACAGGCGTTCCTCTCGACCTTTCCAACCAGCCCGGTCGAAGCCGCGATCATGGCAGAACGGCATAATTGCGATCCCGCCCCGGTCATTCTGGCCCAGACCACGCGTATTGCCGCCGTGGTGATTCTTGTTCCCATTGCAGTCTTTGCCATGGATGGCTGGCCGGACCGCACCGGCATCGCGCGTGGCGGCAGCTTCGATCTGTACGGCAACGGGTTTCTGGCGCTCCTCGCCATCACCGGCGCGTTGCTGTTCAAGCGCGTCGGGCTGTCCAACCCGTATTTCCTCGGCCCGCTGACATTCACGGCCGCCGCAAGTGCGATTGGCCTGCAGCCGGTCGCCTTTCCGTCTGAGGTTCTTTCGCTGGCCCAGATCGTTTTGGGGACATGGCTTGGCAGCACCTTTCGGCATGATCTGTTCGTAAACCAGGAACGTCAGCTGCTTACTATCCTCACGAGCACCGTTCTGTTGCTTGGTCTGGTTTCCGGTCTCGCGGTTGCGATAGCAACGCTTACCGGTCAACAATGGGAGGTCCTGGTTCTGGGGGCCGCGCCGGGCGGCGCCACGGAAATGGCGCTGACGGCAAAGTTCCTGGATATCGACGTCGCCCTGGTGACGGCTTTTCAGTTGACCCGAATATTCATTTTCATGCCGAACATTCCGTGGATCATCCGCATGATCGACACCTATGAGCAACGAAGGCAGGCGCGTCGCTGATCCGGGGAATCCCGGAGGCGACGCCGCGACATGGCGCGCACCCAAATTTCCAATATTGTGATAACATTTAATACTCCCTCGCCATCTGAAGGTGCCAAAAGTGGCCATATACCCCGTAATTTGATCAAATCTATTGACATGGCAGGACTGTGGACGCACTAAAGTGATCACTTTATAGGTTTGAGGACAGTCATGAGCCACCCGAACACCCCCCGCCCCCTTGCGCCCGTTCCTGACCTCGCAGGCTTGTGCGCCACTGCCCGCGAGATGGTCGAGCGCGAAGCCCCGGTTTACCAGCAGCGGCGGCCGCGCAGCAAAGCCATGTTCGAAAACCCGGAACCGGGTTTTTACGATCAGGTGCCGCAGCACTGGATGCGGGATTGGCCGATGCCATTCCCCTTTGCCGTCGCTGGCG
>JARRIY010000121.1:0-7578 GCA_037379985.1 Maritimibacter sp.
GCGGCGCTGTCCGGCTCATCGGTCGCCTCGGCGCTGACCATCGGGCGGGTCTCGCTGTCCGAGATGGACCGGTTCAAATACGATAACCGCCTGTCCACCGGCGTGGTCGCAGCAGGCGGCACTTTGGGCATCCTGATCCCGCCCTCCACCGGCTTCGTGATCTACGCGCTGCTAACGCAGGAAAGCATCGGGCGGCTGTTCCTTGCAGGCGTTTTGCCGGGGCTTTTGCTTCTGGGCATGTTCATCGCCACGATCAGCCTGCTCACCCATATCTCTCCCGAATACGGCCCCGCTGGCCCGCGCACGAGCTGGGCGGAAAAAGGCCGCGCCACCTTGGGAGCCGCCCCCATCCTGCTGGTGATTGTCCTCACCATCGGCGGCATCTATGGCGGCATCTTCTCGCCGGTCGAAGCCGCTGCGGTGGGTGCCGGTCTGGTGATCCTCTTCGGTGCGCTGATGGGCAAGCTCAGCCTGCGCCTGTTGTGGAAAGCCGCGCGCGATAGCGTGGTGACAACCGCAACCGTCATGCTGATCCTGATTTCTGCCTATATGATCAAGACCTTCCTGGCGCTCAGCCATATCCCGCTGGCACTGGGCCATTATCTGGAAGGGCTGGCAATCCCGGCGCTTGGGGTGCTGGCGATCATGCTGGCGATCTACCTGATCCTTGGCTGCTTCATGGAAGGTTTCGCGATGATGGTGCTGTCCATGCCGATCTTTTTCCCGGTGGTGCAGCAGCTCGGGATTGATCCGATCTGGTTCGGCGTGTTGGTGGTGCTGACGCTGGAAATGGGCCTGATCTCGCCGCCAGTGGGGCTGAACGTGTTCATCGTCAAATCGGTGGCGCCAGGCGTGCCGCTGGGCCGGATGTTCCGCGGTGTAGCGCCGTTCTGGGTGGCGATGCTGATCACATTGGCATTGCTGGTGGCCTTCCCGCAAATCTCGCTGATCCTGCCCAACACGATGATCAACTGATGACCACGCTTCTGATCCCCGGCCTGCTGTGCGACGAAACCACCTGGGCACCTGTGCGTGAGCGCATCCCGGCGGAGGTGGCCGATCTGTCGACCCAAGACAGCATCACCCAAATGGCGCGCGATTGCCTTGATCGCTATCCGGGCCTGCTGCGGGTGGCGGGCCATTCCATGGGCGCGCGGGTGGCGATGGAGATGGCGCATCTCGCGCCGGAGCGGATCGAGCGGCTGGTGCTGCTCGATACCGGCATTCACCCGCTGAAAGAGGGCGAAACCGCCAAGCGCGAAGAGATCGTGCGCTTTGCCTATGACAACGGCATGGAGGCTTTGGCCGCGCGCTGGCTGCCGCCGATGGTCTATGAGGCCAACCAACAGAACGCGGCGCTGATGCAGAGCCTCACCGATATGGTGCTGCGCAAAAATCCCGATCTGCACGCCCGCCAGATCAACGCGCTGGTGCACCGCCCCGATGCCTCTGCCTATCTGGCCGCAATCACCTGCCCGGTGCTGCTGGTCGTCGGGCGGCAGGATCAGTGGAGCCCGGTCGCCCAGCACCAAGACATGCTGCGCCTTCTGCCCGATGCGCGGCTGGAGATCATCGAGAATGCCGGGCATTTCGCCCCGGTGGAACAGCCTGACGTTGTGGCGGGCCTGTTGGCGGAGTTTCTGGAGCAGGCCGCATGAGCGCACCCGTGATCAAAGTCAAAACGACTCGCAATGACGCAGCGGCAGGCCCGGACCGGCACAATGGGACAAAAGCGCCCTGTTGCGTGCCGGAAACAGAATGTGAAGTGACGGATACGACGCGGGCGCCGGGCGCATGACGCACTAAAAACGGGGCAATGAAGTAGGCGTATGACGCCCGCGATGACGCGCAAGGACAATCCTCAGGAGGAGAGAATGGCGGTGGTTGATATGGTGAACGAACCTGTTCGCGGCGCGGTCGCGCTGAAAGGATTTCTCGACGGGGTCTCCCTCGAAGTTATGCCGCGCACGGCGGGCAAAATTGATGACTTCCGGCCGCTGATGGCGCCGGGCAGCCGCATTTATGTGGCGCATATCGAAGGCACCCCCTTCAAGGAAATGCTCGACACCGTGGTGCGCCTGTCGAAAGAAGGCTTTGAGGTGATGCCGCACTTCCCGGCGCGGATCATCAAAGACGAAGCGACGCTGGAAGACTGGATCAAACGCTATGCGGGCGAAGCCGGTGTGAAATCGGCGCTGGTTCTGGCCGGCGGCGTGGCCAAACCGGTGGGGGATTACTCGGACTCCATGCAGCTTCTGCAAACCGGTCTGTTCGAGAAAAACGGCTACACCCGTCTGCATGTCGCCGGTCACCCGGAAGGCAATGCCGATATCGATCCGAAAGGCAGCACCACCAAAGTGGACGAAGCGCTGCAGTGGAAACAGAAATACGCCAACGATACCGGCACCGAAATGGCGATGGCGACCCAGTTTGCCTTTGACGCCAAGCCGGTTATCGCCTGGGCTGATCGTCTGGCCGCCGATGGCATCACCATGCCGATCCATGTCGGCGCTGCTGGCCCGGCCAAGCTGCAAACCCTGATCAAATTCGCCGTCGCCTGTGGCGTTGGCCCCTCGCTGGGTGTGCTGCAAAAACGTGCGAAAGACCTGACCAAGCTGCTGAAACCGTTCGAGCCGACCGAAGTGCTGACCGCGCTGGCCGAACACAAAGCCGCGAACCCGGACAGCCTGATCACCCAAGCGCATATCTTCCCGCTCGGCGGCATCAAAGCCAGCGCCGAATGGCTGAACGAGAAAACGGCCTGATCACGTCTCGGCGGTTTTCAACCGGCGCAGACAGGCTTAGGCTCCTCGTGTAACTGATCGTTACAGGCCCGCCACTGGTGGGCCTGTATTGATTTGAGCGCTGGAGCCTATCATGACCAAACGCCTTGACCGCAAGCTCGCCACGATCCGCGCGGGCGCCTATACCCCGACAGATTTCATCATCGCCGATGCCAAGGATGGCGATATGGCCTTCGGCTGTGCGGCGCCCGGGATCGGGGCAAATGGCAGGATGAAGCCGCTTGCCGCCTATCGCGAAGATATGGTGAAGGTCACCAAAAGCGATCTGGCCGATATCATGCTGATGTCGCTCTCCACCGCCGAGCTTCTGACCGATCAGGGCGTGTTTGCCGAAAGCGGTGTGACCCCCGCTGTGCGGCTCAACGATACCACCGATATTTGGCGCGGGCGTGGGGCAAGCTATGCCGAACGCCCCGCGCGGCCTTTCCGCAGCGCGGTGCTGGAGCGGGTAAAGCCGGTGGCCGATCTGGGCCTCTATGCCGTCACCTTCTACAACGATCTGGAGCAGGATATCCGCACGCTCGAAGAATATGCCCGGTTTCGCGACGAGGCGAGCGCGGCAGGCGTCCGGCATTTTCTGGAAGTGTTCAATCCGGCCATGGCGGTGGACACCACAACCGGCGATTTCGCCAGCTACAATAACGATATGATCGCGCGCATTCTGGCCGGGGTTTCGCGGCTGGATCGCCCGATCTTTCTGAAAGCCGTCTATAACGGCCCGGCGGCGACGGAAGAGATCGCCGGCTATGATCCCGAAAATCTGGTGTTCGGCATTCTCGGCGGCGGTGCGGGCACCACCCGCGATTGCCTTGAGCTGGTGAAGCAGGGCGAGAAATACGGCGCCCGCGTCGCGCTGTTCGGGCGCAAGATCTACTATGCCGAAGACAGCGTGCTGATGCTGCGCGCGATGCGGCGGGTGATCGAAGAGCAGATCAGCTCGGAAGAGGGTGTGAAGGCCTATCATGCCGATCTGGCCGCCGCAGGCCTGACCCCGCAGCGTGATCTGGCCGACGATCTGGCGCTGACCGAAGACGTGCTGAAAGCCAATGTGGTCTAGGGGGCGGCGATGCGCACTGGGTTTCTGACCGCTGGCACCTTCTGCCTTGATCGCAACATCACGGTTGATAGCTGGCCGCGCGAGGATATGGCGATCACCGCGCGCGGGATCACCCTGGCCGGTGGCGGCTCGGCCTGCAATTTCGCCATCGACATGAAGAAGCTTGACCCGAGCGTGCCCGTGGCGGTGCAGGCGCTGGTGGGGGCAGGCGGCAACGGCGATTTCCTGATCCATGAAGCGGCCCGGCACGGGGTCGAAACCTCGGGGATGCGCCGCAGCGATGAGGCGCCGACACAGGTGAGCGATGCCTATCATTCCGCCGATACCGGGCGGCGCACCCATATCCTGTTCGAAGGCACCGGCGCACTGCTTTGCCCGGACCACTTCGATTTTACCACCACCGATGCGCGGTTTCTGCATCTGGGCTTGCCCGGCATTCACGCGGCGATGGATGCGCCTTGGGGCAATGATCCGAATGGCTGGGTGACGGTGCTGAAAGCCGCGCGGGCGGCAGGGCTGGAAACCAATCTGGAACTGGTCAGCACCTCCGCAGAGGCCCTGCGCGCGGCAATCCTGCCCTGCCTGCCTTATCTGACCACGCTGGTCTGCAATGATTTCGAGATCGGCGCGCTCGCCAGCATGGACACCCTTCCGGGCGGCGAGACCGACCTTGCCGCGGTTGAAGCAGCGGCGCGCATAGTGTTGGCGCAAGGGGCAATGGCGCTGGTGGCGGTGCATTTCACCAGCGGCGCGCTGCTGGTTGATCGCGAAGGCGCCAAGGTCTTCGTGCCCTCGGTCAACGTGCCACCCAGCGAACATGGCGGCGCCAACGGGGCGGGCGATGCCTTCTGCGCCGGGTTCTTCTATGGCCGCCATATGGGCTGGGCCTATGAGGAATGCCTGCGCATGGGCCATGCCACATCGGCGGCCTGCCTGCGTGCGCCGGGAACCTATGACACGGTGGGCACGGCTGAAGACAATCTGGCGCTGGCCGCCCGCTGGGGCTGGCGTACCTAGCACAATACGGTGATCGGCCATGGCCGGGGCTTGCCTTTCCCTGAGCGCACGCCAAATTGTCCTGAACCCGAAGGGAGAACCGTTATTATACAAAGTGACCCATCCGCGCGCTCGGCCCGCCCGAAGCGTTTTGATCGCAATCTGATCGTCATCGGTGGCGGGGCGGCCGGTCTGGTCTCGGCCTATATGGCAGCGGCCACCAAGGCCAAGGTCACGCTGATCGAGGCGGGCGCCATGGGCGGCGATTGCCTGAACACCGGCTGCGTGCCCTCCAAGGCGCTGATCCGCAGCGCCAAGCTGGCCCATGAGATGAGGAAAGCCGGTGATTTCGGCATCACCCCGGTTGAGCCGCAGATCGATTTTGCCGCGGTGATGGACCGGGTCGCCGGAGTGGTCGACAAGATCGCCCCGCATGATTCCGTCGAACGCTACACCGATCTGGGGGTTGAAGTGCTGGCGGGCTATGCCCGGCTTGTCACCCCATGGGAGGTTGAGATTGCGCTGACCGATGGCTCTACACAGCGCCTGACTGCGCGATCGGTCATCATTGCCACCGGGGCCGCGCCGGTGGTGCCCGATCTGCCGGGGATCAAGGATGTTGGCGCGCTGACCACCGAAACCCTGTGGGACGCGATGCGCGGGCGCGACAAAGCTCCGAAATTCATGACGGTTCTGGGTGGCGGCCCCATCGGGGTTGAGCTGGCGCAGGCGTTCCAGCGCCTTGGCTCGCATGTAACCCTTGTCGAGATGGTGCCGCATCTGTTGATGCGCGAAGATATTGAGGTTTCAGATCACGTCCGCATGGCGCTGGAACGTGACGGGGTCGAGGTGCTGACCGGCCATGTCGCCAAAGCCTGCGGCACCGGCCATGGCGAGAAGTGGCTGGAGCTGGAGCATGAGAGCGAAAAGCGCCGGATCGTGTTCGACGAATTGCTGGTGGCGGTTGGCCGGGCCCCGCGGCTCGACGGGCTGGGGCTGCAGGAGCTTGGTCTCTTGCAGGGGAGGCGGATCGAGACCAACGAATATCTGCAATCGCCGCATCCCGATATCTATCTCGCGGGCGACGTGGCCGGGCGATACCAGTTCACCCATACCGCCGCGCATGAGGCGTGGTTTGCCAGCGTGAATGCGCTGTTTGGCAAGGTGAAGCGTTTCAAGGTCGATTACCGGGTGATCCCCGCCGCCACCTTCTGCGATCCCGAGGTCGCGCGGGTCGGGCTGACCGAACGCGAGGTCGAGGCGCAGGGGATTGATTATGAGGTCACCCGCTATGGCATCGACGATCTGGATCGCGCCATTGCCGATGGATCGGCCGAGGGCTTTGTGAAAGTGATCACCCCGCGCGGCAAGGATCGCATTCTGGGCGTCACCATCGTGGGAACCCATGCCGCCGATCTGATTGCCGAATTTGTGCTGGCGATGAAACACGGGCTGGGGCTGAACAAGCTGCTATCGACCCTGCATATTTACCCGACGCTGGCGGAAGCGAATAAATACGCGGCGGGCGAATGGCGGCGGGCGCATATCAACGCGCGCCTGCTGGGGCTGGTCGAGCGGTTTCATCGCTGGAGGCGCGGATGATCGACGCGGTGATCCAGCCGCTGCAACGCCGTGTTTTAACACCTCCGGCGCGGCTTCTGGTGGCGCGCGGCGTACATGCCGATCAGGTCACATTGGCGGGCTTTGGCGTGGGGCTTCTGGCCGTTGTGGCACTGGGCTTCGGAGGCTTTTCATTGGCGCTGGTGCTCTTGGGGCTCAACCGTCTGGCCGATGGGCTCGATGGGGCGATTGCGCGCGAAACCGGGGCGACGGATCGGGGCGCCTTTCTGGATATTGCGCTGGATTTCATCTTCTACGCGCTGTTCCCGCTGGGCTTTGCCCTGCATGACCCGTCCAATGCCCTGCCTGCGGCCATTCTAATCGCGGCCTTTGTCGGCACCGGCTCATCGTTTCTGGCCTTCGCCACCATCGCCGCCAAGCGCGGCGAAAGCTCTGAAGCCTACCCGAGCAAAGGCATCTACTATCTCGGCGGGCTGACCGAGGGGTTTGAAACCATCGCCATATTCGCCGCCATGTGCCTCTGGCCCGCCGCCTTTCCGGCGCTGGCCTATATCTTTGCCCTGGCCTGCCTGATCACCACGGTGACTCGCTGGTATTGGGGCTGGGTGGCGTTTGCGCCGGATAAGGCGTGACGGCTAGAAACGAACTGCCGGTGTTTCGCGGGGCTTAGCCCACATGCCCCCGCCCGTCGGCACGACGGGCGACGCCCGACCCTTCCCCCGGGAGGGCGTTTTGGCGATGATGGATAAAGCAAATCGGGCATGGATGCCTTAAAGCACGGTGCCCAGAACCGCCCCAGAAAAAACGCCCACCCAGGCTCGGGCGACGCCCGTTTCTAGAAGCCTCAGGCCACCGCCGAATTGGTTTTCGCCGCCAGCTCGCCTTTCAGCCACATCTGCCCGACCTTCACCAAAATCCACGGGATCAGGAACGTCGCCCCGACCAGCGCCAACCCGCCAAGGATGCGGAATATCTCGTCATAGCCTGCCGCCCCCAGCATCATCATCAGCGAGGCAAAAGCGGCGATGGGAAAGGTGAAGCTGCCCCAGAGCGGGCTGAACCCGGCGGCGACGTGCCTGCGCAGGCGGACCAGCAGATGCGCCAGAATAAGGTTCGCAATCAGGCCAAATCCCAGCCCGA
>JARRIY010000121.1:7620-9160 GCA_037379985.1 Maritimibacter sp.
CGGGGCCAGGTGGATCGCCAGAAGCGGGCGCAGCGGTGCGGGCACGTCTTTCTTGATGAACTGGATGAGCGAGGCGAGCCAGATCAGCACCGCCGCCACAAGCATGACCCAAAACATCAGCGTGGCAAACGTGAGCCAGCCCAGCGATACCGCGGCAAAAGAGCTGACGATGAAGCCCACGAAGACAAGATGAAAGACCGGGCTAACGGTGCGGGCCTCGGCAGGCCCGGTCAGCAGCGCCCGGATCACCAATAGCGCCACCAGCGTATGCATCACAAGGGCAAGCACCAGAACCACCTTCGCCACAGCCTGCGAATAGGGCATCACCGCTACGGCAAGCATCATCCCGGCCATCGACATCGTCGCCAGACCGCTCCGCCCCGGCAGCACTTTCAGATCGTCCACCAGCACCGAGGGCCGGGCGATCAGCTTGGCAAGGTAATTGCCCAGCACATAGAGATAGAGCAGCGTCACCGCCCCCATCAGCGCCTGACCGATCCCGGCAGGCAGGCCAAAAGCATCCGGCGTGCGTGCCCAGGCAGCGGCCAGCCCGAATGCGCCAAGGATCGGCGGAAACATCGCCGGGGGCATCTTGCGAAACTTCGCCACGCGCTTGTTATTCTGCGCCTGAAAGGCCGGAGGTTGCTGCGCCATGATGGTATCCTTCTTCTGCCGCTCGGCCTTCCTATGCCAGACCTATTCATAAATTGGAATGCATCCAGGGCGCGGGCGAAACACTAGCGACTGTTGCCCATCCAGCCCTGACGAACAAGCGACATCTCGAAGTATTGCGGTAACTCGACCTATACTTTTGATATTTCACAAATATTTGACCGAACATGGTCGAGTCGCTATGCGGGAAAGGTCGTTTTCATAAAGAGTAGCTCGGTTGAGTTAAGGGGTAACGGCACAACTTATGTGTATCGGAAGGACTAAACCTTGAAAAAGGCAATTATACTGGCCCTGTTGGGCGCCACGACCTTGGCTGGCTGCGCCCAAAAATCGAACGAAGTTCAGGCAACCTATGTATCGCCGCTCACCTATCAACACCTGAGCTGCAGGCAGATTGATACCGAAGCCCGCCGGGTTGCCGCACGGACTGCGGAACTGTCGGGCGTTCAGGACAAAAACGCACAGGACGACGCGGCTGCAACCGCCGTTGCCATCGTGCTGTTCTGGCCGGCGGCGTTCTTCATCAAAGGCGACAAGGCCAATGCAGCTGAGCTTGCGCGGCTGAAGGGCGAAATGGATGCGCTCGAAGTCAGGTCGAACGAGAAAAACTGCGGCATCGTGTTCCGGGCTGATCCAGAAGCACCGGCAGCTGCCGTCTGATCTTTGATTCTCGGGCGCTCGCCGCTCATCGCGGCGGGCGCTTTTCTTTCACGACAGCCCGCTCGGAAAATCTCAGAAAACCCCGGTCGCTTTGCGCAGCATATTCAGCGCCACGATGGTCAGGAACACACCAAACACCCGTTTCAGCGGCTTCGGATCCAGCGCATGGGCGATCTTCACCCCCAGCGGCGCGGTGGTTGTGGTCATG
>JARRIY010000122.1:0-16905 GCA_037379985.1 Maritimibacter sp.
CCGCGCGCGTGCCGGGATGTTCTGGCAGGGCAATGTGGTCGGGGTGTTCTATGGGGCAACCTGGACCGGACCTGAGTTTACCGCGCAGCCCGAAGGGCAGGTGCTGGGCTCGGTCACTGTTCAGCTGAGTTTCTAAGCGGGTCCTTACTGTGGCTCTCACTGCGGCCACACGAAATGGGTGACGCCCCCGCTCCGTGCGGTGGCGCGCAGGCCATGTGCCTGTGCCAATAGGGCGATTGCGGTGCCGGGGGCTTGCCTTACCAGCCCCAAACGCCCCTGCAGAAATGTCGCAGAGCAAATTCCGCGCGCCCCCGCCGAAAAATCTTAACATGCTGATTCGTGCGTGCTAGGCTTGGCGCAATAAAAAAGAAAATGGCAGGAATACAGGCAATGACGACGGGCGCTTCGGGCACGTTTGTCATCTCATGGGCGCAGACCGAAATAGACGGTCTGGCGCAGGCACCCCGTGGTGCTGTCGGGATAGGTGCGAGCTGGCGCTGGAGCGGCACAGCAGTACAGATCGACGGTACACAAGAGGTCCTGCGTCTGGAAGGCGCTTTGGGAGAGGCAGAACTGCGCGCACATGCGGCGCGCAAGGTGAAAAAGATTGTAGGGCGCGCACTGGTCGGCACGGGGCTGGAGGCGGCGGATGACGGGCGCGAGCCGGAAGATCCGTTGTTTCACACTGGCTTTGACGTGACTGATGGCCTGGCAAATTATCCGATTACGCTGATCGAGACCGGCGAGGGCGTGCCGCCGCTTCTGATGTTCATCGGCAAGCCGCCCCCCCGCGATACCGATCTCTGGATCATGCGGGTGCAGATGCGGGCGCATGATGCACAGCAACCGGGGCAGGCCCCGACCGGGGTGATCTGTTTTACTCCAGGCACCCGCATTCGTACCGCTAATGGCGATGTGGCGGTGGAAGATCTGACAGAAGGCGACCGGGTGCAGACCAAGGATGACGGGCTGCAGGAGGTGATCTGGACCGGCAGCCGCTATATTTCCGGAGCGCGGCTTTATGCGATGCCGGAACTGCGTCCGATCCGTTTGCGCCGCAATGCGCTGGGGCAGGACCGACCCGAGGATGATCTGATTGTCTCGCCCGGCCATCGTATGCTGGTGCGGGGCGACAGGGCGCGGGCGCTGTTTAATAGCGATGAAGTGCTGGTGCGGGCGCGCGATCTGCTTGATGGTCGCAACGTGCAGCGCGATCACAGCCTGCGCGACGTGACCTATATTCACCTGCTCTTGCCGCGTCATGCAGTGCTGTTTGCCAATGGGCTGGAAACCGAAAGCTTCCACCCGGCAGCGGCATCACTGGACAGCCTTGCCGATGACAGCCGGTCGCGGCTTTTGGGAATGCTGCCGGAGCTGGGCGACGACCCGATGCGCTATGGCGAATATGCCCGCCGTGCCCTGAGTCAGGCCGAAGCGGCGATCCTGCGCTCGGATGCGGCCTAAGGGTGATGGGGCTGAGCTGATCTGATTGTAACAACAGGGAACGCCCATCCCGGGCAGGGGCGGGCAAATGGCCCGTTGACTCCTCCGCCCACCCGGCTATAAGCGCGGCTTCATTGGTGTTGGTGGCCCCCGCAAGGGGATCCCTGTCATGGCTTCGGCCAAGAGGACAACGCCCTTCATAGTCGCCCGATCCTGATATTGGTGTGGGCGGCGTTTCAAACGAAGGAGAACAGCCGTGACCAAACGCACGTCTGCCAAGTACAAAATCGACCGCCGGATGGGCGAAAACATCTGGGGCCGTCCGAAATCCCCCGTCAACCGTCGTGAATATGGCCCCGGCCAGCACGGTCAGCGCCGTAAAGGCAAACTGTCGGACTTCGGTTTGCAGCTGCGCGCCAAACAGAAGCTGAAAGGCTACTACGGCGACCTGACGGAAAAACAATTCCGCCGCATCTTTGCCGAAGCCGAGCGTCTGAAAGGCGACACCGGTGAAAACCTCATCGGTCTGCTGGAGCGCCGTCTTGACGCGGTTGTCTACCGCGCCAAATTCGTGCCGACCATCTTTGCTGCCCGTCAGTTCGTGAACCACGGCCATGTGAAAGTGAACGGCAAGCGCGTGAACATCGCTTCTTACCGTGTGAAAGAAGGCGACGTGATCGAAGTGCGCGACAAGTCCAAACAACTGGCTGTGCTGCTTGAAGCCACCCAGCTGCCGGAACGCGACGTGCCGGATTACATCGAAGCCGATCACTCGAAAATGGTCGCGACCTTCGTTCGCACCCCGGGTCTGGGCGATGTGCCCTACGCGGTGCAGATGGAACCGAACCTCGTGATCGAATTCTACGCGCAGAACTAAGGTTCGCGCCGATCCAATCGAAGGGCTGCCCATCGTGCGGCCCTTTTTCGTTTGCCCGAGTGTTTTGGATCGAGTGTTTTGGGCTGGGCGTTTATGGAAAACGTGCGTTAACGTTGACGCAAGGGCATATTGCTAAACTGTCAGGTGGTTAGTCCTGGTGGAGGCGGTGATGCTCGCCTACGAACATTATATCTATGCGGCAGTGGTGGTGCTGGGCACGGCACTGGCGGTGCTTACCATCAGCTTTATCTTGCGCCGGGAAAAACTGCGCGCAAAGCTGGAGCCTTTGGCGGGGATGAGCGCCTCGCTGGTCACTGTTCTGGGGCTGCTGTTCGGGCTGACCATGGTTTTCATCGCCAATGACACCTGGAATGCGCGGATGCGGGCGAATGATGCGGTGGTGCGCGAGGCGGACGGGCTGCGCGCCCTGATCGTCATGGCAAACGAGCAGGCGCCGATTGTTGGCTATTCGGTCGGCGATGCGGCGCGCAGCTATGCCGGGGCGCTGATCACCGAATGGCCGCGCCTTCGCGTGCGCGAGAGTGATCCGGAGGTTATCAGATCCGGAGACCGGCTGCTGGATATCGTGGCGAGTGCGCAGATTGCCAAGGTGGCCGGGCAGAGCCTGCAATCGCTGATGCTGAATAAGGTGATGGAGGTGCGCGCCAGCCATGCTTTGCGGGTGGAATTGGCCAAGGCGCATATCAACCCGTTGAAATGGGTCGGTATGGCCTTTCTCGGACTGGTCACGATGATCGCGCTGGCGGGGCTTCATGCCGACAAGCCGAAATCGGGGATCGCCGCGATCATCTTTTTCTCGCTGGCTGCCGCACCGGAAGCGGCGATTGTATTGGTGCAGGGCAACCCGTTTCAGCCCCCGCTGGTAATCAGCGCGCTACCATTGGCGCAGATTTTGCAATTCTGACGGGGTCCGAAAACACCGGTTTTCAGAGATCGGCCCAACAGGCTGGGCGCGAGGTGTTGCGATGCGGATACCGTCGCGGCAATTTTGCTGTGGCGGTTGAATAGGCTGGCCCCGGCTTTTTCCCGCCGCTATGAACAAGCCGGAGTATTTCAGGACAGACCAATGCAGGACCAACCGATACCGCAGCCCGGCATCATGAATATCGCCCTTTATGAGGGCGGTGCCTCGACGGTTGCCGGTGTGAGCAATGTGATCAAGCTTAGCTCGAACGAAAACCCTTGGGGGCCGTCAGAGCGCGCCATTGAGGCCTATCATCGGGCGGCGCAGAACCTGCATCGTTATCCGAGCACCGATCATGCGGGGCTGCGTCAGGCTATTGGCGAAGTGCATGAGCTCGACCCTGACCGGATCATCTGCGGCGCCGGGTCGGATGAGGTAATCACCTTCATCTGTCAGGCCTATGCCGGGCCGGGCACCGAAGTGATCTATACCGAGCACGGCTTTGCCATGTACCGGATCTCGGCCCTGGCGGCCGGGGCTGATCCGGTGGAAGTGCCTGAACGCGAACGCGTGGTCGATGTCGATGCCATTCTGGCTGCCGTGACCGAGCGCACGCGGATCGTGTTCATCGCCAATCCGGCCAATCCGACCAGCACGATGGTGGGCCAGAAAGAGCTGGCGCGGCTGGCCTCGGCGCTGCCGTCTCATGTGGTGCTGGTGCTCGATGGGGCCTATGCGGAATTTGTCGACGGCTTCGATGGTGGGGCGTCGTTGGTGGATCGTTTCCCCAACCTGGTGATGACGCGCACATTCTCGAAAATCTACGGGCTCGGGGGACTGCGGATCGGCTGGGGCTATGCCAGCCGCGATATCATTGACGTGCTGAACCGGCTGCGTGGGCCGTTCAACCTGTCGAATACCCAGCTGATGGTGGCCGAGGCTGCTGTGCGCGACCGCGAACATGTGAACAGCTGCCGCGCCGAGAATGCCAAGCTGCGCGCCTGGCTGGCCACCGCGCTGGCCGAACATGGCGTGCCGTCTGATACATCGAGCGCCAATTTCGTGCTGGCGCGCTTTGCCGATGCGGACGAGGCCAATGCCTGCGATGCCTATCTGAAATCCGAAGGGGTGATCGTGCGCAAGACCGGTGGCTACAAGCTGCCGCATTGCCTGCGCATCACCGTGGGCGATGAGGCGTCGTGCCGCCGGGTTGCCTATCTGATCGGGCTGTTCAAGGGGAGTGCGCAGCATGAGCAAACTGACTGACGCGCCGATCTATAACCGGGTTGCGCTGATCGGGCTCGGCCTGATCGCGGGCTCCATGGCCCATGCCATGCGACGTGGCAAGCTGGCGTGCGAGATCGTTGGCGGTGGATCGCGTCGTCGAAACTGCGGCCGAGGCTGTGCAGGACGCTGACCTGATCGTGCTCGCCGTGCCGGTGGGCGCGATGGGGGCGGTGGCCAAAGAGATTGGCCCGCATCTGAAACCCGGCGCGACCGTTACCGATGTGGGCTCGGTCAAGGCGGCGGTGATCGATGCCGTCGGCCCGTATATCCCCGAGGGCGTGCATTTCATCCCGGCCCACCCGCTGGCAGGCACCGAGCATTCCGGCCCCTATTCCGGCTTTGCCACGCTGTTTGACAATCGCTGGTGCCTGCTCGTGCCGGCGGAGGGCAGCGACACGCAAGCCATCGCCACTCTGCGCAGCCTCTGGGAAGGCATGGGCGCCCATGTGGATGAGATGGAAGCCGAGCATCATGACCTGGTGCTGGCTGTTACCTCTCATGCGCCGCACCTGATTGCCTATACGATGGTGGGCGTGGCCGACCATTTGCGCCGGGTGACGGATAGCGAAGTCATCAAGTATTCCGCCGCCGGTTTTCGGGATTTCACCCGGATTGCGGCTTCGGACCCGACCATGTGGCGTGACGTGTTCCTGTCGAACAAGGATGCGACGCTGGATATTCTCGGCCGCTTCACCGAAGAGCTGTTTGTGCTGCAACGGGCGATCCGCATGGGCGATGGCGAGATGCTGCATGACTATTTCACCCGCACAAGGGCGATCCGGCGCGGCATTATCGAGGCTGGTCAGGATACCGACGCGCCGGATTTCGGGCGCTCCGGCAACAAGGAATGAAGGCGAGGGCGCTGGCATTCGTTGCGGCGGCGATTTTTATCGCCACGGCTGCGCGGGCCGAAGCGCCCTTTCTGTCGCCACGCCCGGTCCACCGCCCTGAACTGCCAACGCCCGCAAGCAATGCCGGGTTGGATATGGCGGTTGAAGCAGCGGTGGTATCGGCCTCGCTGGAAGCCTCTGCCGGTAGCGTTCTGCATAGCCTTACTCCACCGGCCCGCCCAGCCGAGGTGATCCCGGTTGTCGCGACCTCTGAAGATAACGCGACAGCGTTGCCTGTGGTCAGTCCAAATCCTGCGGTCAATCCGAATGATCCGGTGGCCGGGGTGCTGGATGCGCTGTTTGGCGCGCGGCCTCCCGCAGTGCTGACGAATGCCAGCGCGCTGGCCGTGTCACGGTCTCTGCGCCCGCGTCATCGACCTGCCGGGTTTGATCGGCTGGTGCGGGTGGCTGCCACGCCGCGTGCGCCTGTCAGCGGTGGGTCTGTATGCGGCGTTGCCGCGATCCGGGGACAGGCGATTGCACCGATCCCCGGCCCGGGCGGCTGCGGGGTTGATGCACCTGTGCGGATCAGCTCGGTCGCAGGCATTCCACTGTCGATGCAGCCGACGATTGATTGCCCCACCGCGATTGCGCTGAATGACTGGGTGCGTGACGGGGTGATCCCGACGATTGGGCGCACCGGCGGCGGTGTGGCGCGGATCGATATCATCGCGCATTATTCCTGCCGCACTCGCAACAACCAGCCCGGCGCGAAGCTTTCGGAGCATTCCAAGGGCCACGCGCTGGATGTGTCAGGCGTGACCCTGCGCAATGGCAAGACCCTGACGGTGGAAGACCAGTGGAGCGGGCAATACTCGCGGGTGTTCCGCACGCTCTACCGCCGCGCTTGCGGGCCATTTGGCACCGTGCTCAGCCCCGATGCAGACCGGTATCATTACAACCATTTCCATCTGGATACCGCGCGCTATCGCGGCGGGCCGTATTGTCACTGATCTGCGGTTTGTGATCGCTTGTCGGCGCGGCCAGCCAGTTCAAAGCGCCTTGCTTCGGCCTCAAGCCGGGCCAGATGCCCGTCCCAGCCAGTCGCCTGATCCTCCAGCCAGCCGCCAATCACCCCCAGCGCTGACGGTTTCAGCGCCACCATGCGCTGACGCCCCTGCTTTTGCGTGGCAACCAGACCGGCGGCCTCAAGCACCTCGATATGGCGCAGGAACGAGGGCAGGGCCATGTCATGCGGCTCGGCCAGCGCCTGCACCGGGCGCGATCCCTCGGCCAGAGCGGCCAGAACGGCCCGGCGGGTCGGGTCGCCAAGAGCGGCAAAAATGGAATCGAGACTGTTAGACATAGGGCTAACCATCGCTGGCTGGGCACGCCGGTCAACGTGACAATTCGCGCGCCGGATGGTTTTCGCGGCTTGCCCTCCCGGCCCCCGGGCTTACACTCGCGCCATGGCCAAGATACCCCGATTCATTCACCTGCGCGTGCACACTCAGTATTCGCTACTGGAAGGCGCCGTGCCGGTGAAAAAGCTTGCAGGCATGTGCGCTGGCATGGACATGCCTGCCGTTGCCGTGACACACCAATAACATGTTCTGCGCACTGGAGTTTTCGGTGATGGCCTCGGGCGAGGGCATTCAACCGATCATCGGCTGTCAGGTCTCGGTGGGCTACGATACCCCCGCGCAGGGCGAGGCCGCACGCCCGCCTGCACCGGTGGTTCTGCTGGCCCAGAACGAGGCCGGTTATGAAAACCTGATGAAGCTGAATAGCTGCCTTTATGTGGATAAGCATGAGGGGGTGCCGCAGGTCACGCTGGAGGAGCTTGAGACCGCTTTATGTCGAGCTGCAACGGCACCCGGGCGAGGGCGGGGCACTGCCTGAGGGCGAGCAGAAAAGCGAACGCGGCTTTATCGAAATGGCCTATGCGATGGCGCTGCCGCTGGTGGCGACCAATGATGTCTATTTCCCGAAAACCGAGCTTTACGAGGCGCATGATGCGCTGCTCTGTATCGCGGATGGGTCCTATGTCGATCAGCAGGAAAACCGTCGCCGTCTGACCCCGCAGCATTACTTCAAAAGTCCGCAGGAAATGGCGACACTGTTTGCCGATCTGCCGGAGGCGTTGGAAAACACCGTCGAGATCGCCAAGCGCTGCGCCTATAAATCCGAACGCCGCAAGCCGATCCTGCCGAAATTTGCCGATGACGAGGTGGAAGAGTTGCGTCGTCAGGCTTGGGAAGGGCTGGAAGCACGGCTTGCAGTCATTCCCCATGCGGTGCCGGTGGAGGAATATGAGGCGCGGCTGAAATTCGAGCTGGGGATCATCGAAGAGATGGGCTTCCCGGGCTACTTCCTGATCGTTGCCGACTTCATCAAATGGTCGAAGGATAACAATATCCCGGTCGGACCGGGGCGGGGCTCGGGGGCCGGTAGTCTGGTGGCCTATGCGCTGACCATCACCGACCTTGACCCGATGCGTTACAGCCTGCTGTTCGAACGCTTCCTGAACCCGGAACGGGTGTCGATGCCCGACTTCGATATCGACTTCTGCATGGATCGCCGGGAAGAGACGATCCAATATGTGCAGCGCAAATACGGGCGCGATAAGGTTGCGCAGATCATCACCTTCGGTGCGCTGCTGTCCAAGGCGGCGGTGCGCGATGTGGGCCGGGTGCTGCAAATGCCCTATGGGCAGGTGGACCGGCTGTCGAAGCTGATCCCGGTGGAAGGCGTGAAACCGGTTTCGATTGCGCAGGCGCTGCGCGACGAGCCGCGTCTGCGCGAAGAGGCGCGGGCGGAAGAGGTGGTGGATCGGCTGCTCACCTATGCTCAGCAGGTGGAGGGGCTTCTGCGGAACGCTTCGACCCACGCTGCCGGGGTGGTGATCGGGGACCGGCCGCTCGATAAGCTTGTGGCGCTCTATCAGGATCCGCGCTCGGATATGCCCGCGACCCAGTTCAACATGAAATGGGTCGAGCAGGCCGGGCTGGTGAAGTTTGACTTTCTGGGCCTGAAAACCCTGACCGTCATTCAAAACGCCATCGACCTTATTCACGGGCAGGGGCGCGATCTGCATGTCGCGCCGGACGGGCACCAGATCTATGAGCCGCCGGAAGGGGCTGAAAACCAGATCAACGCCATCCCGCTGGACGACAAGCCGACCTATGATCTTTACGCCAGCGCCAAAACGGTTGCGGTGTTCCAGGTTGAAAGTACCGGGATGATGGATGCGCTGCGGCGCATGCGGCCCAACTGTATTGAAGACATCGTGGCGCTGGTGGCGCTCTATCGCCCCGGCCCGATGGAAAACATCCCGACCTATTGCGATGTGAAAAACGGGGTGAAGAAACGCGCCTCGGTGCATGAATCGATCGACCACATTCTGGCCGAAACCCAGGGCATCATCGTCTATCAGGAACAGGTGATGCAGATCGCTCAGGTGATGGCGGGCTATTCGCTCGGCGGTGCCGACCTGTTGCGCCGGGCGATGGGTAAAAAGATCGCCGAGGAGATGGCGAAGGAACGCCCGAAATTCGTCGATGGGGCCAAGGCCAACGGGGTGGATGAGGCGAAAGCCTCGGAAGTGTTCGACCTTCTGGAAAAATTCGCCAATTACGGCTTCAACAAATCCCACGCTGCGGCTTACGCGGTGGTGAGCTACCAAACCGCCTGGCTGAAGGCCAATCACCCGGTCGAGTTCATGGCCGGGGTGATGAACTGCGATATTCACCTGACCGACAAGCTGGGCGTTTATGCCGAAGAGGTGCGCCGGGGGCTGGATATCGAGATCGTGCCGCCTTGCGTGAACCGCTCTCAGGCAACGTTTAGCGTTGGCGACAATAAGATTTTCTATGCGCTGGGCGCGCTGAAAAACGTTGGCGTCGAGGCGATGAAGATGATCACCGCGGCGCGCGGGGACGAGCCCTTTACCTCGCTGTTCGATGTTGCCCGCCGTGTTGATCTGAAACGC
Source organism: Maritimibacter sp. (assembly GCA_037379985.1). Taxonomy (GTDB): domain Bacteria; phylum Pseudomonadota; class Alphaproteobacteria; order Rhodobacterales; family Rhodobacteraceae; genus Sinisalibacter. The sequence goes on from JARRIY010000122.1 coordinate 9,354, forward strand.
GTGGGCAAGCGGCCGATGGAAATGCTGGCGCGGGCCGGGGCGTTTGATGAGCTTGATCCGAACCGGCGCCGGGTGTTTGACAGCCTTGATGCACTGGTGAGTTATTCGGCGGCGATCCATGAACAGCGCTCGCTGTTCGGCGAGGCGGGCGATGATCTGCCCGAGCCGCGGCTGAGCCCGCTGGCTGACTGGCTGCCCAGCGAGCGGTTGGCTGAGGAACGCAAAGCCATCGGCTTTTACCTGTCCGGCCACCCGCTCGACGATTACATGCCCGCGTTGAAGCGCAAAGGCGTGCTGACGCTGGAGGAGCTGGCGGTGAAGGCAGAGCGTGCGCCGCTGGTGGCAAAGCTGGCGGGCACGGTCTCGGGGCGGCAGGAGCGCAAATCGGCCAAGGGCAACCGCTTTGCCTTTGCCCAGCTTTCCGACCCATCCGGGCTGTATGAGGTCACGATCTTTTCCGACACGCTGGAGAAATGCCGCGACCATCTGGAAACCGGCGCCAATGTGGTGGTGACGGTGGAAGCTAATGTGGAAAGCGAGCAGTTGAAATTGCTGGCCCGCTCGGTGGCGCCCGTTGATACCGTGGTGGCCGATGCCGGGGGGATGGCGTTGAAGCTCTATATCGACGCGGTGCAGGCGCTGCCTGCGGTCTCGGATCTGCTTGAGCAGGCAAGGGCAACGGCGAAGGGCGTGCGCCCCGGTTCGGTGGCGCTGTGCCTGATGGACCCGAGCCTGCCCGGGGAAGTGGAGATGGATCTGTCCGAAGCCTATCCGCTGAACCCGCAGATCAAGGGCGCGTTGAAAAGCCTGCCGGGGGTGATGAGTGTCGAGGAAGTGTGACACGCTTGCCGCTTTCATTCCGCCCGTGATCGGTTAGGGTCATTCCATGTTTCTGGATGTTCGCGATCTGAAAGCCTTCTATTACCGCTCGGCGCTGGGCCGGGCGGCGCAGCGGGCGGTGCGCGAGCAGGTGCAGCTCTACTGGCCCGAGGCGAAGGGGCAGACGGTGGTGGGCTTTGGCTTTGCTGTGCCGCTGCTGCGCCCCTATCTGGGGCAGGCGCGCCGGGTGATCGGGCTGATGCCGGGGCCGCAAGGGGTGATGCCCTGGCCCGCCGGGCGCCCCAATGTGTCGGCGCTTTGTGAAGAAGCGCTCTGGCCACTTGATACTGGCAGTGTCGATAAGTTGGTGCTGATGCACGGGCTGGAAACCGCGAGCAATCCGGAAGCGGTGCTGGCGGAAGTGCATCGGGTGCTGGGGCCGGGGGGATCGGTGCTGTTTGTCGTGCCCAATCGGGCCGGACTGTGGTCGCGGTCGGATGCCACACCTTTCGGCTTTGGCCGCCCCTATTCCCCGGGGCAGCTTGATGCGCAGCTCAAACGCCATGGGTTTTTCATCGAACGCCATGCGGCGGTTCTGTTTCAGCCGCCGTCAAATACCCGGTTCTGGCTGAAAACCGGGCGGATGTGGGAGAAGGTCGGACGCTCGACCCCGATTGCGCTGGCTGGCGGCGTGCTGGTTGTGGAAGCCTCCAAACAGGTGCCCGCCCCGCGTCGGCCAAGCCTTGGCGCGCGGGTGAAAAAGCCGCTGACAGTGCTCGAAGGTCTGGGGCTGCCGGAGCCATCACGCCGGGTTCAGAACCGGAGTATGTGCGGCGGTGGCGAGGAATAAGAATCAGCCGGATCGCGGTGACGCGAATCGTTGAAATTAGGTCCGATTTAATCCGGAACTTGGCCTCATAACGTGGCAGAAAAGTCCTGTGCAGCTACCCTGCGTAAACTATTCTTCCATGTTGGCGCAAAACCTGCGCAACAGTGTTGCTTGACGGGTAAGCCTCTGCTAGACCCACGCCGAATTTCAGATGGCTCGCAATCGTGCGGCATCAAGAGGCCGCCCCATTCGCCAAGTGCGAAAACGAAGGGGCTAAAGACATCGGAAGGGTGGACGTGTCCGAAGCTGCAATCTCAACTGGGGTGGCCCAGCGATATGCAACGGCCGTTTTCGAACTGGCCAAGGAAGAGGGTGTTATCGCCGCTGTCGAGAAAGATCTCGATGTGCTGGCTGACGCTCTGAATGACAGCAGCGATTTCGCTGCGATGATCGGGTCTCCGGTTTATTCCCGGGCGGAACAGGCGAAGGCCATGACGGCGCTTGCCAGCAAGATGGGCCTGTCGGTCCCGATGGCTGGTGTGCTTGGCGTGATGGCGGAAAAACGTCGCCTGTTCGTGCTGCCGCAGCTGATCTCAGCTCTGCGCGCCGCTATTGCCGAGGATAAGGGCGAAGTGACCGCCGAAGTCACCGCCGCGAAGGCGATGACCAAGACCCAGCAGGACAAGCTTGCCAAAGCGCTGAAAGCCAGCATTGGCAAGGATGTGAAGATTAATCTGGCCGTTGATGAGGATCTCATCGGCGGTCTTGTCGTGAAAGTAGGCTCGAAAATGATCGATAGCTCGATCCGCTCGCGCCTTAACGCACTGCAGAATTCCATGAAAGAGGTCTGATAATGGGAATCCAAGCAGCCGAAATTTCTGCTATCCTCAAGGAGCAGATTAAGAACTTTGGCCAGGAGGCCCAGGTGGCCGAAGTGGGCCGCGTGCTGTCGGTTGGCGACGGTATTGCGCGTGTTCATGGTCTGGACAATGTTGAAGCTGGCGAGATGGTCGAATTCCCCGGTGGTATCCGGGGTATGGCTCTGAACCTTGAAGCCGACAACGTGGGGGTCGTTATCTTCGGCTCCGACCGCGACATTAAAGAAGGCGATGTGGTCAAACGCACCAGCGCCATCGTGGACGTGCCGGTTGGGGAAGAGCTGCTGGGCCGCGTTGTTGACGCGCTCGGTAACCCGATTGACGGCAAAGGCCCGATCAACGCCAAACAGCGTTCCGTGGCTGACGTGAAAGCCCCGGGCATCATCCCGCGTAAATCGGTGCATGAACCGATGGCGACTGGCCTGAAATCGGTCGACGCGATGATCCCGATCGGCCGTGGCCAGCGTGAGCTGATCATCGGTGACCGTCAGACCGGCAAAACCGCCGTGGCGCTCGACGCGATCCTGAACCAGAAGAGCTATAACGAAGCCGCTGGCGACGACGAGAACAAGAAACTGTACTGCGTCTATGTCGCGGTTGGTCAGAAACGTTCGACCGTTGCACAGCTGGTGAAAAAGCTCGAAGAATCCGGCGCCATGGAATATTCCATCGTTGTGGCCGCGACCGCTTCGGACCCGGCTCCGATGCAATATCTCGCCCCCTATTCGGCAACTGCCATGGGCGAATATTTCCGCGACAACGGCCGCCACGCGCTGATGATCTACGATGACCTGTCGAAACAGGCTGTGTCCTATCGTCAGATGTCGCTGCTGCTGCGTCGTCCGCCGGGGCGTGAAGCCTATCCGGGTGACGTGTTCTACCTGCACTCCCGCCTGCTGGAACGTTCGGCCAAGCTGAACGAAGACAACGGCTCGGGCTCGCTGACGGCTCTGCCGATCATCGAAACCCAGGGTGGCGACGTGTCGGCCTTTATTCCGACCAACGTGATCTCGATCACCGACGGCCAGATCTTCCTGGAAACCGAACTGTTCTACCAAGGCATCCGCCCGGCTGTGAACACCGGTCTGTCGGTGTCGCGGGTTGGTTCGGCGGCGCAAACCAAAGCGCTGTCCTCGGTTGCCGGTCCGGTGAAACTGTCGCTCGCTCAGTATCGCGAGATGGCGGCCTTCGCTCAGTTCGGCTCTGATCTCGACGCTTCGACCCAGGCCCTGCTGAACCGTGGCGCGCGTCTGACCGAGCTGATGAAACAGCCGCAGTATTCGCCGCTGACCAATGCCGAGATCGTTTGTGTGATCTTTGCTGGCGTGAACGGCTATCTCGACAAGGTTGATGTGCGCTCGGTTGGGCGTTTCGAACAGGGTCTGCTGACCCACCTGCGTTCGGAGCACAAAGATCTGCTCGACGATATCACCAACAATGACCGCAAGGTGAAAGACGAGCTGGCCGACAAGATCAAAGCCGCTCTCGACGCCTATGCCGAAGGCTTCGCGTAAGAGCTGGTGATCGAAGAGGAGGCTGGCAATGCCAAGTCTTAAGGACCTTAAAAATCGGATCGAGAGCGTTAAATCGACGCGCAAGATCACCAAGGCCATGCAGATGGTGGCCGCCGCGAAACTGCGGCGGGCACAGGATGCAGCCATGGCTGGGCGGCCCTATGCGGAACGGTTCAATGCCGTTCTTGCCGGGCTGGCCAAAGCCGCGGCAGGGTCGGAAGCTGCGCCGAAACTTCTGCGCGGCACCGGCTCGGACCAGGTGCATCTTCTCGTGGTGATGACCGGCGAGCGCGGCCTTTGTGGCGGCTTCAACTCGTCGATCGTGAAAATGGCGCGGGCCAAAGCGGCCGACCTCATTGCTCATGGCAAGACGGTGAAAATCCTCACCGTGGGCAAGAAAGGCCGCGAACAGCTGCGCCGTGATTACGCCGATCATTTTGTCGGCCATGTTGATCTGAGCGAGATGCGTAATGCCGATTATGGCACCGCGCAGCGTATCGCGACTGATATGCTCGACCGTTTCGAAGCGGGCGAGTTCGATGTGGCGACGATCTTCTACAGCACCTTCCAGAACGTGGTCACCCAGGTGCCCACCGAACGGCAGGTGATCCCGGCAAGCTTTGATGCGGTCGAGACTGAAGCCGAACATACCGGCCTGGTCTATGACTATGAGCCGTCGGAAGAAGAGATCCTGGCGACCCTGCTGCCTGCGGGCGTGGCAACCGCTGTTTTCTCGGCTCTGCTGGAAAATGGCGCCTCGTTCAACGGTGCGCAGATGTCCGCGATGGACAACGCGACGCGCAATGCGGGCGAGATGATCGACAAACTGACGATCCAGTTCAACCGCTCGCGTCAGGCCGTGATCACCAACGAGCTTATTGAAATCATTTCGGGCGCTGAGGCGCTCTAAACGGAACCGGAGACGAATACATGGCAAATGCGAAAGCAGCCGTCGGCAAGGTGACCCAGGTCATCGGCGCCGTTGTGGACGTTCAGTTCGAGGATCAACTTCCGGCGATCCTGAACGCCCTCGAAACCGAAAATAACGGCAAGACGCTGGTGCTCGAAGTGGCCCAGCACCTTGGCGAAGGCACCGTGCGGACCATCGCGATGGACGCCACCGAAGGCCTCGTGCGTGGGCAAGAAGTGCGTGACCGTGGCGTTGCGATCTCGGTGCCGGTTGGCCCCGGTACGCTGGGCCGCATCATCAACGTGATCGGCGAGCCGGTTGACGAAAAAGGCCCGATTGAAGCCGAAGAAACCCGCGCCATCCACCAGGAAGCGCCGGAATTCTCGGATCAGGCGACTGAGGCCGAAGTGCTGGTGACCGGCATCAAGGTTATCGACCTGCTGGCCCCCTACGCCAAAGGCGGTAAAATCGGTCTGTTCGGCGGTGCGGGCGTGGGTAAAACCGTGCTTATCCAGGAACTGATCAACAACATCGCGAAAGTGCACTCGGGTCTCTCGGTGTTTGCGGGCGTTGGTGAACGGACCCGTGAAGGCAACGACCTTTACTACGAAATGATCGAAGGTGGCGTTATCGACGCCGAAAACCTGAACAATTCGAAAATTGCTCTGGTTTACGGTCAGATGAACGAACCGCCGGGGGCCCGTGCTCGTGTTGCTCTGACCGGCCTGACCTTGGCCGAACAGTTCCGCGACGCTTCCGGCGCCGACGTGCTGTTCTTCGTCGACAACATCTTCCGCTTCACCCAAGCGGGTTCCGAGGTGTCGGCGCTTCTGGGCCGTATCCCTTCGGCGGTGGGCTACCAGCCGACGCTGGCCACCGACATGGGCGCTCTGCAAGAACGCATCACCTCGACCAAAGCCGGTTCGATCACCTCGGTGCAGGCCATCTACGTGCCCGCGGATGACCTTACCGACCCGGCCCCGGCGACCTCGTTTGCCCACCTCGATGCGACGACCGTGCTTAACCGTGCGATCTCGGAACTGGGCATCTACCCGGCGGTTGACCCGCTCGACTCCACCTCGCGTCTGCTTGACCCGGCGGTTGTTGGCGAAGAGCACTATTCGGTTGCCACCGAGGTTCAGGAAATCCTGCAACGCTACAAATCGCTGCAAGATATCATCGCCATCCTCGGCATGGACGAGTTGAGCGAAGAAGATAAACTGGTCGTGGCCCGTGCCCGGAAAATCCAGCGTTTCCTCTCGCAACCCTTCGACGTGGCGAAAGTGTTCACCGGCACCGATGGTGTGCAGGTGCCGCTGGAAGACACGATCAAATCGTTCAAAGCCGTTGTGGCCGGCGAATACGATCACCTGCCGGAAGGCGCCTTCTACATGGTTGGTGGCATCGACGAAGTGATCGCCAAAGCCGAGAAAATGGCGGCCGACGCGGCCTAAGGAGGGCCATTCATGGCTGACATGATGCAATTCGATCTGGTTTCGCCCGAAAGCCGTCTGGCCTCGGTCGAAGCCAGCGCGGTGCAGATCCCCGGCGCTGACGGCGATTTCACGGCCATGGCCAACCATGCGCCCACGATCGCCACGCTGCGCCCCGGGATCATCACGGTCTCGGCCGCGACGGGGGAAGAAAAATATCTCGTCACCGGCGGGTTTGCTGAGATCTCGCCGAATGGTACTTCGGTTCTCGCCGAACGCGCCATGCCGGTGGGCGAGGTGACGCAGGAGGTCTTTGACGATTTCGTCTCGGCCGCCGTGAGCGCCCATGAGCACGCGACGCCGGAGCTGAAAGACCAACTGGCCAAGCAACTGGGCGATATCGCTCAGGCGGGCCAGGTGCTGGGGCTGAACGCCAAGATCGGCTAAGCGCGCATCGCGACTGAAATTAAAAAGCCCCGTGCCATTGGCGTGGGGCTTTTTGTTGTCTGGGGGAGAGGGATTGGCTCTGCTCAGGCGATGGTAATATCGTCCTGCAGATCAGCCAGGGTCATATTGTTGACCGTGATCATATTGCCGCCGCCAAAGTCGAACACCACATCGCTGCCCACATCGCTGGCTGCCGCCAGAACGGTGGACAGATTGCCATGGCCGACGATTTTCAGCGTGTCGATATCATTTTCGAAGTCGGCAATCGTGTCGTGGCCCTTATTGCCTTTGAACACGAACTTATCCGCCCCGGTATCGCCATAGAGCAGGTCATCACCCTTGCCACCGCGCAAGGTGTCATCGCCAGCGCCGCCATGGAGCGTGTCGTCCCTACCGCCGCCGCGCAGCAGATCATTTCCGATGCCGCCCTGCTCGGTATCTGCACCGCCCCGGCCATGAATGATGTCGCGCCCGCCATCACCGTTCATGCTGTCATTGCCGCCGCGCCCGATGATGCGGTCATTGCCAGCGTTACCCGTTATTGTATTATCAAGCGCATTCCCCATTATCCGGTCATCGTAAGCACTGCCATCGGCGCCTTCGATTTCGACACCAAACGCGATGGCCACATCTTCGTTGAGGCCGAAGGTGGAATAATGCCCCTCGCGCAGGTCGATGATCACGGAATGGCCGATGGCAGATGCATCGAATGTGTCATTGCC
>JARRIY010000123.1:0-7457 GCA_037379985.1 Maritimibacter sp.
GTGGAGATTCTCAACCTTTGGGGCTGGACCCGGCGGTAAGAGTAGGGGCGTTTGTCCTGTAGCAGCAGCACTTCGCCCGGTGGGAACCGCCGGGCAGCGTCCGACCGCCCCGTCGTGCCAGAGGCACGCTTCCAGCATGACGGGCGGACGCTGCCCGGCCCCCCGCGGTCGGTCGCCGCCCTCTATATTAGCTCAAGCTGATGGAGGCCGTGCTCCTCCATCAATTCTCCGGGCAGCGCACCCAATCGGAGACCGCGCCATCGCGGATCACGTAGAGCCCGCCCGGCTGGGCCATCAGCATCACCCGCTCGGAGTAGCGTTCGCCCTCACCATTGCACGCGGCGTCGAAGAGCGTGGCTGCCATCCCCCGCACCTCCACCGGGTTCGTCAGCGTGCAGCGGTTTTCCACGCCGATCAGCTGATCGCCCATCACCGCAACCGCGCCGCCATCCTGCCCGACGGAATGGCAATCCCACAGCATTGCTGCCTGAACATTCGGCCGATACAGCCCGTCATAGGGCGCAGCGGCAGCGCTAATCGGCAACAGGGCGAGAAAAAAGTATAGAGATCGTTGCATGGGATTGGCCCTTTTATACTCATCACATTAATGGTTGTGCTCGAGTTTGGGGGAAGCGGACATGACGCTGATCAAAGTGGCTTTGGTGCTGGTTGTGGGGTTTGCGGGTTTACAGGCGCTGTTTCGGCTGGCTCCGCTCCCGTCTGCGCGGCTGAATGCCCGCCCCGGCCCGATGGAGCCGGGGGTGCATCCGATGACCGGCGGCGTGAAAATCGTGCGGCCTCTGAGCGAATTGCCCGACGGGGCGTTTTCTGCGCTGCTGAAGATCGCGGCGCAAACCCCGCGCACCGAACGGCTTGGGCTGACCGAATCCCCTGCCGCGTTTGTCACCCGGTCCAGCTTCTGGGGCTTTCCCGATATCACCGTGATCTGGGTGGCCGATGACGTGCTGCATCTGCATTCGCATCTGGTCTTTGGCAAAGGCGATCTGGGGGTGAATGCCGCCCGTGCTGCGCGCTGGTTCGAGCAGTTGGAAAGCGGTGCTACGGCGGGTGGCTCTTGACCAATCGCCGCCAATAGGCCACCTCAGCCCTATGGTTCCTATCGACAAACTCAACGCGATCACCGAACGCTTTCAATATCTGGAAGCCCGCATGGCTGAAGGCCTGTCGGGCGAGGAGATCGCGAAGGTGGGGCGCGAATATGCGCAGCTTCGCCCGGTGGTGGAACAGATCGCCGCCTATCAGCAGCTTCTGAGCGATATTGACGAGGCCGAGGCGATGCTGGCCGATCCCGAGATGAAAGCGCTGGCAGAAGAAGAGCTGCCGGAGCTGCAGGGGCGCTTGCCCGAGGCCGAGCAGGCGATGCAGCTTGCGCTGTTGCCGAAGGACGAGGCCGATACCCGCCCCGCCATCGTGGAAATCCGCCCCGGCACCGGCGGCGAAGAGGCGGCGCTGTTCGCGGGCGATCTGCTGCGCATGTATCAGCGCTATGCCGAACGCCATGGCTGGAGTGTCGAAATTCTGGAAGAACAGCAAACCGAGCTGGGCGGGATCAAAGAGGTCGTGGCCCATGTGAAGGGCGAAAACGTCTTTGCCCGGCTGAAGTATGAAAGCGGCGTGCATCGGGTGCAGCGGGTGCCGGAAACCGAAAGCGGAGGGCGCATCCATACCTCGGCGGCGACGGTGGCGGTGCTGCCGGAAGCCGAAGACGTGGACGTTGCCATCGACCCGAGCGAGATCCGCATCGACACGATGCGCGCCTCCGGGGCTGGCGGGCAGCACGTGAACACCACCGATTCGGCGGTGCGCATCACCCACTTGCCCACCGGAATCATCGTGGTGAGCGCCGAGAAAAGCCAGCATCGCAACCGCGAGATCGCCATGCAGGTGCTGAAAACCCGGCTGTTCGATCTGGAGCGGCAAAAGGTACATGACGAACGCGCCGCTGACCGCAAATCGCAGGTCGGATCGGGCGACCGCTCGGAGCGCATCCGCACCTATAATTTCCCGCAAGGCCGGATGACCGATCACCGCATTGGGCTGACGCTCTACAAGCTGGGCGAGGTGATGGCGGGCGATCTGGACGAGATCATCGACGCGCTGACCCAGGCTGATCAGGCCGAGAAGCTGGCGGAGATGGAGGCGTGACGGTTCAGGCGGCGCTGGCTCTCGGGCGGGCGCGGCTGGAAGAGGCCGGGATCGACAACGCCATGGGCGATGCGCGGCGGCTGATGGCGGCGGCGCTGGGGATTGAAACCGGGCGGCTGACCCTGCATGCGCGCGATGCGCTGAGCGCCGAGGCCGAGGCGGTGTTTTTTCAGGGCATCTCTGACAGGGCTGCGCGCAAACCGGTGAGCCATATCCTTGGCGGGCGCGAGTTTTACGGGCGTTGGTTCCATGTCACCGGCGATGTTCTCGACCCGCGCCCGGAAACGGAAACCCTGATTGAACAAGCGCTTAGCGAAGAGTTCTCAGAGGTTTTGGACCTCGGCACCGGCACGGGCTGCATTCTGCTGACGCTTCTGGCCGAGCGCCTGGAGGCCACCGGGATTGGGGCTGACAAATCCAGTGCGGCGCTGGCTGTAGCCGAGCGGAACGCAAGTGATCTGGGGCTGGCAGACCGGGCAGCGCTGGTGGAAAGCGATTGGTTTGGCGCGGTTGGGGGGCAGTTCGATCTGATCGTCTCAAACCCGCCCTATATCGCGCTGGATGAAATGCCCGCGCTGGCCCCCGAGCTAAGCTATGAGCCGCGCATGGCGCTGACCGACGAGGGCGATGGGCTGACCGCCTATCGCATCATCGCCGCCGGGGCGGGGGAGCATCTGCGCCCGGGCGGGCGGTTGCTGGTTGAAATCGGCGCCGGGCAGGGGGCGGCGGTGGCTGAGTTGTTCCGTGCAGCAGGCTTTGCCGATGTCGTGGTGCTGCCCGATCTGGACGGGCGCGACCGGGTGGTGAAGGGCCGCAAAATCTGATCCCTTGATTTTTCTGCCCGGGCTGCCAATCTTTATAGGGTGGAATTCACGGATTTTTCGTGGTTTTGCCGCAATATTGCGCCTGCCAGCCCGTTTATGTGTAGTTTCTACTTGTCAGCACGGATTGGACATGCATATTCGGGGCAGCGGTAGCGAGCACTCATTTGGATGCCTGCCGCTGGCAAGCCTAAAGTTGGGATGAGTGAAGGACACGCGCTAGGCGTGCCGATCCCGCAAAAAGCCAGAATGAAGGCTGAAAGCAAAGAGCTTATGAGATCATCGAAATCACGTTCGCGCGGTAAGAATCGCAGCAATAATAATAACCGATCGCCTGCCAATAATATCAACCGGGTGTTCGATAGTTCGGGCCCGGAAGGCAAAGTGCGCGGCACGCCGCAGCAGATCATTGACAAATACACCCAGCTCGCCCGGGATGCCTTTATGGGCAATGACCGCGTGGCAGGGGAAAACTTCCAGCAGCACGCCGAGCACTACACCCGGCTTCTGGCGGAAGCGCAGCGCGATGCCGAGGAAAAGCGTCAGCAGACCGAGCAGCAGCAGCGCGAACGTCAGCAGCAAAAGCAGCGTGAACGCGAGCAGCGCGACGATAATCGTGGGCAAAATCGCGAGCATAATCAGCCGCAGCAGGATGCCGGCGAGCAGCCGCAAACCGATTTCGGCTCTGGCCCGCAGCCCGATGTGATGGCTGTGGAGAGCGAGCAAGAAAGCGGGTTGGTGGAAACGCCGGAAGCCGCTCCGAAAAAGCCGCCTCGCGCCCGCAAGCCGCGCGCCCCGCGCAAACCGGCGGCGGAGCAAAGCGCAGAGCCCGCAGCGGAAACCCAGAGCGGCGACGCACCGGAAGCTGCCGAATAAAGCGCTTTATGATAGATTACGACAAGGCCGCCTTTGGGCGGCCTTTGTTGTTACAGGGAGCGCCCCATCGGCAGAAAAGCAAAAGACCGCCCGAAGGCGGCCTTTTAAATCTCATCAAGCCAGCGGCTTATTTGTTGGCTTTGATCCAGGCCAGAACGGTTTCCGGCGAGCTTTCGCCATAGGGATCTTCCGGGTGGTTGTCGTCGCGGCCCGGCTCTTCAAACCAGCCTTCGATCACGCCGTCATTGATCACGGCAGCATAGCGCCAGGAGCGGTAGCCAAAGCCGAGATTGGCTTTTTCCACCAGCATGCCGATTTTGCGGGTGAATTCGCCCGAACCATCGGGGATGACTTTGACATTCTGGATGCCCTGATCGATCGCCCATTTGTTCATGACAAAGCTGTCATTGACCGACATGCAGTAAATCTCGTCGATGCCTTCGGCGGCGAAATCGGCATGGCCGTTTTCATAGCCGGGCAGCTGGTAGGTCGAGCAGGTGGGGGTAAAGGCGCCGGGCAGCGAGAACAGCACCACGCGCTTGCCTTTGAAATAATCGTCGCTGGTCATGTCCTGCCAGCGGAACGGGTTCGAACCACCCACGCTTTCGTCACGGACACGGGTGTGGAAGGTAACGTCGGGGACGCGCACGCCTACATGCATTGCTTATTCCTCTGTTGGGTCATGGGCGGGATTCGCCCGGGATGTGGTCTTTTTAGAATGGTTCCAAACACTAGGCAAGAATGTCACATGACAAAGGGGCGCAGGAGTTGCCTCCCACGCCCCCGGTTCGCGCGTTTTTCGGTAATGTCGCGGTGTTACGCGAGATCGAAGCGGTCGGCTTCCATCACTTTCACCCAGGCGGCGGCGAAATCCTTGACGAATTTCTCGCCCGCATCGGCCTGACCGTAGACCTCGGCGAGTGCGCGGAGCTGAGAGTTGGAGCCAAACACCAGATCGGTGCGGGTGGCGGTCCATTTCACCGCGCCGCTCGTGCGGTCACGGCCTTCGTAATGGTCGCCCACCGGCACCCAGTTGATGGACATGTCGAGCAGGTTCACAAAGAAATCCGTGCTCAGCGCACCGGGCTGATCGGTCAACACGCCATGGGTGCTGCCCGCATGGGTGATGTCGAGCGCCCGAAGGCCCCCCACCAGCACCGTCATTTCCGGGGCCGAGAGACCCATAAGCTGGGCGCGATCCACCAGCAGTTTTTCCGCAGGCACCGAGAATTTCCGGGCCTGATAGTTGCGGAACCCGTCGGAGAGCGGCTCCAGCACCGCAAAGCTTTCCACATCGGTCTGTTCCTGACTGGCATCGCCGCGGCCGGAATGGAAGGGCAGGGTGATGTCATGCCCGGCAGCTTTCGCGGCCAGTTCGACACCCAGATTGCCGCCCAACACGATCAGATCGGCGATGGAGACCGGCTTGCCGAATTCCGACTGGATATGCTCGTAGGTGCCCAGCACCGTGGCCAGGGTTGCCGGATCGTTGGCCTCCCAATCCTTTTGCGGGGCAAGCCGGATGCGGGCACCATTGGCCCCGCCGCGCTTGTCGGAGTTGCGGAAGGTGCTGGCCGAGGCCCAGGCGGTGGCAACGAGGGCAGAGATGGTCAGACCGCTATCCGCGATCAGCCCTTTCAGCGCTTTTACGTCAGCATCGCTCAGTTTCGGCCCTTCCGGCACCGGATCTTGCCAGATCAGCTCTTCGCTGGGCACCTCGTTGCCCAGATAGCGGGCTTTCGGCCCCATATCGCGGTGGGTCAGCTTGAACCAGGCACGGGCGAAAGCGTCGGCAAATTCCTCGGGGTTATCGAGGAAGCGCTTGGCAATCGGCGCATAGATCGGGTCGAGCTTCAACGACATATCGGCGGTGGTCATCATCGGGGCGTGGCGTTTGTCAGGATCATGGGCATCGACGACCATATCCTGCGGTTCCATATCCTTGGCGCGCCACTGGTTTGCGCCCGCCGGGCTTTTCACCAGCTCCCAGTCGTATTTGAACAGGACGGTCAAATAGCCCATGTCCCACTGCGTCGGGTTCGGCTTCCAGGCGCCTTCGATGCCGGAGGTGATGGTGTCGCCCGCCTTGCCGGAGCCATGGGTGCTGAGCCAGCCAAAACCCTGCGCCTCAATCGGGGCGGCTTCGGGTTCGGGGCCAACATGGGCAGCGTCGCCCGCACCATGGGCCTTGCCGAAAGTGTGACCACCGGCGACCAGCGCCACGGTTTCTTCGTCATTCATCGCCATGCGGGCAAAGGTTTCGCGCACGTCGTGGCCCGAGGCGACCGGGTCGGGGTTCCCGTCCGGGCCTTCCGGGTTCACATAGATCAGGCCCATCTGCACGGCGGCCAGCGGGTCTTCCAGATCACGCTCACCGGAATAGCGGGAGTTCTCGCCGCCGGAAGCTTCCAGCCATTCGTGCTCGCCGCCCCAATAGATATCTTCCTCAGGCGCCCAGACGTCTTCACGCCCGCCGCCAAAGCCGAAGGTTTCAAACCCCATCGATTCCAGCGCCACATTGCCCGCGAGGATCATCAGATCAGCCCAACTGAGCGCATTGCCGTATTTCTGTTTGATCGGCCATAAGAGGCGCCGGGCTTTATCCAGATTGCCGTTATCCGGCCAGGAGTTCAGTGGGGCAAAGCGTTGGGTGCCAGATCCGGCCCCGCCGCGCCCATCAGCGATGCGATAGGTGCCCGCCGAGTGCCAGGCCATGCGGATGAACAGGCCGCCATAATGGCCGTAATCGGCCGGCCACCAATCCTGACTTTCGGTCATCAGCGCCGTCAGATCGGCTTTCACCGCGTCAAGGTCGAGGGATTTGAACGCCTCGGCATAGTTGAAATCGGCATCCATCGGGCTGGATACCGGCTGATGCTGGTGCAGGATCGACAGATCAAGCTGGTTGGGCCACCAGTCGCGATTGGTGGTTTTACTGTGATGCGCCACCGGGCATTTCATTTCGCCGTCCATGACATTCTCCAAGATTCTTTTACAGGGGCACGGCCTTAGGGGCCTGCCGGGGGCAGGTGGCCCGCGCCAGGCCACACACACAGCCAGACGCGGGCGCTTCCTGTCCGCAGGGTTAGAATGACTCTAAAAGATAATAATTGGAAATTGCATTTTATGGCGGAAAACGATTAGAAAAACTTATGAATATTACATTGCGACAGCTTTCCTATTTCACCGCGCTTGCCGAGGAGAGGCATTTTGGTCGGGCGGCGGCGCGGGTGTATGTGACCCAGCCGGCACTATCGACGCAGATCCGCGAGTTGGAAGAGCGGCTGGGCGGGGCCTTGATTGACCGCGCTGATCGCGCCTTTCGACTGACACCTGCAGGGCAGGAGGTGCTGGCCTCGGCGCGGCGGATCGCGGCGGAGGTGGAGCGGATGCAGGTGGCGGCGCGCTGGCAGGAAGGGCTGGCGGGGCGGCTGAAGCTGGGCATCATCCCGACAGTGGCGCCCTATCTGTTGCCCGAGGCGCTGCCGCTGCTGCGCTCGCGCGATGTGACGCTGGATTTGCGCCTGCGCGAGGCCCAGACCGAGGTGCTGCTGGGCGAGCTGGCCGATGGGCTGCTGGATGCGGCGGTGATCG
>JARRIY010000124.1:0-9919 GCA_037379985.1 Maritimibacter sp.
CTGCGTCTCGACGATACCGACCCGGAGCGCTCGAAGCAGGAATATGTCGACGGGATCATGGAAGATCTCGAATGGCTGGGGCTGGGCTGGGCTCGGGTCGAGCGGCAATCGTCGCGGATCGAACGCTATGAAGAGGCCGCGCAGGAGCTGCGCGACAAAGGCCGCTTCTATGAATGTTTCGAAACGCCCACCGAACTCGATCTGAAACGCAAGAAGCAACTCAATATGGGGATGCCGCCGGTCTATGACCGCGCTGCGCTGAAACTGTCGGAAGATGAAAAAGCCGCGCTGCGGGCCGAACGCGGCGCTGGCGTCTGGCGCTTCCTGCTTGATCAGGAACGGATCGAATGGACCGACGGCATTCTGGGCGATCTGTCGATTGATGCGGCCTCGGTGTCGGACCCGGTGCTGATCCGCGCCGATGGGCAGTTTCTCTACACCCTCGCCAGCGTTTGCGACGATATTGATTTCGGCATCACCAATGTGGTGCGCGGCTCGGACCATGTGACCAACACCGCGACGCAGATCCAGATCATCCGCGCCATGGGCGGGGCGGTGCCCGATTTTGCCCACCATTCGCTGCTGACCGGCCCGCAAGGCGAAGCGCTGTCGAAACGGCTGGGCACGCTTTCCTTGCGCGATCTGCGCGCGCAGGGCGTCGAGCCGATGGCGCTGCTCAGTCATATGGCGCGGCTGGGCTCGTCGCAGCCGGTGGAGCTGCGCAACTCGCTGGACGAAATCATCGAAGGCTTCGATCTGACCAGCTTTGGCGCGGCCCCGACGAAATTCGATGTCGACGATCTGTTCCCGCTGACCGCCCACCATCTGGGCGCCCTGCCCTATGAGGCCGTGGCTGAGCGGGTGAAATCCCATGGCGTGCCCAATGATCTGGCCGAAGCCTTCTGGATGGTGGCACGTGAGAACATCACCACGATGAACGATCTTGATGCCTGGTGGGCGCTTTGCCGCGATGGGGCCGAGCCGCTGGTGGCCGACGAAGATCAGGACATGATCGCCACCGCCCTGCGCCTGCTGCCCGAGCCGCCCTATACGGCCGACAGCTGGAAAGACTGGACCGGCGCGGTGAAAGAGGCGACCGGGCGCAAAGGTCGCGGGTTGTTCATGCCGCTGCGCAAGGCGCTGACCGGCATGGATCACGGCCCCGACATGAGCTCGCTGATGCCGCTTCTGCAAAAAGTGCGGCGCTGACTGCCTGTCACTTTTTCGATTTTATGATCAGACCCGAAGGCGATTATCGCCTTCGGGCTTTTCATTTTCGCGTTTTCCTCAGGCTTTGATAACCCGCGCCCCGACCCGGGCAAGCCCCGCATCCACATGGGCGCGTTCACCTGCGCTCAGGCTCTGCGCACGCGGATAACGGGGGGCGGCGCGGTCATCCAGCATCGGGGCCTGATCCCAGCCGCTGGTAGTGTCAAAAAACCGCTGCACGCCCTCTGGCCCGAACACATCCAGAAAGCCCTGCACGACGGCATCGAGATATGACAGCACCACCGGGTTATCCGCGCTGGGGTCGTGATGCGCGCCGGTGGGAATCGCATAGATCGCCACCTGCGCTCTGCCCCCAAGATCATGGCGCACCGCCTGCGACACATCGTTGCGGGTGTAACCATGCTCGCGCAAATCCAGCGCCGCCCAGTCTCCATCAGGCACTGTCGCAACCAGCCCGTCGATCTCGCAATCCGGGTCCGGAACCACCGTCAGAAAACAGCGATCACGCAATGGCGAATGCCGCCAGGCGCGTCGCCAGCCGGTGACCCGCGCGGGGCTAGCATCGGGATAATCATGGGTGCGCGTGTTCACCAGCGATCCATAGCCAAAGAAACAGGGTATCGTCATGGCGCGCATCATCAAGATTGCGCCGCGCAATTCAAGGTCTTGCCCCGTCCGGGTAAGCCCGCTACTTTCGCCCGCATCTGCGCTGGGAGAACCCGGTAGTCAAATACTGCACCCCGGTGCCGAAGGAGCAACCGCCCCGGTAAACTCTCAGGCAAAAGGACCGCGTAGATAGATACTCTGGAGAGAGGCCGGTGGGCCCGCCGAAGGGATAGCGATCTCAGGCGTAAGGGACAGAGGGGGCGTCGTAACGGGCCATCAGGCCCACAATGCCGGGCACCATCCGGCGAGGAGACGCTATGAGCGGAATGAAACGCACGTTCCTATACGATTTGCATCTCGAATTCGGGGCCAAGATGGTTCCCTTCGCGGGCTGGGAAATGCCGGTGCAATACGCCCCCGGCGTGATGCGCGAGCACCTGCATACGCGCGCCGAGGCCGGGATTTTCGATGTCAGCCATATGGGCCAAGTGATCCTGCGCGGGCCGAATGTGGCCGAGGCGCTGGAAAAGCTGGTGCCGGTCGATGTGGTCGGTCTGAAGGAAAACCGCCAGCGCTATGCGATGTTCACCACCCCGGAAGGCGGCATCATTGACGATCTGATGATCACCAATAAGGGCGATCACTTCTATCTGGTTGTGAATGCCGGGCGCTATGACGTCGATATGGCCCATATGCGAGCCAATCTGCCGGGCATCGAGATCGAAGCCCTGACCGACCGCGCGCTGATTGCTGTGCAAGGCCCGCGCGCCGTCAACGCCCTGTCATCGCTAAATTTCGCTGTGGCTGAAATGGGCTTCATGGGCTATACTGGCGAAGACGGGTTTGAAATCTCAGTGCCGGGCGATCAGGCGATCAAACTGGCCCGCGCAATCTGGGATACCGACATTGCCCATCCGATCGGATTGGGCGCGCGGGATTCGCTGCGGCTTGAAGCCGGGCTCTGCCTTTATGGCAATGATATCACCGAAAGCACCTCGCCCATCGAGGCCAATCTGAGCTGGGCGATCCAGAAAGCCCGTCGCACCGGCGGCGCGCGCGAAGGCGGCTTCCCGGGGGCTGAGCGCATTCTGAAAGAGCTCGCTGACGGCCCTGCCCGCCTGCGTGTTGGCATCCTGCCCGAAGGTCGCGCCCCGATGCGCGCTCATACCAAGCTTTTTGCCAGCGAAGATGCCGCCGAGCCGATTGGCGAGATTACCTCCGGCGCCTTTGGCCCCTCGGTCGAAGGCCCGATCTCGATGGGCTACCTGCCCACCGATCTGGCCGTCACCGGCACCAAAATCTGGGGCGAAGTGCGCGGCAAACGTATGCCCGCCAGCGTCGCCGATCTGCCTTTCCACCCGCATTCCTACAAACGCTAAGACCCGACAGGAGTTGTTATGAAATACACTGAAGAACATGAATGGCTCGAAGAAGCCGATGGCATCGTCACCGTGGGCATTACCGCCCATGCCGCCGAGCAACTTGGCGATGTGGTTTTTGTCGAACTGCCGGAAGTCGGAACCTCGATCTCGAAAGATGATGAGATCGTGGTGATCGAAAGCGTCAAGGCCGCCTCCGACATCCTCGCCCCGTTGGATGGCGAGATCGTCGAAGTGAACGCGGCGATTGTCGATGAACCCTCGAAAGTGAACGAAGATCCGGAAGGCGAAGCCTGGTTCTTCAAGGTCAAACCCGCCAATGCCGGCGACCTTGACGAATACATGGACGAAGCCGCCTATAAAGCCTTCATCGGCTAATTGCGGCACGTCGCTTCTTATCGCACCTATCTAGGGGCGGCCCGGCAGCACAGCCGGGCCACGCCCGTCCCCTATCCGGAGCTTCCCATGCCCTTCACCCCCACCGATTACCGGCCCTATGATTTTGCCAATCGCCGCCATATTGGCCCCTCGCCCAGCGAGATGGCCGATATGTTTGCCCAGCTTGGCATCAGCAGCCTTGATGCGCTGATTGATGAAACCGTGCCGCAATCCATCCGTCAGGCCGAGCCGCTGGATTTTGGCAAGCCGCGATCCGAGCGGGAAATGCTGCACCAGATGCGGGTGACGGCGGCGAAGAACAAAGTGTTCCGCTCGCTGTTGGGGCAAGGCTATCACGGCACCGTCACCCCGCCGGTGATCCAGCGCAATATCTTGGAAAACCCCGCCTGGTACACGGCCTATACCCCCTATCAGCCGGAGATTTCGCAAGGTCGGCTGGAAGCGCTGCTGAACTATCAGACCATGGTGTCTGACCTGACCGGGCTTGAGGTGGCCAATGCCTCGCTGCTCGACGAGGCCAGCGCCTGCGCCGAAGCGATGAGCATGGCGCAACGGATTGCGAAATCGAAAGCCACGGCGTTTTTCGTCGATGAAAACTGCCATCCGCAGAATATCGCCGTTATGAAAACACGGGCCGAACCTCTGGGTATCGAGATCATTGTCGGCAGCCCCGACGATCTAGACCCGAATGCGGTGTTTGGTGCGATTTTCCAATATCCCGGCACCTATGGGCATCTGCGCGATTTCACCCCGCAGATCGCCGCCCTGCATGAAGCCAAAGCCGCGGGCATCTTGATTGCCGATCCGCTGGCGCTGACCGTGCTGAAAGAGCCGGGCGCGATGGGGGCCGATATTGCCGTTGGCTCGACCCAGCGCTTTGGCGTACCGATGGGCTATGGCGGCCCCCATGCCGCCTATATGGCCTGCCACGAGAAACACAAACGCTCGATGCCGGGGCGGATTGTCGGCGTGTCGATTGATGCGCGCGGCAACAAGGCCTACCGGCTGGCGCTGCAAACCCGCGAACAGCATATCCGCCGCGAGAAAGCCACCTCCAACGTCTGCACTGCGCAGGCGCTGCTGGCGGTGATGGCGAGCTTCTATGCCGTCTTCCACGGGCCGGAAGGGCTGAAAGCCATCGCCCAGCGCATCCACCGCAAAACCGTGCGCCTGGCTCGCAAGCTGCGTGATGCCGGCTATGACATCCAGCCCGATCATTTCTTCGATACGATCACGGTTGAGGTCGGGCCGCTGCAGCAGGGCATCCTGCGCGCAGCGGTGAAAGAAGGCGTCAACCTGCGCCCGGTGGGCGACAGCAAGATCGGCATCACCCTGGATGAAAGCACCCGCTCGGCCACAATCGAAGCGGTCTGGCGCGCCTTTGCTCTGGTGACGAAAGATGACGATTACGAGGTCAGCTACAGCCGCCTGCCGCAGGAGCTGACCCGCGAAAGCGAGTATCTGACCCACCCGGTGTTCCATATGAACCGCGCGGAAACCGAAATGATGCGCTATATGCGCAAGCTCGCCGACCGCGATCTGGCGCTCGACCGGGCGATGATCCCGCTGGGCAGCTGCACGATGAAACTCAACGCCGCCGCCGAGATGATGCCGGTCAGCTGGCGTGAGTTTTCCATGCTGCACCCGCTCTGCCCGCCCGATCAGGCCGAAGGCTATAAGGTGCTGCTGGATGATCTGATGGACAAGCTCTGCGCCATCACCGGCTATGATGCCATGTCGATGCAGCCCAATTCAGGCGCGCAGGGCGAATATGCCGGGCTGATGACGATCCGCGCCTATCACCGCGCCAATGGCGGCGAGGCGCGCAATATCTGCCTGATCCCGAAATCGGCGCATGGCACCAACCCCGCCTCGGCCACCATGGCCGGGATGAAAGTGGTGGTGGTGAACACGGCGGAGAACGGCGATATCGACGTGGAAGACTTCCGCGCCAAGGCCGAAGCCGCAGGCGACAACCTCGCCGCCTGCATGATCACCTATCCCTCGACCCATGGCGTGTTCGAAGGCACGGTGCGCGAGCTTTGCGAGATCACCCATGCCCATGGCGGGCAGGTCTATATCGACGGGGCGAACCTCAACGCGCTGGTCGGGCTGGCCAAGCTGGGCGAGATCGGCGGCGATGTCAGCCACCTGAACCTGCACAAAACCTTTGCCATCCCGCATGGCGGCGGTGGCCCCGGCATGGGCCCGATCGGGGTGAAATCGCATCT
This sequence comes from Maritimibacter sp., assembly GCA_037379985.1. Taxonomy (GTDB): domain Bacteria; phylum Pseudomonadota; class Alphaproteobacteria; order Rhodobacterales; family Rhodobacteraceae; genus Sinisalibacter. The sequence goes on from JARRIY010000124.1 coordinate 5,846, forward strand.
GGCCCCCTATCTGCCCGCCGATCCTTTCAGCGGCGAGACCGGCGCTGTCAGCGCCGCGCCCTACGGCTCGGCCTCGGTTCTGCCGATCTCCTGGGCCTATATCCTGCTGATGGGCGGCGAAGGGCTGACGCAGGCTACCAAGGTGGCGATCCTCAACGCCAACTACATCGCCTCGCGGCTCAGCGGTGCCTATGAGGTGCTCGATAAGGGCCCGAGCGGTCGGGTCGCGCATGAATGCATCCTCGATATGCGCCCGTTTGAAGAAAGCGCGCATATCACCGTGGATGACATTGCCAAGCGGCTGATGGATGCGGGCTTCCACGCCCCGACCATGAGCTGGCCGGTGGCGGGCACGCTGATGATCGAGCCGACCGAGAGCGAGACCAAGGCCGAGCTTGACCGGTTCTGCGATGCGATGCTGGCGATCCGCGAGGAAATCCGCGCGGTGGAAGAGGGCAAGCTGGACGCGGAAAACAACCCGCTGAAAAACGCGCCCCATACGGTGGAAGATCTCGTCGGCGATTGGGATCGCCCCTATAGCCGCGAGGCGGGCTGCTTCCCGCCGGGCAGCTTCCGGGTCGATAAATACTGGCCGCCAGTCAACCGGGTCGACAATGTTTATGGCGACCGCAACCTGATCTGCATCTGCCCGCCGGTAGAAAGCTACGAGCACGACAGCTGATCGGCGATTATTGGAATTAGATAAGAAAACGGCCCGGAAAGCGTATTTTCCGGGCCGTTTTGTATAAGATAGATAAGAGGCCTATCCCCGCGCCTTGCGCGCCATCCGCGCGGGCCAGGTCGCCATCCCGGCAATCTTGCTCAGGGCTTGCTTGCTGATCTTCTTTTCGATCTCGCCATAGCTCATCTCACCCGCCAGAAGCGCAAAGAAGCTGCGGCGCATGTTTTCCGACTTCGCCAGCTTTTCCTTGAACATCGCGCTGGCCGGGCCGGAATAGACGATCTTGCGCAGCCGGTTGGCCTTGTCGAGCTCGTTATGAATATATTTGATCCGTTTGCGATAGACGGCCAAAGCCTGCGCGGGCGCGCCTGACGCGATCACCTCCGCCGCCGCCTCGGCAGCCTCCGCCCCGCTTTCCATCGCCAACGCGATCCCTTCCCCAGTCAGCCCGTCGACCAGCCCTGCAGCATCGCCTGCCAACAGCACATTCCCACGCCCTGGCGCTTTGGTGTAATCGCCCAGCGGAATATGCGCGCCCTTGATCTTCACCTCGCCCGCATCCGGGGCCTCGCGGTTCAGATAGGTCTGCATCTGCGTTTTCAGGTCCTGATCGATGGACTTGATCGCCCCCAGCCCGATGGTGCTGGTCTTGTGCTTGGGAAAATTCCAGCCATAGCCCCAATTGACGATGCGAAAATCAATCGACATCACGGTATCTTCGGCGCAGCCCCCCGGCACTTCCGCCTCAAAGGCAAAGCCGATAGTGTCGGGATTGAACGCGCGCCCGAACAGATGCCGCGCCACCGGGCTGGCCGCCCCATCGGCCCCAACCAGTACTTTGAAGGTAATCACCTCTCCGCTTTCCAGCACCAGCCGCCCGGCGGCTTCGTCGATCTCAGCCACGCGCGCGCCCTGAAAATCCTCAGCCCCCGCCGCAATCGCCTCTTGCAGCAAGCGATGATCGAAATCGACCCGATAGGTATAGGTCAATTCCATCGGCGCTTCGAACTCGGCCAGAACCTCGCCATCCCATTTGAACGCAACCTGACGGGAATAAAGGAAATTTTCGCGATCAGGTTCCAGCCCAAACACCGCTTTCAGCGCCCGATGCCCACGCCCGGACAAAAGCGCGCCGCACAGCTTCGGGCGCGGAAACACCGCTTTATCAATAATCGCAACACTCAGGCCCAACGCCCGCGCACGCCGCGCTGCCGACGACCCTGCCGGCCCGGCCCCGATCACGACCAGATCAAAGCTTTTCTCTTCACTCATGGTTTTCTCACAGACACCCTTTTCGGGTTATCTACGCGAAAGATCCTCGCGTGAGAAGAGAACTTCACGCGCCACCAACCAATTCGCAAAGGCCGATATTTTGTCATCCATCGAACACGTGCGCGGCTGGCTATCAAGATGCGCCTGATAGGCGAGCCGCAGCTCCAGCTGCTCTTCAGATGTCAGATCGCCCCAGGCGCGCATGGTATCTTCCTCGTTTTCACGTCAAAATGGGGTTGAATGCTGCGCCTGCCAAGCACACATATGCGAAAACGTGAATTTTTAGGATCAGACCCATGGCCTCGCTGAAACTGACATGCCTCGATTGCGGGAGTGTAAACCGCGTACCGGAAGAAAAACTGAGCGCCGGGCCGAAATGCGGCACCTGCGGCACCAAGCTCAATGATGGCAAGGTGCGCGAAATGGATGCGGGCGTGCTGGCCAAGGCTGCGAAGGCCGATGACCTGCCGCTGATCGTCGATTTCTGGGCCCCTTGGTGCGGCCCCTGCCGGATGATGGCGCCGGAATTTATGAAGGCTGCGCAAAGCCTTGGCCCGAAAGCCCGCTTTGCCAAGATCAATACCGAGGATTACCCGAAGGTCTCGACCAAAAACAACATTCGCGGCATCCCGACCATGGTGATGTATCAGGGCGGACGCGAAGTGGCGCGGCAATCCGGTGCGGTGCCTGCCAGTGCCATTGAAAGCTTTGTGACCTCGAAAGCCAAGATCCGCGCCTGAGGCGATCTGCCAGAAATTTTCGCGCGTTTGATGCTTGACACCGAACGCGCGAGAGGCCAGATAGCTGCGCATTGGGGCCTTAGCTCAGCTGGGAGAGCGCGTCGTTCGCAATGACGAGGTCAGGGGTTCGATCCCCCTAGGCTCCACCAAATCCTCTTTTTCATCCGATCCGAGGCACCTCGCTTTTGCGCCCGTATTTACGGTCTGTCGCTGGCGGCGCGTCTGGCATGGTACCGGTTGCGGCTTGCTAGCTGCGGAATCGCCCTCAGGCCAGTGCCTTTCGCCAAGCGCGGGCATAGGCGGTGAGGCGGGCGTCGGTTTCGCGGTGGATGGCGTCGGCCTCGCTCTGCGCGGGGGGCTGTGCGGGTCCGGCCAGAAGCGCTGCGCCCTGACTGGTGCCGGTGGCCGAGCCTGCCGCGATCACCGGGCTGGATGCGGCGGCGCTGAGCATCTCCAGATAGATCCGGTTGCGCGCAAACGGGCCTTCGACAATCACCGGGCCGCGATGGCCAATCAGGCCGAGGCAATGATCGGTGACGAGCGCAAGATAGAGCGCGACGGCGGCAGCGCGGCGGCCAGAACCAAGCGGCGGCTCGCCCCCCCGCCAGCGTGCCTTGCGCCCCTGATAGGGACCGCTTTCCGGCACCAGCGCGGGCAACAGGAACAGCCGTTCGGCCAGCACCGCGTCTAGATCGGCGGGGCTTGGTTCAACCGGCTGGCCACCCATCGCAATCTCGTATTCCCGCCCGCCCATGAACCGCGCCGAGGGCACCGGCTGGCCGAGCGCATTCACGTTGATCAGCGTGTCTTGCCTCGGGTCGAGCGTGTTGGACACGCCGCCCACCGCCATGGCAATCACCCAGGTGCCGGTCGAGACCACGCTGAACGGCGCCTCCCGGCCCAGGATATGCGGCAGCAGCGAGGCGTTGCTGTCATGGATGCCAACGTGAACCGGCGTATCTGGCGCCAGTCCGGTGCGCACGGCAATCTCGGGCAGGATCGGCCCCAGCATATCGGCCGAGGGCCGCGCCGGGGCAAGCCGCCCGTTGAGGCTGAGGCGCCCGATCAGCGAGGAAAACCTGCCCTGATGCGGGTTCCACAGATCTGTGTGACAGCCCAGCGAGCTCACGTCGGTAGCGGCGACGCCGGTCAGCCGGAAGCCCCAATATTGCGGATAGGTCACGATGGTTTTGGTGCGCGCTTTCAGCTCGGGATCAGTGGCAAACATCCAGTGGAGCTGCGCGCCAAGGTTCAGCCCCATGCCCAGCCGGGGCGAGCCGGTTTCGGCAAAGGGCGGACGCAGCGCATCGTAGTCTGCCGCCAGATCATCAGGGCCGGGATGCTCATAATCCAGCATCGGGGCGGCCAGCCCCCCTTCCG
>JARRIY010000125.1:0-15920 GCA_037379985.1 Maritimibacter sp.
CATCTGATCGACCTCGACATCGCGCTGGCGCACATCGTGGGCCATGGCAGCGTCGCGGCGGATATAGGCGTCGAGCACGTCCGAAAGCATGTTCTGGACTTCGCGCGCCATCCGCTTGATCGCGCTGGCGCCCCCATCGACTGCCGGAAGCTCGGCCAGAACCGCGGTGCGCTTGGCAAGGTTCTTGGCATAGTCGCCGATGCGTTCGAGATTGGACGAGATCTTGATCACCGTCAGTACGGTGCGCAGATCGCCTGCAATCGGTTGCCGCAGAGCGATGACCCGGGCGCAATCGAGATTGATCTGCTCTTCCAGCTCGTCGATGCGTTTGTCGGCGTGGCGCACTTTTTCGGCCAGCTCGGTATCGCGCGATTTCAGCGCCTTGGCGCCTTGCTTGATCGAATCCTCGACAAGCCCGCCCATTTTCATCACCAGCGCCTGAATGTCTTCCAGGTCGCGGTCAAAGGCGGATGCAATGTGATGTTGATCGGAATTCATAATGGTCTCTCCCTGCCCCTTAACCGATCCGGCCGGTGATATAGCTTTCCGTGCGCGGATCCTGGGGGTTGGTGAAAATCTGGTCGGTTTCGCCGTATTCAACGAGATTGCCGAGGTGGAAGAACGCGGTTTTCTGACTGACACGCGCGGCTTGCTGCATCGAGTGGGTCACGATCACCACCGAGAAATTGGTTTTCAGCTCGTCGATCAGCTCTTCGACCTGCGCGGTCGCAATCGGGTCGAGCGCTGAGCACGGTTCGTCCATCAGCAGTACTTCCGGTTCGGTCGCTACAGCACGGGCAATACAAAGCCGCTGTTGCTGACCACCGGAAAGCCCGGTGCCCGGCGCATCCAGACGGTCTTTCACCTCGTCCCAGAGCGCGGCGCGGCGCAGGCTTTGCTCAACCAGCCCATCCAGCTCGGATTTGTTGCGTGCGAGGCCGTGAATACGCGGCCCATAGGCGACGTTGTCAAAGATCGACTTCGGGAACGGGTTGGGTTTTTGAAACACCATCCCGACCTTGGCGCGCAGCTGCACCGGATCGACGCGCTTGTCATAAATGTCTTCGCCATCCAGCATGATCGAGCCTTCGACCCGGGCAATCGGAATGGTGTCATTCATCCGGTTGAGGCTGCGCAGGAATGTGGATTTGCCACAGCCCGACGGACCGATGAAGGCGGTCACGGTTTTATCGAGGATATCGACATTCACGTCTTTGATGGCGTGGTTGTCGCCGTAATAGACCTGCACATCGCGGGTCTGGAATTTCACGTCCATCTGGTTCACGAGAAGCCGTCCTTCCATATTGTCTTTCATATCCGCTCTCCCTGTTACCAGCGGCGCTCAAAGCGGCGGCGCAGGATGACTGCGGCAATGTTCATTGTGAACAGGAACAACAGAAGCACAATGATCGCGCCCGATGCCCGTTCGAAAAAGGCCGGATCGCCCCTTGTGGTCCAATTGTACACCTGCACCGGCAGCGCCGAGGCTGCATCCAGCAGCCCGTCCGGCGGCGCGGCAGGGAATTCGCGCACAAAGGCGACCATGCCGATAAGCAGCAGCGGCGCGGTTTCGCCAAGCGCCTGTGCCAGGCCGATGATCACCCCGGTCAGAATGCCGGGCATGGCCAGCGGCAGCACATGGTGAAACACCGATTGCATTTTCGAGGCCCCTACCCCGAGCGCAGCTTCGCGGATCGAGGGCGGCACCGAGGTCAGCGCGGCCCGGGCCGGAATGATGATACGCGGCAGGGTCATCAGGGTCAGCACAAGCCCGCCCACGATGGGCGCCGATTGCGGCAGCCCGGCCCAGTTGATGAAGATCGACAGGCCGAGAATACCGAACACAATCGACGGCACGGCGGCGAGATTGGAGATATTCACTTCGATAAGGTCGGTGAACCGGTTCTTGGCGGCAAATTCTTCCAGATAGATCGCAGCGGCGACACCCAGCGGCAGGCTGAGCCCCAGCACCACCAGCATCATGTAAAGTGAGCCCAGGATCGCCACGCCCAGCCCGGCGGCTTCGGGCCGTGTATCCGAAGCATCCGGCGCGGTGAAAAACGCCCAGTTGAACTTGGTTTCCAACAGCCCGGCATCGCGCATCGCATCGGCCAGCACCAGCTGTGCAGGCGAGACATTGCGGTCAAGCGCGGCGCTTTCCATCGTCACTCGGCCTTTGAAATAGCCGTCGATCCGACCACTGGCGAGCAGGCTGAAGTTAACCCGTTCCCCGATCTGTTCAGGGTGGGTGATCACGAGGTTCCGCAAAACCGCGGGGGCCTCTGCCGAGATCATTGCTTTCAGCTCTTTCGAGCTCAGATCGTCGGTATTGATCCCGGCAGTCGCAAGGCTCTCCTCAAGCGCTTTCAGGATCAATGGCTTATAGCCGAAGGTTGTCACCTTCTTGATCGCCTCGATATCGCCAGAGCCGTCTTTGTCGAGCTTGGCCGGGTCCAGATAGACCGGCAATTCGATATAGGTCTGGCGGAAAGATGAGGCGCCGTTCAGCCCGATCGACAGCAGCAGCCCCAGCAGCGCCAGCACCCCAAAGGCAACGGCCAGTTTGCCCCAGAGCTGGAACCGCGCTTCAGACGCATTGCGTTTGCGGGTGCGTTCATCCGCCGCCAGCAGCGAGCTTTTCTGCCTGCGAGGAGGGTTCATGACAGTCTCGTCGGTCATTCATATTCCTCCCGGTATTTGCGCACGATATAGAGCGCGAAGATGTTGAGCCCGAGGGTAACGACAAACAGCGTCAGCCCCAGCGCAAAGGCCACCAGCGTTTCAGGGCTGGCAAATTCGGTATCGCCGGTCAGCTGGCTGACGATCTTCACGGTGACGGTGGTCATGGCCTCGAACGGGTTGAGGTTCATCTGAGCCGCAGCCCCTGCCCCCATCACCACGATCATGGTTTCGCCAATGGCGCGCGAGGCGGCCAGCAGGATGGCCCCCACCACGCCCGGCAAAGCGGCGGGCAGGATCACCTGTTTGATGGTTTCCGATTGCGTTGCGCCGAGCCCGTAGGAGCCGTCGCGCAGGCTTTGCGGCACCGCATTGATGATGTCATCGGAAAGCGACGATACGAAGGGAATGAGCATCACGCCCATAACCAGCCCGGCGGTCAGCACCGACGACGAGCTGTCGCCGATCCCCAGCGGCTGCGCGATCCAGTCACGCAGCATCGGGCCAACGGTCATCAGAGCAAACAGCCCGTAAACTATGGTGGGAATACCAGCCAGAACCTCAATCGCCGGTTTGGCAAAGCTGCGCAGAAGCTTGCCAGCATATTCCGACAGGTAGATCGCGATCAGCAGCCCAATCGGCACCGCCACGATCAGCGCCACCAGCGAGACGTAAAGCGTGCCCCAAAGCAGCGGCAGGATGCCCAGCGTCGAGCCACCATTGAATTGCGGGTTCCATGTGGTTGAGGTGAAAAACTCCAGCGCCGGATAGAGCTGGAAGAAATGCAGGCTTTCGAAAAGCAGCGAAAGAATAATGCCCAAAGTGGTCAGGATCGCCACCAGAGAGGCCCCGATCAGCAGGGCTTTCACGAAGGGGACAGGCCCAGCATAACCACGGCCATAGCCAGCACCAGCAAGCTCATCGCCAGCGCCCCGGTGTGCAGCTTTTCGCGATAGGCTTTGGCGGCGTTGAACACCTCCTCCGACACATCGCCCGCAACCGCAACGCCCACCTCGGCAATGCGCGATTTCACATCGCTGAACCCGGCGCGCATATCGATAATGTCGGCTTCGCCCATCTCGGTTTCGGCAACAAGGCGATCAAGCCCTTCGGCAATGCGGCGCACATCGCTCATCACCAAGCTCAGCTCATTCGCGTCACCCGCGGGCGTTGTGATCATGGTACTGATCTGGCTGTTGATCAGGATCGGCTGCACGAAGAGCCAGACCAGCATCAGCAGAAGCGCCGGAATGGCGGTGAATAGAAAGACTGACTGGCCGTGATAGCTGGGGCGCGAATGCAGCTTGCGCGTATCCCCATCGACCAAAGAGACCGCGCGAGCGCGGCCAAGGAAAAAGCCGAGCGCAGCAAGGCCCAGCACAATCGCGGTTAGAATACCGACACTCATTTTTTCAGCTCTTCCCCCAAGTGACAGGCGGCACGATGATCGCGCCGCCTGCTGTTTCGTGCTGATTAGTTCAGCGGACCCATCGGCGTGCGGTTGGCAACCATTTCCTGGGTTTTGGCAAGTTCCGGATCCGGAACCAGACCGTATTCGGCCAGCGGGCCATCGGGGCCAGCCATATCGTCCGACACGAAGAATTCAACATATTCCTGCATGCCCGGGATCACGTCCAGATGCGCGTTCTTCACGTAGAAGTAGAGCGGGCGCGAGACCGGATATTCGCCGGAGGCAACGGTTTCGACCGAGGGGGTCACGCCGTTCATGGTGGCCACGATCAGCTTGTCGGTGTTGTTCTGGTAGAACGACAGGCCGAACACGCCGATGGCGTTTTTGTTGGCGTCGAGGCGCGCCAGAGTCTCGGTGTAGTCGCCGTCGATATCAACCGACACACCGTCGGTGCGCAGCGCCACACACATGTCTTCGCCCGCGTCGCCCTTGGCGGCAGTGAAGGCTTCCAGAGCGCCCGATTCTTCGCAGCCGTCTTCCAGCACTTTTTTGTCGAACACTTCGCGGGTGCCGTGTTTGGTGCCCGGGATGAAGGCCAGGATTTCCTGATCCGGCAAATCCGGGTTCACTTCATTCCAGCTGGTGTAGGGGTTGGCAACGATTTTGCCGTCCACAACCACTTCAGCGGCCAGAGCTTTGAACCAGTCAGCCGGGGTAAAGGCGAAGGACGGGCCATTGATGTCGGAAGCGAAGGCGATGCCATCGTAACCGATGCGAACTTCCTGGATCTCGGCCACGCCATTGGCGGCACAGTTGTCGATATCCGATTGTTTGATGCGCGAGGAGCTGTCGGCGATGTCGATGGTGTTTTCGCCCACACCTTCGCAGAGCGCTTTGCGGCCAGCGCCCGAGCCGCCACCTTCCACAACCGGGGTCGGGAAATCGAAGTTTTCACCGAAGGCTTCGGCAACGATCGAGGCGTAAGGCAGAACCGTCGACGACCCTTTGATTTGAATGGTGTCACGGGCCATGGCGGCACCGGTCGTGACGGCAGCGATCGCCAGCGTCGAAGCGGTCAGTTTCACGAAGGACATGTCTGTCTCCTGGAATTTGGTTTTCATGAACGCCCACCCGGCGTCCTGTGCGGCGGTCTATTGATGCTTGGCGAAGCTTTTATGACGCGATTGTAACAAGCGTGTAACAATCGCGGATAAGGCTGAAATCAGTTATACGGCAGGAAAACCGAAAAGGTGCTGCCCTGCCCCAGCTGGCTTACAAATCGCAAACGGCCCCGATGGCGGCTGACAATATGTTATACAAACGCAAGCACCAGCCCGGTGCCACCCACGCCACGCGAACGGTGGCTATCGACCCGGTAAAACCGCTCGGTCAAACGCCCACGATGGCGCTCAGCAATACCTTCGCCATCGTCGCTGACTGAGATTTTCAGCCCCGGACCGCGCAATTCCACTGCGTTTTCAAGCTGCTCCAGCCGAACAGTCACCTGCCCGCCATCGCGGCCATATTTGATCGCGTTTTCGATCAGGTTGGTCAGAAGCTGGGTCAGCTGATCAGAATCCCCCGGCGCAGGTTTCTCACCTTCACATCCGTCTAATATGACACGTGCCTGCTTGGCTTCGGCCTGCGGTGTCAGCCCGCTGGCAACACTGCGCACCAAAGCGGCAATATCGACGGGTTCACTGGGCCGCATACGCTCCACGTCTTCAACCCTGGTCAGAAGCAGCAGGTCTTCAACCAGTCGAATCATCCGCTGTGCTTCGCGTTCCATGATCGCCAGAAACTGGTCCCGCGCTTCCGGATCATCCTTCGCCGGGCCGCGCAGGGTTTCGATAAAGCCATTGATCGCGGTCAGCGGCGTGCGCAGCTCATGGCTGACATTGGCCACGAATTCCGACCGCCTTTCGCCTGCCTCCTCCTGATGGGTGATATCGAGAAACACCATCATGTAGCCAGCAGGCTGACCACCCTCCATGACCGGCGCCACCGACACGTCATAGCTGGTATCGCGCCCGGCCTGACGTCCGATATAGCGCCCGGTCACAGATTTCCCATGCGCCATCGCCTCTTCGATCCGGTCGAGCAGCGCCGGTTGACGAAAGGCGGTAATGTAATGCCGACCACGGATCGCAGCCCCGAACAGCTCGACAGCTTTCTCGTTCAGCGCATCCACCCGCCCCTGCAGAGAGACATGGATACAGGGAATCGGTATCGCGGAAATCATCTCGTCGGGGGTCATGGCGGCTCCTGTCTTTGCCGCGACCATTTCTTAAGTGTCACGAGCTGTAAAGCCTGCTGGATTTTGTTTTGCTCTCCAATCGGGAATTGCTTTCATATGTGATCATCTTATAATTGCAAAAAGGGATGGTCTGAAAATCAAAAACAGATCAGGGAGTTTTGGGGCAAAGGAAGAATATATGAGCTTGATCGGGAAGGCGATGATTCCGACGCTCAAATCCGGGGCAAATAAAAGCAATCATCAGGCACAGGTTTCGATTCTCGCCATTTGCGAGAATTGCGATAAACATCAAGAAGTTGCGAATGATAACTTCACGTGTATCGACTATCATCGGCTTACGTCGGCAACGTTGATGCAGCACCAGCCCGACGTCATTCTGGCGCCGCTGTTTGCGCCGAATTTCGACTGCTTTGATCTGGCTGATAAGCTGGTTGCAGCAGGCTATCAGGGACGGTTCCATGCGGCCGTGGAAAGCCTGCCTGACCCATCGATGATCAAGCGCGAATTCTCTGCCAAATACCCTGAGCTGGAGCTCGAGGTGATTGTGATGGAACACCACCGGCAGGCAGAGCAAACCGAGGCATAGGCCCCTCTCCACTCCAGCCCGTCTCTAGTAAATCATGTCGAAATTGCCGGAGCCGACCTCGTCATAATACCGGCTGAGCTTTCGCAGGGCGATGCGCAGCACCAGCTTGCCCGAGCGCGCGGGATAGCCCAGCTTGGCCTCGATCTCTTCCATGCCAACCTCATGGCAGACGCTCAGGATCACGGTTTCCGACAGGTCCGGCCCCAAGGCGCGAATAGCCCCCGCCAAAGCTTCTGCCGCCTCCACCCGCCGAACCGCACGCCCCCCGGACCCGGCCACGGCTCTGACATTGACCCGCCCCATCATCAGGCTGTCCCAGTCGCGGGTAATCTCGCCGCTGAGCCGGGCAATTTCATAGCTCTCGTGAAACCGAAACGCCGCCGCGATCAGATCCGGGGTCAGCCATGGCTCACCGTTTGGGCGCCGCCGCCGTGCCAGCACATAGAGCGGCGCTTCGCTACCGGCACTGCGTTTTTGCCGCGTACTGACCCGGGCAGTGTCGCGTTTTATAGCCTGTCCATGATGCCGGCCTTCGCGCAGCTCTCCGGGCCTGCCACCATTCTCGCTCAAGCGCGAGGTTTCCAGTGCCGCCATCAACCGGTTAAGCTCTACCCGCCCTGCCGGAGTGATTATGTAGCGGGTCAGCCGCCCGGTTTGGCGGCCCGTTACATATTCCCGCAAGGCCAGACTTTCGGCAGTTGACCGGTGAACTACGGCACGACGAACCGGCCTGTCTCCTCCGGCATTATGTACCACGACGGCCTCGTCCACGCCGTCGGCGATTACCATCAGGCAATCCGGCTCGTTCAGAGCCTTCAGCGCCAGAAAGGTATCCTGTGAAATCTGTTCTTCGTCATATTGCGTGCAAATCATGGCTGAACGATCCTGTCCTGCTGACATGGCCGAGCCCCTTCCTGTCATTGCCTGCCAAATCTGACCGATGCGGGTGATCGCCGCGTCAACCAGCGGATCTTCGCGAAGCATCTCGATCCGCTGTACCTGGCGAAGCATGGTCGACGGATGGAGGCCGGTATCACGGGCCAGCGCGCGCAGGGGCACGCCGCCCTCGGTATGGGCCAGATAGGTACGCACCGTATCCGGCACCCAGCCAGGAAGCGCGCGCATCTCAGGCGAACACGGTATTGATGCGCAACCCATCGTGACCCCCGACCTATCCCCCGGCAAAGACAAAGCCGCATCTGCGGCTCTACTCTGGGGCGACTTACTTGCCATATCAGCTAGGCGTGGAATGGTTACTGAGTGGTTAACCATACGAAACACAGGCCAGTTTAGCCTTTGTTATTAGCCGTTTGACAATGCAGCGCACGGTGGCCGGCGGGATCACGCAACACCCGCGTAAGTTGTGCGATACAGAGTGTGTTTGATGATTGGGGGTAACGATGTCTGATATTTTGTCCCGTCTAGCCGCCCTACGCCGCCCCGGTTTGCTGGTCCGCGCCGCGCGCATGGGGCGTGTGAGCTATCGGCGCGAGCGTGATCTGAACCGGATCCTGAACCGCGTCGACAATCCCGCCACCGAACGCGCGCTGGCCTTGTTGCTGGAGGCGGAGGAAGAGTTGGAAGCCCAACGCAAACATGGCGCAACAGGCTATTCGCCCATGCGCCATGTTGAGGTTTTGAGTGCTGTCATGGCCGAGGCGCAACGGGTGCCCGCTCCGGCCTGAGCCCGGCTTACATAAAGCTATCGGGCGTTTCTGCTTTCTTCTTGGCCACATAGGCCTCAAGCGCTTCCTTGACGGCCGGATCAATCGGCGGGGCCTGATAATCGGCCAGCTGTTTCTCGACCCGAGCAGCGGCGATGGACATGGAATCGCGCGCGCCTTCTTCGTCCCAGGTTTCGAACGGCTTGTAGTCCAGCACTTCGTCATAGGTCACGCCAGCGGCCATTTTGTGCAGGGTGCCAAGTTGATCGGCGTCGAGCACGAATTTCTCGAACGAGGCCACTAGGCCACCTTCCAGCCAGCCGCAGGAGTGCAGCATGAAGTTGACGCCAGCAAGCAGACCCATCTGCAGCGAGTTCGCAGATTCATAGCCCGCCTGCGCATCCGGCAGTTTCGAGCCGTTGAAGCTACCTGCCGAGCGGTAAGGCACGCCAAGACGACGCGCGAGCTGGCCAACACCATAGGAAATCTGGCTGGCTTCCGGAGTGCCGAAGGTGGGAGCGCCCGAGTTCATGTCGATCGAGGTCACAAAAGCGCCCATGATCACCGGCGCACCGGGACGGATGAGCTGGCTATAGGCGATACCGGCCAGACCTTCGGCCAGAACCTGGGTCAGCGTGCCGATCACCGAAACCGGCGCCATGGCACCGCCCACGATGAAAGGCGAGATGATGCAGGCCTGATTGTTTTGCGCATAGACTTCCAGCGCGCCCATCATCGTCGCGTCAAAGGTCAGCGGCGAGTTGATGTTGATCAGCGAGGTCATCACCGGATTCTGATCGACGAAGTCATCGCCAAACAGGATCTTCGACATATCGACCGAATCCTGCGCCCGGCTGGGCTCAGTAACCGACCCCATATAGGGTTTGTCCGACAGGGTCATATGCGCCAACAGCATGTCGAGGTGGCGTTTGTTCACCGGCACATCGGTCGGTTCGCAAACGGTGCCACCGGAATGGTGCAGCCATTTCGACATATAGGCGAGCTTCACGAATTTCTGGAAATCGTCCAGCGTCGCATAGCGGCGGCCACCATTGATGTCGCGCACAAAGGGCGGGCCGTAGACCGGTGCCAGCACCAGGTTACGCCCACCGATTTCGACGGATTTTTCCGGGTTGCGGGCATATTGGGTGAAGCTAGCCGGAGCCGTGCCGCAAAGCTTGCGGGCCAGACCACGCGGGATATGAACACGTTCGCCACGGACATCGGCACCAGCTTCACGCCAGCGATCCAGCGCAGCCGGGTTTTCAGAAAAGATAACCCCGACCTCTTCCAGGACGGTTTCCGCGTTGTATTCGATGATTTCCAGCGCTTCTTCGTTCAGCAGCTCGAAATTCGGGATATTGCGAACCAGCGCCGGCACATTATCGATGCGCAGCGCCGTACGTTCAGCCCGCCGGGCCGCCCCACCGCCACCGCTGCGTCCGCGCCTACGTCCACCCGTCTCGCTCATAGTCGTTCTCCACCACATGGAATTTTTCAGTTTGATACACTGACCCATGCGTGTCGATCATCGGGATTGCGGCATTTCTGTCGGGAAAACGACATATTGACGCAGCAAATCTGTCAGAAATCCCGGGCGGGCGTGTTTCCGCCTTTTGCGCTAACAGAATTGACGGTTTGAGATGTCGTTATTTTTCGCCGCCGCTGGGCGTTTCGATGTCGTCATGCGCGACCAGATTCCATTCCATCCCGGCATTGCGATAGATGCGCTTTTTCTGGTCAGTGTAGTCTGCCATATCATGGGCCAACCGCTCGCCCATTTGATATTGTTCAACACGGCAGAGCTAACAAAGCCCGCGCCAGCACGAAATCACCCCGCCAATCGGGCTTTACCCCGGACCGGGAATGCGGTGGGATGGCGCCATGACGGTGATCATCGACATATGGCAACACGAGGCGCGCGGGGATGGGACAAGCGCGATCCTGCCCGATGGCTGCCGCGACGTGATTGTGGTAGAAAAACCGGGGCTTGCACCGGAGCTGATGCTGACCGAGCTGCAACATGAAACCGATTATCCGCGCATCGCAGCGGGCACACGAATGACCGGATTTCGCCTGCGCCCCGGTTGTTGGCTGGACACGGCACAACTGCAAACTGAGTTTGCCGCGCGACAGCCGGATACGCGCGAGCTTGCAGCGTTGATTGAAGACATGGTGCAGCCCTTGGGCAATCTCACCGAAGCATTGGCGCGCCTATCCGAAAGCGGCGGATCGGTGCGGCAAGTGGCCGATGATCTGGGCGTGAGCACACAAAGCCTGCAACGTTTGATGCGTCGCAACGGGCTACCCCCGCCGGAGTTTTGGCTGATGCTGGCACGGGCCCGTCAGTCCGGGCGGGCGATTGCCGGAGCCACCGCCCTGCCCGAGATCGCCTATGATCACGGCTATGCCGATCAGGCCCATATGAGTCGCGAGATTCGCCGCTGGTTCGGTGTCTCGCCCCGTGCCTTGCGCGCCAGCCCGGCGCTGACAGGTCAACTGATCACGCCGGGCTTTGCCAGCTAGAGGCCTCAGACCGGCGAGCAGATTTCGACCAGAATGCCCTCAGGATCAGAGACATAGGAAACAGTCTGCCCCCAAGGCATATCCTGCGGCGGGCTGACCGGTGCCGCACCAGCCTCCACCGCCCGGGCATAGTCCGCCGCAACCTCATTGCTTTCAAAAGCGATTTCAAAAACCGGCTTGGCCGGGTCAGCTTGCCCCGTGGTTTTGCCGATAGTCTTCATCATCGCGCGCGAAGTGAAGGCAAGCTTGGTCTCACCGGTTACGGCCTCACCATAATCGCCGCTCTCATGCAGAAAGCCGGTCTCAAGCCCAAAGGCGGCTTTGTAGAATTCAAGGCTGGCGGCGACATCCTCGACATAAAGAATGGTGTAGCGGAAGATCATGGAAGCTCCTTTCAGTTTTTCCCCTGAATAGGCGGCTAAGGCCCGCCCGTCTTGAAGAATTACGTCACCTGCCCGCCCTGCCTCTTGCCTCGCGCGCGGGCGCAGAATAATAGCCAGACATGACACAGCATGATCGCCTTCTCATCATCGACTTCGGCTCTCAGGTCACGCAGCTTATCGCGCGTCGCCTGCGTGAATTGAACGTCTACTGCGAAATCCATCCCTATCAGAACGTCACGGATGAAAGCCTGCGGGAATTTGCCCCGAAGGCGATTATCTTTTCCGGCGGACCTGACAGCGTAACCCGCGAGGGCAGCCCGCGTCCGCCGAAAGCGGCCTATGATCTGGGCGTGCCGATCCTGGGCATCTGCTATGGCCAGCAGGTGATGATGCACGATCTGGGCGGACGGGTTGAGGCGGGCGAAAGCCATACTGCCGAATTTGGCCGCGCCTATGTCGAGCCGGGGGCTGAGCGCCCGGACTTCCTCAATGGCTGGTTCCTAGAGGGCCGCGAACAGGTCTGGATGAGCCACGGCGACCATGTGGCCGAGCTTGCCCCGGGCTTTGAGGTCTATGGCACCTCGCCCGGCGCGCCCTTTGCCATCACCGCCGATCTGAGCCGCAACTTCTTCGCGGTGCAGTTCCACCCGGAAGTGCATCACACCCCGAACGGCGCGACGCTTTATGAAAACTTCGTGCGGCTCGCCGGGTTCAAAGGCGACTGGACCATGGGTGCCTATCGCGAAGAGATGATCGCGAAGATCCGCGAGCAGGTGGGCGACAAACAGGTTATTTGCGGCCTTTCCGGCGGTGTTGACAGCTCGGTTACTGCGATCCTTCTGCATGAGGCGATTGGCGATCAGCTGACTTGCGTGTTTGTCGACCATGGCTTGCTTCGCCAGAATGAAGCCGATGAAGTGGTCACGATGTTCCGCGACCATTACAACATCAAGCTGATCCATGCCGACGAGAGCGATCTGTTTCTGGGCGAGCTGGAAGGCGTGTCGGACCCCGAGACCAAGCGTAAGATCATCGGCAAGCTGTTCATCGACGTGTTCCAGAAACATGCCAATGATATCGACGGCGCCGAGTTCCTGGCTCAGGGCACGCTCTACCCAGATGTGATTGAATCGGTGAGCTTTTCCGGCGGCCCCTCGGTGACGATCAAGAGCCACCACAATGTGGGCGGTCTGCCCGAGAAAATGGGGCTGAAACTGGTCGAGCCGCTGCGCGAACTGTTCAAGGACGAGGTGCGTGCGCTGGGGCATGAGCTGGGCCTGCCGGCAAGTTTTATCGGCCGTCACCCCTTCCCCGGCCCGGGCCTCGCGATCCGCTGCCCCGGCGAGATCACCCGCGAAAAGCTCGACATCCTGCGCAAGGCCGATGCGGTCTATATCGACCAGATCCGCAAACACGGGCTGTATGACGAGATCTGGCAAGCCTTCGCCGCGATCCTGCCGATGCGCACCGTGGGCGTGATGGGCGACGGGCGCACCTATGATTACGCGCTGGCGCTTCGGGCCGTGACCTCGGTCGACGGCATGACGGCGGATTACTATCCGTTCAGCCATGAATTCCTCGGCGAGACCTCGACCCGGATCATCAACGAAGTGCATGGTGTGAACCGGGTGTTCTACGATTGCACCTCGAAGCCGCCCGGGACGATCGAGATGGAATAATCGCCTGCATCTGCTATGCTTTCCTCGGATTTTGAGGGAGGTGCAGATGTTCGGCATTCCTGGAGGCCATATGGCCATTGCCAAGCTCGCCGGTCTTGCCGTCGGGCTTGTCTACTTTTTCGCCCTGCCATCACTCACCGATCAGATCGCGCTCAACCTGCGCTGGGGGCTGCTGCTGTGGTATCTGAGCCTGGGGGCGGTGATCGGGCTTTCGGGTCTCGCGCTGCGCCAGATGATGCCGCGCCGCCGGGTGCCGGGCTGGCTGATCGGGGCTGGCGTGGGGCTGTGGTTCAATTTTCTGGCCATGGTGCTGGGCTGGCAGATGATCGGGGAGTTCCTTGCCGGGTTTGCCCTGCCCGCCGAATTGAACACGCCTCTTATCCTGCTGCCCGAAGGTATCGTGCTGGGCGGGTTGATCGGGGCCATCACCCATCTGCTCCGCCCTCTGCCGCGCGGACCGTTCTAAACTCTCGCCTCACCCGCATCCGCCTGCTAGCCTGCCCGGACGCGACGGGAGGACAGCATGCCAAAGATTCGCCTGACGGGCCATATTGATGTGCCCGAAGACCGGATGGACGCCATAGCGGCGGCCCTGCCGGAGCATATTCGCCTGACCCATGCCGAACCGGGCTGTCTGTCATTCGAGGTGCTGCCGGACCCTTCCGTGCCGGGGCGGTTCAGCGTGGCGGAGCTCTATGCCAGCCGGGCGGATTTCGAGGCGCATCAGGCGCGGGGGGCCGCATCGGATTGGGGCGAGATCAGCGCCGGGATCCCGCGCAGCTATGAAATCACCGAGGTGTCTGAATGAGTGACACGATGCGGGCCGTGCTGTGGATGGGTGGCGCAATTCTCGCGCTGTCCTCTATGGCCGTCTCCGGGCGCTATGTGACGCTGGAGCATGATACGTTTGAGCTGATGCTCTACCGTTCGCTGGTCGGTCTTGTGGTGGTGCTGATCGTCTCGCGCCTCACCGGCACCTATCGCAGCATTAACCCCAACAAATTCGGCTGGCATATCGCCCGCAATATCGCGCATTTCTCCGGGCAGAATCTGTGGTTTTTCGCCATTTCGCTGATCCCGCTGGCGCAGGTGGTTTCACTGGAATTCACCGGCCCGCTCTGGGCACTGATGCTGGCGCCGCTGGTGCTGGGCGAAGAGATCACCCGCAGCCGGGTTTTGGCTGCGCTGGTCGGTTTCGTCGGCATTCTGATTGTAACCCGCCCCTTCAGCGAACCGCTGACCCCCGGCGTGATTTCCGCCGCCCTTGCCGCCATCGGCTTTGCTGGCTCTGCGATTTTCACCCGGCGGCTGACACGCACCGAAAGCATCACCTCGATCCTGTTCTGGATGACCGCAATGCAGGCCGTGTTCGGGCTGGTCTGCGCCGGGGCTGACGGGCATATCAAGATGCTTGCCCCGGCTGCGGTGATCTGGGTGATACTGATCGGGCTGGCAGGACTTGCCGCGCATTTCTGCCTGACTTCGGCCCTGCGGCTGGCCCCGGCCACGCTGGTGATGCCAGTGGATTTCGCTCGTCTGCCGGTACTCGCACTGGTTGGTTGGCTGCTGTATCAGGAGCATCTCGATCCGATGGTAATCGCAGGCGGTGTGTTGATCATCGGCGCGAACTGGGCCAATCTGCACGCCGAAGGGCGCCGCTCGCGTTTGGCGCAGGAAACGGGTCGTCTCGCCTGAGCGACCAATGCTAACGACCTGACTCATGACACAAACGACGATCCCTGCCCGCGCCTGGGCGCTGCTGCTTGTGCTGGCCTTTATCTGGGGCTCCAGCTTTCTGACCACCACGACGCTGGTTGAAACCATGGCGCCGCTGCATGTGGTTACCCATCGCGTGCTTTGGGCGGCGGTGTTCCTGTGGGTCTATGTGGCCGCGCGCCGCCTGCCCCTGCCGCGCGATGCGGGCACTATCGGTGCGCTGCTGGTCATGGGCGCGCTGAACAACGCGCTGCCCTTTTTGCTGCAAGCCTATGCCCAGACCACCATCGAAAGCGGGCTGGCGGGCATTTTGAACGCCACTACAGCGATCATCGGCCCGGTGATTGCCGCGATCTTTCTGGCCGATGAACGCCTGACCCCGCGCAAAGCCATTGGCGTCACCCTCGGCTTTCTCGGCGTCTCTACGGTAATCGGGCTGCATACGCTGACCGAGCTGAACCCGCGCTCGCTCGCACAGCTTGCGATGCTGGCCTCGACCATGGCCTATGCGCTGGCCGGGGTCTGGGCACGCAAGCGGCTGGGACATCTGCGCCCGGAAGATGCCGCTTTGGGCATGCTCACCTCGTCAACGCTGATCATGCTGCCGCTGTCCTGGGCGCTGGTCGGTCCCCTGCCCCTGATCAGCCTATCTGCCCCGACACTTCTGGCGCTGGGCTATTATGGGCTGATCATCACTTCGTTCGCCTTCCTGCTTTACTACCACGTGATCCGTATGGCGGGCGCGGGCAATACTACGCTGGTCACCCTGCTGGTTGCCCCGGTTGCGGTGGTGCTGGGCGCGCTGGTGCGCCATGAAACCCTGCCCGTCACCGCCTTTGCGGGTTTTGCCCTGATCGCCGCCGGGCTGGTGGTGCTTGATGGCCGTGTGCTCAAGTGGTTTCGCCAGCGCAGAGATGTGACGCCTCGGACGCCTCAAAATGAATGATCCGCGCAAGCTGACGTTCGGTCATGCTTTGTGTTGTGAGGGTTTTCTATGAGTATCCCCTATTAACTCGTCC
>JARRIY010000125.1:15946-22206 GCA_037379985.1 Maritimibacter sp.
CTATTAACTCGTCCCGGCTACAAAGATCGGGGTGAGGGAGGGGAAATCCAGGGAGGGACACCCATGAATAAAAGATATGCGGCATCAGCCGCAATGGCCGTGCTAACGCTTATCGCCGCAGGGGCCGCGCAAGCGGGCGGGCTTGACCGCTCCGGCCAAGACGTTTCGGCGCTGTTCGAAACCGGGTCTTATGTCGAAACCAGCTTTGGCTATATCAGCCCGAGTGTGAGCGGCACGCTCGGCGGGGCGAGTTCGGGCAATATAGCGCCGTCCTATATGCAGTTCGGCTTTGCCTTTAAAACCGATTTCAAACCGCAAATGTCGCTTGCGATCATTCTGGATCAGCCGTTTGGCGCGAATGTTGACTATGCGACCGCCGGATACATTCTGAACGGTGCGCAAGCGACGGTGTCGACGAATGCCGCAACCATTCTTGGTCGCTACAAGTTTTCGGACAATTTCAGCGTCTATGCCGGTCCGCGGATCGTCACCGCGTCGGGCAACTACACGGCAGCGCCTGCGCTGGGGGCCTATTCGTCCACCTATTCCACCGACATGGCAGTCGGCTACGTCGTTGGTGCGGCCTATGAAATTCCGGAAATCGCCCTGCGTGCGGCCGTCACCTATTCGTCGCAGACCTCGTTTTCGATGGCAGGTACCGCCGGTGATCTGTCTGCCACGATGCCGCAATCGATCAATTTCGATTTCCAGACCGGCATTGCTAAAGATACGCTGGCCTTTGCCTCGATCCGTTGGGTGAACTGGGCGAATGCCACCATCGATGACTCGCTGGCCGGTAATCTAGCCGACTTCAACAACAGGGATTCGATTTCCTACGAAGTCGGGATCGGTCACAAGTTCAGCGATCAGTTCTCGGCACAGGTTTCGTTTGGCTATGAGGCCGCAAGCGGGTTGGCCGCGAGCAACCTTTCCCCCACCGATGGCTATTACAGCGTCGGGATCGGCGGGTCCTATGATCTGGGCAATGGGATGAAAATCTCGGGTGGCCTGAATTATGTGTTGCTGGGCGATGCGACGACCGAGACAATCGGGTCGAGCTTCTCTGGCAACAGCGCGATCGGCGGTGGGCTGAAGCTATCCTACGCGTTCTGAGGCGCGGCAGAACTCTATCACAAGGCGGCGCCCCATGCGGGCGCCGTTTTCTTTTGCTGCAATAGGATTTGACCCCCTTCCCCCATGCCGCTACCAAATTGGCACGGACGGAGGCCCCGATGATCTACAGAAACGCAAAAGAGTGGCGCGAAGCCCAGCATAAACAGGTTCTGCTTTTCGGCATGTCGGGGCTGGGGAAAACCCGCCTTGCCAATATCCTGCGCGATACGCGGCAATGGTTTCACTACTCGGTCGATTACCGCATCGGCACCCGCTATATGGGCGAGCACATCACCGACAACTTCAAGCGCGAGGCGATGAAAAACCCGTTTCTGCGCGAGCTGTTGATGACGGATTCCGTGCGGATCCACTCAAATATCACCTTCGATGATCTCTCGCCGCTTTCGACCTATCTGGGCAAACCCGGCAATCCACGCAAGGGCGGCCTGCCCTTTGTGGAGTATATGCGCCGTCAGGCCCAGCATCGCGAAGCCGAGATTTCGGCCCTGATGGATTCCAGCCTGTTTATCGCTCGTTCGGAAGATATCTACGGTTATGAAAACTTCGTCTGCGATACCGGAGGCTCGATCTGCGAAGTTGTGGATCCTGACGATGAAAACGATCCGGTATTGAAAGAGCTTTACGGCCATCTTCTGATGGTCTGGATCGATGGTGGCGAGGCCCATACCAATGAGCTGATCCGGCGTTTTGTAAAAGCCCCGAAGCCGATGTATTACGCCCCCGACGTGCTCAACACCTTCTGGGCGGAATATCTGCGTGAAAACAAGGTTGCTACCAGCGATGTCGACCCCGACGATTTCATGCGTGCAAGCTATGCCAAGGCTCTGGTCCATCGCCAGCCGATCTACGCGAAAATGGCCGAAAACTGGGGGCTGCGCATCACCGCTGAACAGGTGTCAAAAGTGAAGTCCGCCGAAGATTTCGAAACCCTGATCGCCGAGGCCCTTGAGGCGCGCTGATCACCCGCCTATCTCAGCCAGACTAGTTTTATCAGAGGAAGACCTATGCCTATCAAAATCCCCGCCACCCTGCCTGCCGTCGACGTGCTTCAGCGCGAAGGCGTCATGGTCATGCGCGCGGATCAGGCAGAACGTCAGGAAATCCGCCCGATGCGGATTGCGCTGCTCAATCTGATGCCAAAAAAGATCGAGACGGAAACCCAGTTCTCCCGCCTGATCGGAGCCTCGCCCCTGCAGGTGGAGCTGACGCTGGTGCGCCCGACTGATCACGTGTCGAAAACCGAAAGCCAGGCCCATATCGGCGCGCATTATCTGACCTTTCAGGAAGTGAAAGATCAGAAGTTTGACGGGCTGATCGTCACCGGCGCCCCGATCGAACATCTACCCTTTGAAGAGGTCACCTATTGGGATGAGCTCTGCGAGATCATGGAGTGGTCGCAGACCAATGTGCATTCCACGTTCGGCGTGTGCTGGGGCGGGATGGCGATGCTGTACTACTTCCGGGGCATCAATAAACGCGCCCTGGATCACAAAGCCTTTGGCTGTTTCCCGCAGCGCAATCTGCGTCCCAGCTCGCCGTTTCTGCGCGGCTATTCCGATCAATGCGTGATCCCGGTCAGCCGCTGGACCGATATTGCTCAGGCCGATATTGATGCCCAGCCCGATCTGATCCCGCTGCTTGGCTCCGAGGAAACCGGCCCCTGTCTGGTGGAGGACCCGAAGCATCGCGCGCTCTATATCTTCAACCATTTCGAGTATGACAGCGACACGTTGAAACAGGAATATGATCGCGATGTCGCCAAGGGCGCGCCGATCAACGTGCCGATGAATTATTACCCCAATGACGACCCGAGCCAGCCGCCGCAGAACCGCTGGAAAAGCCACGCGCATCTGCTCTACATGAACTGGATCGCGGAAATGTATATGACCACGCCGTTTGATATCGAGAAGATCGGCGAGGTAGTGGAAGACCGTCGGGGATAGTTATGCTGATTACGAGTTTTCTTGCCGGTGCCGGCGCGCTGGTCGGTGCCACGGTTCTGTTTGCCCATCGCCGCGAAGCGCGCGCCGCCAAGCTCTATCCGCCCATGGGACAGGATGTTGAGGTCGATGGCATCCGCATGCATGTCGAGGTGCTGGGCCCTGCCTCAGGGGACGCACCGGATCTGGTGCTGATCCATGGTTCCAACGGCAATAGCCGTGATTTCACCCTGACACTGGCCCCAGCTCTGGCGGATCGTTACCGGATTTTCATTGTCGACCGGCCCGGGCTGGGCTGGTCTGACATGCATCCCGATGGCAGCTCGCTGGTCACGCAGGCGCGGCTGATCCAAGGCGCGGTGGATCAGCTTGGGGCGCGCAATCCCATCGTTCTGGGCCAGTCCTATGGCGGGGCTGTAGCGCTGAGCTGGGCAGCCACCCTTCCCGGCACGCTTTCAGCCGTGGTGGCCGTCTCTGCCGCCACCCATCCATGGAATACCGGGCTGGGCATGTATTACTCGGTGCTGTCGCACGCGCTGGGCCGCGCCATCCTGATCCCGCTGATCACCGCCTTCTATCCACGCCGTCTGATCAAGCAGGAGATCGACAAGGTCTTTGCCCCGCAACCGGCCCCGGCGGGCTATGCCGAGCATTTCGGGCCAGAGCTGACAGTGCGGCGCAGTTCGATGCGGACCAACGCACTGCAACGCCGGGCGCTGCGCGATGAGATCGCGGCCCTTGCCCCGCAGTGGCGCAATATCTCTGTGCCCATCGAAGCCGTACATGGCGATGCCGATCCGATTGTCAGCCACATCATCCATTCCAAGCGTCTGGCCGAAGAACATGAGCTGACCGAGCTCACCCTTTTACCCGGTCAGGGCCATATGCCTCATCACGTTGCTGAAAATGACGTTGTGGCGGCTATTGACCGCGCCGCATTGCGTGCCAATGTAAAATGAAGTTACATGGCGGCGCAGAGCAGGAGCTGGGCATGATCCTTCCGTTCGACGGAGCAATTTCGAAATTCTACGCAGATGATGCGCCGGAAGAGCTGCGCGCAGCGATTGCCAGCGCGGATAAGAAAGACATCCTGTCAGGCGATTACCCCTATGATCGCTGGATGAAAAAGGCTGATTACAAGGATCAGCTTGCCGCTCTGCAACTGGAGCTGGTCAAGCTACAATCCGATGTGAAAGCCAGCGGCAAGCGCGTTGTCGTCGTGTTTGAAGGCCGCGATGCCGCCGGAAAAGGTGGCACTATCAAACGCATACGAGAACATCTTAATTCTCGCATCGCGCGGGTTGTCGCTCTGCCCAAGCCTTCGGATCGCGAAGCGGGAGAATGGTATTTCCAGCGCTATGTGCGTCAGCTTCCCACCGAAGGCGAGATCGTGCTGTTTGATCGCAGCTGGTACAATCGCGGCGTGGTCGAGCATGTGTTCGGCTTCTGCACCGGCGATCAGCGCGCCACGTTTTTCCGACAGCTGCCCGAGTTTGAACAGATGCTGGTGGATGAAGGCATTCATCTGGTGAAGCTCTGGCTGAATGTCAGTCGTGCCGAACAACTCCGCCGCTTTCTGGAACGTGAACAAGACCCGCTAAAGCAATGGAAACTTTCATCTATCGACGTTGAAGGCTTGCATCGTTGGGATGCCTATTCAGACGCGATCCGCGAAACCTTTGATCGCTCCCATCGCGACCCGGCCCCGTGGCGCGTGGTGTTGTCGGATGATAAATATCGCGCCCGGCTGGCGGCGATCCAATCGGTTCTGGCTGGGCTGGACTATGAAGGCAAAAATACCGAGGTCGCGGCTCAACCCGACCCAATGATCGCAGGCAGTCCGGACATTTGGCATGACTAAAACCAAGAAACGCGGCTATCACCATGGCAACCTGCGCCAGGCGCTGGTGGATGTGGCTATCACCCTGATCGAAGAGAAAGGCCCGACCGGCTTTACCCTCTCAGAGGCCGCCAAGGCCGCTGGTGTGACCCCTGCAGCCGTTTATCGTCACTTTGCCGGGCGGGAAGACCTGATCGCCGAGGCGGCGCGTCAGGGCTTTGGTATTTTCGCCGACCTGATGGAGCACGCACATTCCAAGGGTCACCCGTCGGCGCTGGCCTCTCTGGAAGCCTCTGGCCGCGCCTATCTGGCCTTCGCGCGCAAGTTCCCGGGCCACTACGTGGCGATGTTTGAGAGCGGCATTTCGATGAACCGCAACCCCGATCTGGCATTGGTTGCCGGTCGCGGGCTGGGGATGATGGAAAAAGCCGCCGCCGAGCTGGTGGCAGAGTTGCCGCCGGAAAAACGTCCGCCCGCCCGCATGGTTTCGGCCCATATCTGGGCGCTGAGCCACGGCGTGGTCGAGCTTTTCGCGCGCGGCAACCCTGGTACCAAATCGCCCTTCCCACCGGAAGACCTGCTGGAAAGCGGTATCGGGATTTACCTACGCGGTCTCGGGCTGATCAACCCGGACTGATAGTGCAACATCAATGACTTAGAGCGTCGTCTTAAAGCTCAACCCAACAGCCGATGCGCCAATTCCAACCCCTCGACCAGCCGGTCGACCTCTTCCAGCGTATTGTAGAGGCCAAAGCTCGCACGAGCAGATGCGGTGATCCCCATATGCTCCATCAGCGGATGGGCGCAATGATGACCGGCCCGCACCGCGATGCCCTTTTGGTCAAGGATGGTGGAAATGTCATGCGCATGGCCGCCGCCCTCGATTGTCATCGAGAAAATCGCAGCCTTGCCGGGGGCGTCACCCTGCACATTCAGCCAGTTCAGCTCTTTGAACCGCTCACGGGCATAGGACACGATGCTGGCCTCATGCGCGGCCACATTCTCCATGCCCAGATGCATCATGTAATCCAGCGCGGCCCCCAGCCCAATGGTCTGTACGATCCCCGGCGTGCCGGCCTCAAACTTCATCGGTGGATCGGCATAGAGCACCGTCTCTTTGCTGACCTCACGGATCATGTCGCCGCCCCCCATGAAGGGCTGCATCTCATCCATGCGATCGCGTTTGATGTAGATCGCCCCTGATCCCGAGGGGCCATAGAGCTTATGCCCCGTGATGGCGTAAAAATCGCAGCCGATATCCTGCACGTCCACCGGCATATGTACGGCGCCCTGCGAGCCATCGACCAGCACCGGAACGCCCAGATCATGCGCCCCTTCGGTGATGC
>JARRIY010000126.1:0-9771 GCA_037379985.1 Maritimibacter sp.
TAAACGTCGGTATTGTCAGGAAAGCCCGGGTAATCCGCGATGTTCAGCACGTCATGGCTCACACCGCCCGGCAGGGTCTCGCTGGCGCGCGGCTTGATGCAGGTTGCGCCCACGGCCAGCTGCCCGTTGGCACAGCGCGGGGTGGTTTGGAAACTGCCCTGCGGCTCAAACACTTCGGTGAAATTC
This sequence comes from Maritimibacter sp., assembly GCA_037379985.1. Classification (GTDB taxonomy): domain Bacteria; phylum Pseudomonadota; class Alphaproteobacteria; order Rhodobacterales; family Rhodobacteraceae; genus Sinisalibacter. The sequence goes on from JARRIY010000126.1 coordinate 187, forward strand.
CCGGCATCCACCTGCGGGGCGGCCGCGCCGTTGATGTAGAGAATGCCAGCTTTCATCTGCACCCGGTCGCCCGGCAGACCGATCAGCCGTTTCACCAGATCCTCGCCCTTGGCATCGACATGAAACACCACCACATCGCCGCGCTCCGGGTCATGGCCCAGAATGCGGCCCGAAAACGGACAGGCGGCAAAGGGGCAGGAATAGCGTGAATAGCCATAGGCCATCTTGTTGACCGCCACGTAATCGCCGATCAGCAGCGTGTCTTTCATTGATCCGGTGGGAATGAAGAAGGGCTGAAAGAACAGGGTGCGAAAGACGCCCGCGATGATCAGCGCCCAAAAGACGGTTTTGACGGTCTCGATGATCCCGCCATCCTGCTTGTCAGCCATATGCCCTGCCCCCTGTTGATTGGCTCGATATAAGGCGTGGCGCCCTCACTTCAACGGCCTAGGTCGTCACGGGCCGGGCTTCGATCACCACGAAAGCCTGTGCCCAAGGGTGATCGTCGGTCAGCGTGACATGCACCACGGCCTCATGCCCGGCGGGGGTCATATCGGCCAAGCGCTCTGCCGCCCAGCCCGTCAGATGCATCACCGGCTGGCCGGTTTCCAGATTGCTGACCGACATATCCTTCCAGGCAATGCCCATGCGAAGCCCGGTGCCCAGCGCCTTGGAGCACGCTTCCTTGGCGGCCCAGCGCTAGGCATAGGTGCCCGCAGTATCGGCGCGGTGCTCGGCCTTCATCTGTTCGCGCTCGGTGAACACGCGGTTGCGAAACCGGTCGCCATGCCGCTCCAGCACCCCCGCGATGCGCTCGATATTCGCCAGATCTGTGCCAATGCCGAGGATCATCTTACCCGTTATCCCGCAGTGTCAAAGCCCGAAGCCATGTTCCAATCGGATAGGTCACACCGTTTATGAGGGCTATAATTCCGGCTATCGGCGCAAGGGAAGATGGAAGCTCAGCCGGCATGTAGGCCTGTCCTTTGAACATGATAGAACCCGTCGCAAGATCGACCGAGAAATCATGTGTAACCCACATGACTAGACTGTGCGCAAGGATCGTCAGGACGGCTGAAATCACCATAAAGGCCACAACCTCCGCCCGCCGCGCCTGTCGCCAGTTTACACGGGTGAAGTGCCACCCGGCAAACATCGCCGCAAGCCCAACCGTTGCCGCCAAGACAAGCGTCATGAACGCCTCGGAAACCGGTTGGCTACGCCAGAGATATGTCTGCATCAGATCCAACGCCGCAAACAGCACCACGTAATAGATATACTGAGACATCAAGCGGCGGCGCACCACCTGCATCCCCGCTTGGGATGACCAGGCAGGCGAGACGGACTGGCCCGGCTCGGGATTGTTCTGGCGGGCGAAATAGGTGGGCTCCTGCGGGGAGACAGGGGCGGGTTTGCGCTGTGTATAGAGGCCGCCCGACTGCGATTTCGCCTTCGACGCGAGGCTTTTGGCGACACTGCGCGCGCCGAGCCGAAAGAACAGGTAATTGATCACGATCAGCAGAAGCGACACAAGACCCAGGGCAACGGCAATGTTCTCCTGCCCGCCCGCCTGTTTCAGGGTTTCGCGCACATCGTCAAATATGCCGCTATCCAGCGTGTTGATCGCCGCCGCCAAACCCGCCGAAACGGTCAGAACAATGATCGTTGCGGTGAGGCTGAACTGAAAGGATTTGCCTTTCCCCGGCATCACTCCGTTTTTCATCACAAACCGCGATCCGCTCAGAATCGCAGCCCCCATAACGGGAATGATAGCGCTTGAGGTTCCCGGAATTGCGTTGCCGCCATTTTGCGCCAACAGCACATTCAGCGCGAAAACAATCAGACTGAGCCCGGCAAACGAAAATGTATAAATAAGATAAGGCATTAATCTCTACCCAGCGGCACTCAACTCCGCGCCTCGTCCATCAAGCGGCGCATTTCGCGGATGGCGCCATCGAGCCCCATGAACAGCGCTTCACCGATCAGGTAATGGCCGATATTCAGCTCCATCACCTCTGGCATGGCAGCGATGGGGCTGACGGTGTCATAGGTCAGCCCATGGCCCGCATGGACTTCAAGCCCGAGCGAATGGGCCAGACGCGCGCCCTCGCGCAGCCGTTCCAGCTCGGCATCGCGTTTGTCGAACTCACCGGCATAGTGGAAATCGCAATAGGCGCCGGTATGCAGCTCGACCACCGCCGCGCCGATGCGGGCGGCGGCTTCGATCTGCTCGGGCTCATGGCCGATGAACAGGCTCACACGGATGCCCGCCTCGCTCAGCGGGCCGATGAAATGCGCCAGCCGGTTTTCCACCCGCGCCACTTCCAGCCCACCCTCGGTGGTCACTTCCTGACGCTTTTCGGGCACGATGCACACGGCATGGGGTTTATGGCGCAGGGCAATCGCCTGCATTTCATCGGTCGCGGCCATTTCAAGGTTCAGCGGCAGGGTCAGCCCTTCCATCAGCCGGTCGATATCCTCGTCCGAGATGTGCCGCCGGTCTTCGCGCAGATGCGCGGTGATGCCATCGGCCCCGGCAGCCTCAGCCACCTCGGCGGCGCGCATCGGGTCGGGATAGGCGGTGCCACGGGCATTTCGCAGGGTTGCCACGTGATCGATATTCACACCCAGTCTCAGTTTGCCCTGCGATGTCATGCCCGTCTCCCTCACTCTACCGGCGTTTTATGCGACGAATCCTCGGCCTTGCGAGCCGCCGCCCGTTCCGCCATGACTTTGCGCCACTCCGCATGACGGGGGCTGAAAATCGCCAGGAAATTATGCCAGAAATCGGCAATCACGGCCCAGAAAGCTTCGATCACCTGCGGCAGATGCATATTGATCGGCAGACCCAGCATCCGCGAGCCCAGATCTAGCGACACTTCTGCAATGATCGGAAATGTCAGCGGATTACCGAAAAACGTCGCCAGCAGGGCCGCCAGAATATTGCCGCGCAGGGCAATCGCAATCAGTGTCGCCAGCACGAAATGCATGCCGAAAAACGGGGTCCAGCACACAAACACCCCGGCCGCGATGCCCCGGGCAATGCGATGCCCCGGATCAGGCAAGCGACGGATACGGTGGATCGCATATTGCGCCGCACGATACCAACCACCACGCGGATAGAAAAACTCTATCACGGTGCGGGCATAGCTGCGCGGGTTGCGTTTGAACACCGGCGGTCTCTCCCCTCAGGGCGGTTGCGTTACGGCGCCAGTGTCAGATCCCGGTGGCGGCGAATCTCGGCCACATCGCTATCGGCTTCGAGCATCAGGCGTATCGCGTGCAGATGTTCGATATCGCGTAGCTCGATGTCGACGATCAGTCGGTAGAAATCGGGTTTTCTGTCTACAAAGCGCAAGTCCGAGATATTGGCCTTCTGCTCACCAATCAATGAGCAAATGCGCCCCAGTACCCCGGCATCGTTTGAAATGGTCAGATCAAAGCTGACATTATGCACCGCGGCGTGCTGGCCGGAATGCCATTGCACATCAACCCAACGGTTGGAATCCTCTGCCAGTTCTTCCAGCGCCTGACAGTCGATGGCATGCACCATCACCCCACGTCCGCGATAGGTAATCCCGACAATACGTTCGCCCGGCACCGGCTGGCAGCATTGCGCCAGTTGAAAGCTTTGCCCGGGGTTCAGACCGACCACAGCGCGGGCGAGGTCAATCTCGCCGCCTTCGCGCGCTTCCGGATACAGCACCGCAACCACATCGCGCGCCGCCAGTTCGGCAGATCCAAGCTGCGCCAGCAGCTCTTCCGCATCCCCCAGGCTCATCGCCTTGGCAGCGGTTTCCAGCGCCCGGTCAGTGGCTTTGCGGTCAACATGTTCAAAGGCCACGCGGGCCAGTTCGCGCCCGAGCTTGATAAAGCGTTCGCGGTCTTCCTCGCGCAGCCGCCGCCGGATCGCGCTTTTTGCCCGGCCAGTGACGACGATGTCGATCCAGGTGGCTTGCGGGCTCTGCCCCTCGGCGGTGACGATCTCAACCGATTGGCCGTTCTTGATCCGGGTCCAGAGCGGCACGCGGATGCCATCGACCTTGGCGCCGACGCATTTATCGCCGATCCGCGTATGGATCGCATAGGCGAAATCCAGCGGCGTCGCCCCGCGCGGCAGCTTCACCACCTCGCCTTTCGGGGTGAAGCAGAACACCTGGTCGGAATACATCTCAAGCTTCACATGCTCAAGAAATTCGCCGTAGTCGTCAGAGTTTTCAAAGCGTTCGGTCAGCGCCGCCAGCCATTTCGCCGGGTCCACCGCAAACGGGTTCCCGGCCCGCACACCGTCGCGATAGCTCCAATGCGCGGCCACACCGGATTCGGCCACTTCGTGCATCTGGCGGGTGCGGATCTGCACCTCAACCCGCTTGCCATCGCGCCCCGACACCGTGGTGTGGATCGAGCGATAGCCGTTGGATTTCGGTTGGCTGATATAATCCTTGAACCGCCCCGGCACCGCACGCCAACGCTGATGGATCACCCCCAGCACCTGATAGCTTTCCATCTCGCTTTCGGTGATCACCCGAAAGCCATAGATGTCGGACAGCCGCGAATAGGGCTGATCCTTTTCCTGCATCTTGCGCCAGATCGAATAGGGCTTTTTCGCGCGGCCAAACACATCGGCATGCAGCCCGGCCTTATCCAGCTCCAGCCGGATATCCGAAGTGATCTTGTTGATCACATCGCCGGTTTCGCGTTGCAGCCGAATAAAGCGGCGGATGATCGAATCGCGCGCATCCGGGTTCAGCACATGAAAGGCGAGGTCTTCCAGCTCCTCGCGCATCCATTGCATCCCCATGCGACCGGCGAGCGGCGCATAGATATCCATCGTCTCGCGGCTTTTCTGCACCTGCTTTTCCGGCCGCATATGCTTGATCGTGCGCATATTGTGCAGACGGTCGGCAAGCTTCACCAGGATCACCCGCAGATCCTTCGACATCGCCATGAACAGTTTGCGGAAGTTTTCGGCCTGTTTGTTTTCGGTCGAACTCAGCTGGATATTGGTCAGCTTGGTGACACCATCCACCAGCTCGGCCACATCGCGCCCAAACCGCTCCTCGACCTCGGCAAAGGTCGATTTGGTGTCTTCAATCGTGTCATGCAGAAGCGCGGTGATGATGGTGGCGTCGTCCAGCCGCTGTTCGGCCAGAATATGCGCCACCGCCACCGGATGGGTAAAATAGGGCTCGCCGGAATGCCGGTTCTGCCCTTCATGCATCGACATCCCGTAGGCGAAAGCCTCGCGGATCAACGCATCGTTGGATTTCGGGTTATAGGCGCGGACCTGTGCGACTAACTCTTCCGGATCCAGCTCTGGAACAGATACAAAATCGCTATCAGGCAATTCCTGGGATCCTTACCCCTGCCCCTGAGCTTCCATCAGCGCGCGCAGGAGGTTTTCCTCGGTCATGTCGTCATCGGCGGGCTTGTCAGCCGCTTCAGCACCCATGAGCAGAGCCATTTGATCTTCTTCCGGCTCATCCACCTCGATCTGGGTCTGGTTCGATTCGATCAGACGTTCGCGCAGCTCGTCGGCGGTTTGGGTTTCGTCTGCGATTTCCCGCAGCGAAACGACCGGATTCTTGTCGTTGTCGCGGTCCACAGTGATCGCGGCACCAGCCGAGATTTCGCGCGCCCGATGGGCGGCGAGCATCACCAGATCGAACCGGTTGGGAACTTTATCAACGCAGTCTTCAACCGTCACGCGGGCCATGTTCGACTCCAATCCAGATTTGGGCTTGTTCGAGCGGCCTATCTAGGGGGTATGGACGCACTTGACAAGGGGATTTCACGCATTTTGCCTGAGTTTCACACAAGTGGGGTAATGGCCGCAAGTTCATCTTTCGGCAAGGCGTCATGCAACTCGCGCAGCGTGCGCCCCAGCAGCGGATGCCGCCAGTCCGGCGCCACATCCATGGCAGGCACCAGCACAAAGGCCCGATCCTGCAGGCGCGGATGCGGCAGCAAGAGCTGATCGGGCGCTTTTTCCTTCTGTGCGTCAGGATCAAGATCCATCCAGGATTGCACGACTTCTGCAGAAGGTATCACCTGCTCTCCGGCCATGATCAGATCAAGGTCCAGTGTCCGACTGCCCCAGCGCTGCATCCTTGCCCGTCCAAAATTCGATTCAATTTTATGTAAATTGTCCATGACCGCCGCTGGGCCCAGCTCTGTCTCAACAAGTGCGACAGCATTGACCACATCTTCACCTGTGCCGATTGGCATAAAAGGTGTAAGGTATAAGCCACTGGCGGCAACCAACCGCAGAGGCGCAACATCCAGAATATTCAGCGCTTTTTCGATAATCTGCCGAGGAGTCGCCCCGTCGGAAGTTGCATTGCTTCCAAGTGCAATTATGTATGAAAAATGTGTATTTTGGTGAGTCAGCACTTGCGCCACGGTATTGAGCCCCTATTTTGCGCAGACCTAATCGCGGGTCCAATACGCCTACTACCACTCACGGGCAGGGCATTGCGATCAGATTTTTGGAAGGAAACCTGATGTTTTACAAAGACGAGCGCCTGGCGCTCTTCATCGATGGTTCAAATTTGTATGCCGCCGCCAAAGCGCTGGACTTTGACATCGACTATAAGCTCCTGAGACAGGAATTTATGCGTCGGGGCAAGCTTTTGCGGGCGTTCTACTACACCGCCCTTCTGGAGAATGATGACTATTCCCCGATTCGTCCCCTGGTCGACTGGTTGCATTACAACGGGTTCACCATGGTCACGAAACCCGCCAAAGAATTCACCGACTCGATGGGCCGGCGCAAAGTGAAGGGCAATATGGATATCGAGCTTGCGGTCGATGCCATGGAAATTGCCCCGCATGTCGATCACATTGTGTTGTTCTCTGGCGATGGCGACTTCCGCCCGCTGGTGGAATCGATCCAACGCAAAGGCGTGCGCGTGTCGGTCGTGTCGACCATCCGCGCCCAACCGCCGATGATCGCCGATGAGCTGCGCCGTCAGGCCGACAATTTCATCGAGCTGGACGAGCTGCGCGACGTGATCGGCCGCCCGCCCCGCGAACCGCGCGAAGACCGGCAGTTCAGCTCCGAGAATTCGGACGCCTAAGCCACACTCACGAATGACCAACAGATCGGGCCGGGTTTTCCGGCCCGTTTTCTTTGCGCGACCCTCTGCTGGCGCGTTATCGACATCTGGACCTCAGCCCGCAGCCGTTTTAGGTCTTGGGGCGAACAGGAGAGACGCGATGCCGAAATCCCCCCTTACCCTTTATCTCGCCGCCCCGCGCGGTTTTTGCGCCGGAGTCGACCGGGCGATCAAGATTGTCGAGATGGCTATCGAGAAATGGGGCGCGCCGATCTATGTACGCCACGAGATCGTGCATAACAAATTCGTCGTCGACTCCCTGCGCGAAAAAGGCGCGGTGTTTGTCGAAGAGCTGGATGAATGCCCGGCTGACCGCCCGGTGATCTTTTCCGCCCATGGGGTGCCGAAATCGGTGCCCGCCGACGCGGCTGAACGGCAGATGATCTATGTCGATGCCACCTGCCCGCTGGTGTCGAAAGTGCATGTCGAGGCCGAACGCCATGCCGAGGCGGGATTGCAGATGATCATGATCGGCCATGCCGGTCACCCCGAGACCGTCGGCACCATGGGCCAACTGCCCGAGGGCGAAGTGCTGCTGGTGGAAACCGAAGCCGATGTGGCCACCATTGCCCCGCGCGATCCCGAGCGGCTGGCCTGGATCACCCAGACCACCCTGTCGGTTGACGATACCGCCGGGATCGTGGCCGCGTTGAAGGCACGTTTCCCGGCCATTGTCGGACCGCATAAGGAAGATATTTGCTACGCCACCACCAACCGGCAGGAAGCAGTGAAGGCCGTCGCCCCCAAGGTGGATGCGCTGCTTGTCATCGGCGCGCCGAACTCGTCGAATTCGCGCCGTCTGGTCGAGGTGGCCCGCTCAGCGGGCGGCACCTATGCCCAGCTGGTGGGCCGCGCCGACGAGATCGACTGGCGCGCCTTGGAAGGCGTGACCTCGGTCGCCGTCACCGCCGGGGCCTCGGCCCCCGAAGTGCTGGTTGACGAAGTGGTTGAAGCCTTCCGCGAACGGTTCGATGTGACGGTTGAAACCGTCGAAACCGCCAAGGAACACGTGGAATTCAAAGTGCCGCGCATTCTGCGAGAACCTGCATGAGCCCGGAATTTCTGCTAACCGCTTTGGTCGTGGTGCTCGCGCCGGGCACCGGGGTGATCTACACGCTCGCCACCGGGCTGACCCGGGGCCGGACCGCCGCCATTGCCGCCGCATTCGGCTGCACCTTCGGCATCGTGCCCGCGATGCTGGCCGCGATCCTCGGGCTGGCCGCCGTACTGCACAGCTCGGCCATCGCTTTCGAGATCGTGAAATATGCCGGGGCGGCGTTCCTACTCTACCTCGCCTGGGGCACGTTGCGCGACCGCTCGATGCTCACGCTCGACCCGGATGACACACCCGGCAAGCTCGGGGCCATCGCGCTGAAAGGCACGCTGATCAATGTGCTGAACCCGAAGCTTTCGCTGTTCTTCCTCGCCTTCCTGCCGCAATTCCTGTCGGGCGCGCCGGAAACGGCCAGCCGCGAAATGCTCACGCTCGGCGGAGTCTTCATGCTGATGACCTTCGTTGTCTTTGTGCTCTATGGCAGCTTCGCCGCCGCCACCCGCGACAGAGTGCTGAGCAGCCCCCGCGCCATGACCTGGCTGCGTCGCGCCTTCGCCGCCAGCTTTGCCGGGCTGGGGCTGAAACTGGCGCTGGAGCGGGCGTGAGTGCAGATCATGCGCCAGTGACAGATCACATGGAGAAACAAATTTGAGTATTTTTCGCTTAATCAGATCTTTCGAAGTTGCCTCGGCTCCAGAAAGGTTCTCCGCCGAGCAAAGAAAAATTGAGCTTTCAAAAGCGAAATTTCTTTATGTTCTCGGTGTACTCTTACTCATTGGTGGAGCTGTTTCCCTTGGCTGGTGGGCTACCAACACTGTTTTCCCTCCAAAACCACCCACTCAATCCGTGTCCGCCTCCAACATCACAACTAAGGATTTCTCTGGTCCACTGCATGAAAGCGTCATATCCGGAGACCTCCACTTTGATGACTTGAGGTTCATTAGCTTTCCACAACGCATCACCATCTACTCCAAAATGAGATTCAGCCTGATCCCATTCACTGGCGAAGATTGGCACGAAGGTGATCCGATAAGGTGTTTTTTGACCTCGGGCTGGCTCAACGAAAACATGAGTGAAGAGGATTTTGCGACCGCTCTTGTCAAAACCGGTCTACCTGCGAGCGCTTCCAACGACACACTCCATATACAAATGCTGGTACAGGAGGCGGAGCTTGTCAGCTTTGAGGGCAATGCCGTTGAAGTTATGAGAGACAACAACCTCAACGTCGCAGAAGACGCAATTATCGTTAGGACCAATTTTGGCAAACGCAAATTATTGCTTAAAAACATGTATGCCCCCTACGCAAGCATCGGGGGCTTGTTCCTTCTATTTGGATTGATTTTTGGTGCTCTGGGGGCTTTTTTAAAAAGCCCAATTCAAGACTTCGAACGCAAACGATCAGCAGATCGGAAA
>JARRIY010000127.1:0-12197 GCA_037379985.1 Maritimibacter sp.
TGCGGGCGAGGCAACGCCTCCCCCGCCTTGGTCGGATTGGCTGCGCCAATTCGAAATTTAGCCCAGTGCCTCGCTGCAGCGTCCACAAGTGCCCGGATGGTCGTGTGTGCCAACGTCCGGCAGGATCTTCCAGCAGCGCTGGCATTTCTCGCCCTCTGCGGTTTCGAACACCACGCCGACGCCTTCGATCTCGGGCAAGCGGAAGGCTTCGCCCGGCAGCGGGTCGCTGGTCAGCGATACGGCGGAGGTGATGCAGATATCGGCAAAATCCACCGATTTCAGCGTCTCGGCCAAAGCGGCATCGCGCACATGCACCACCGGGGCGGCTTCCAGCGAAGCGCCGATCACCTTGTCGCGGCGCTGAACTTCCAGCGCAGCCGTCACCACGCGGCGGGCGGCACGAATGCCGGCCCATTTCTCGGCCAGAGCCTCGTCGCGCCAGCTTGCGGGGGTTTCGGGGATATCGACCAGATGCACCGAGCTGTCATCGCCCGGGAAGCGTTCCAGCCAGACCTCTTCCATGGTGAAGACCAGGATCGGCGCGAGCCAGGTGGTCAGCCGGTGGAAAAGGATATCCAGCACCGTGCGCGCGGCGCGGCGGGTTTGCCCATCGGCCGGATCGCAATAGAGCGAGTCTTTGCGGATGTCGAAATAGAAGGCCGAGAGGTCCACCGTGGCGAAGTTGAACACCGACTGGAACACACCCTGGAAGTCGAAGCTCTTGTAGCCCTCGCGCACGGTCACATCCAGCTCGGCCAGACGGTGCAGAACCCAGCGCTCCAGCTCGGGCATGTCGGCGGCATCGACCCGTTCAGCTTCCTCGAAGCCGGAGAGGCTGCCCAGAATGAAGCGCAGGGTATTGCGCAGGCGGCGATAGCTGTCGGCGGTGCCTTTCAGGATTTCCGGCCCGATCCGCTGATCGGCGGTGTAATCGGCCTGTGCCACCCAGAGACGCAGGATATCGGCGCCATACTGTTTGATCACCTCTTCCGGCACGATGGTGTTGCCCAGCGACTTGGACATTTTCATGCCCTTCTCGTCGAGGGTGAAACCATGGGTCACCACGTTACGGTAGGGCGCGCGGCCCTTGGTGCCACAGCCTTGCAGCAGCGAGGAATGGAACCAGCCACGGTGTTGGTCGGTGCCTTCCATATAGACATCGGCGATGCCATCGGCGGTGCCGTCTTCGCGGTCGCGCAGCACGAAAGCATGGGTCGATCCGGAATCGAACCAGACATCGAGCACGTCAAAGACCTGATCGTAATCGTCGGGGTTCACGATCCCATCGAGCACGCGAGCCTTGAAGCCCTCTTCGTACCAGACATCCGCGCCACCTTCTTCGAAGGCTGCTTTGATGCGGGCATTCACCTCGGCATTGCGCAGCAGGAAGCCCTCATCGGTGGGCAGCACGCCTTTCCTGGTGAAGCAGGTCAGCGGCACGCCCCAGGCACGTTGACGGGAAAGCACCCAGTCGGGGCGGCTCTCGATCATCGAATGCAGCCGATTGCGGCCCTTGGCGGGGGTAAACTTCACCAGATCGTCGATGGATTTCAGCGCGCGCTCACGGATCGTATCGCCATAGCTGCCCATCCCGTCATCGAGTTTCACGTCGATGGCGGCGAACCATTGCGGGGTGTTGCGATAGATCACCGGGGCTTTCGAGCGCCAGCTATGCGGATAGGAGTGCTTGATCTTGCCACGCGCCAGAAGCCCGCCAACCTCGGTGAGCTTGGCGATGATCGCGCCATTCGCGTCGCCTTCCCAATCGCCTTTCTTGGGCTTGTCGCGCAGGATTTTCTTGCCGCCAAAGAAGGGCATATCGGCACGGAAAGAACCATCGTCCATGACGTTATAGGTGATCACCTGATCGAGCATCCCGAGATCGCGATAGAGCTCAAACTCCTCCATCCCGTGGCTGGGCGCGCAATGCACAAAGCCGGTGCCTTCGTCATCGGTCACAAAGGGGGCGGCGCGGAAATCGCGGAGATCATCCCATTCGCCATTGGCCCCTTCGGCCCCTGCGAGCGGGTGGGAAAGCGACAGGGTAGACAGCTCATCGCTGTTCACGTCGCGGACCCGTTTCCACTGGCTGTCATCCAGCCGCGCACGGGTGAAGACATCAGCGGCGAGTTTGTCGGCAAGGATGTAGCGGTCGCCCACATTGGCCCAGCATTCATCGGGCGTGCCGGTGATTTCATAAAGGCCATAGGAGTAATCCGCACCATAAACCACCGCCCGGTTCGACGGCATGGTCCAGGGGGTGGTGGTCCAGATGACCACATAGGCGCCCAAAAGATCAGAAACACCGTCAGCCGCACCAGGGACGTTGGCATTGGACAACGCACTGGCGACCTTGAATTTCACCCAGACGGTGAAGCTTTCCTTGTCGTGATATTCCACCTCGGCTTCGGCCAGAGCGGTTTCTTCGACCGGCGACCACATCACGGGCTTCGAGCCCTGATAGAGCGTGCCGTTCATCAGGAATTTCATGAACTCGTCGGCGATCACCGCTTCGGCGTGGAAATTCATGGTCAGATAGGGATCGTCCCAATTGCCATAGACGCCGAGGCGCTTGAATTCCTCGCGCTGGATATCCACCCAGCCTTCGGCAAACTTGCGGCATTCCTGCCGGAAGTCGATCACCGGCACGTCATCCTTGTCGAGGCCCTTGGCGCGGTACTGTTCTTCGATCTTCCATTCGATCGGCAGCCCGTGGCAATCCCAGCCCGGCACATAGCGCGCGTCATGGCCCATCATCTGATGGCTGCGCACGATGATGTCTTTGATCGTCTTGTTCAGCGCGTGGCCGATATGCAGGTGGCCGTTGGCATAGGGGGGGCCATCATGCAGGGTGAAGGGCGGGCGCGCATCGGCCTTGCCCTTTTCACGCAGCTTTTCGTAAACGCCGATTTTGGCCCAGCGTTCCAGCCAGCCCGGCTCGCGCTTCGGAAGTCCGGCGCGCATCGGGAAATCGGTTTCAGGCAGGTTCAGCGTGTCTTTATATTCAGGCGTCTGGGGGGTGTCGGAGCACATGTGTCCGGTCCTTAAATCTGTCATCAGGTCTGGATGAAGTCGGCGCGGCTATCCATACGCCTTGCCCCGGCGTCTCACTCAGAGCGCCGGGCCACTAATTCGAATAATGAGCGCGAAGAAGTTCATCATGCCCGGGTTTATAGGCGTCGGGGCCAGAACGGTAAAGCGCCTATTCTTCGGGTTTTTCATCCGTGGTTTCGGTGAGGTTATCAGGGGTCATGTCTGCCCCCTGCCCGATCCGCGCCGCTGCCCAGCGGTTGAGAAAGGCAAGCCCCGCCAGCACCAGACCAAGCGCGAGGAATGAGAAGACGCGAAGCAGCCCGACCAGCCCGGAGATATCGACAAGGAACACCTTGGCGACGGTCAGCCCGATCACCGCCATGGCCGCTTTGCGCAGCAGCGCCGAGCGGCGGGCGATGGCCTGATAAAGCAGCCCTGCGCCCAGAAGCAGAAGCACAATCGTGTAGGTGTAAAGCTCCGGCTGGGTGAAACCCGGATTGCTCATCAGATCCCCGCGCCAGCCGTGACGGATGGCGAGGAAGGCCCAGATCGCGGCGAGCGCCAAGGCGACGATACCGGAGGCGATCCGCAGCCCTTGTTCAAGGAAGCGGAAGCGCCAGGCGACAAAGCCGAAAATCAGCGCGGGCAGCAGATAGGCGGGGATCAGGGTGTTAAACAGGATCACCCCCTGCACCAGATTGACGCGAGTGCCATTGATCGCCGGATTGAAGAATGTCAGCCCGATGCCCAGCACCAAGGCCCCCAAGAGCAGGTAGAGCCCGGTGAGCACAAGCCGCAGCTTCTTCGTCCAACCGTCGATCTGGGTGCGCCAGAGCTGATTGGCGGCCGAGGCCAGCCAGAGCGTGGCGAATATCCCGGCAAACCAGTGGGTTTCGGTACCCCGGCCCGGGGTCAGATCGTCGATCACCCGGAACAGCAGCACCGAGGCAAAGATCGACCCATAGGTCCAGACCGCGCTTTCGACCACGACCAGAGCTGCCGGACGGTGCAGCGGACGCAACAGGCGAAGCGTGGCGACAAGGGCGGCGATACTGCCCGCAAAGCCCAGTGTCAGCTCCCAATAGGGCGCGTCCATTGCCCAGTCGATGCCGGGTTCGAGGATCAACCGCCAGCCCAGCGCGATGGCACCAAGCTGCACGGCAATCGAGAGCGGACGCAGGTTAAAGCGGCGATCCAGCCCGGCGGCGGCCAGCGTGGTGACGGCCAAGGCCAGCGTCAGCGCGGTTTCGGTCAGCACCAGCGTCAGCGCATAGGCGATCATGGCGATGGCTGAGAGGGCAAAGCCCGCGATCCGGCCATGCTCTTCGTGGTCAATGCGCGCGAAGGCTCCAGCCAGCGCCGTCATCACCATGGCGATGAGGGTCGCAACAATCGCCCAAGCATAGGTGCCCAGCATTGCCGGGACCAGCCAGAGGAACTCCAGCGCAACGACCATGGCAGGGGCCATGAAGGCTGCGCCTGCCGCCCAGATCACCGGCCAACGCCCACCGCGCCAGGCGCGCAAAGCGGCGGCGAGGCTGAGGAACAGGGTGATGGCGATCAGGATATAGGGGGCGTTGGGCGCAGGCGTGCCTTCCGGGGCGAGATAGAAATCCACCACCGGCTCATAGACCGCGCCATAGCTGAGCATTTGCAGCACCGGCAGGACAAAGAGACCGAGAGCCGGAAGCAGCGCGAGGTCTTCCAGTGCCTCGGCGCTTTCGGCCCAGAAGGAAATGGCGACGAACAGCACGGTGAGCGCGCCCAGCGCCAGCCAGAAGCCGGAAACGCCATCGGTTGAGATCATCAGCAGGAAGATGGTTGAGGTCAGCATCGTGCCGCCCACCAGACGGGTCGGAAATTCCGGCCAGCCGCGCGCACGGGTTTTGCTCAGGCTTTCGACAATCGCCGCGCCGCCATGGGTCGGCATCAGTTTCAGCGGCGGGATCGCCATGCTGGCGATCACGGTGCCAAGCAGCAGAAGCGTGGCATATTCCGGGTAGCCCGCGCCGAGATAGAGCATCCATGTGGCCGGATAGACCAGCACCAGCGTCAGCAGCGAGACCCAGGCCCAGCGGCGGGCGGCGTCAATCGCCAGCCCGGTCAGCATGATCAGGGCGAAATAGGCATAGAAGGCCTGCGGCGTGTCGCAGCGCGTAAAGATGCAGCGCGGCCAGGACCGCGCCGAACAGGGTGACAATCCCTGCGCCAGAGAAGACTGAAGGCAGATAAGCGGTTGCAACCTCCTCGCGGTCGCCCCAGCGGCGGCGGATCACCTCGCCCGCCACGACCAGCGCCAGCCCGAAGACCAGCGCAGAAATCACCCGCGCCGTCGGGCTGAGCAGCCCGTTTTCGATGCCATATTGCACGAAGAACAGCCCAGCAAAGGCCAGCGACACCGCCGAGATCACATAGATCCAGTTGGCTTTCAGCCAGTCGCCCAGCGCGTTGGCCTTGTCGGCGTTGAGCACCACGGCTTTCGGCGGGGTGATATCGGCTATGGTAGGAATTGCGACGGGCGCGGCAGTTTTGGATGCCTCGTCAGCCGAGGCAATCGGCGCATCGGGGATAGGTGTTTCTGCGGGCGCTTGCGGTTCTTCGGGCTCCGGCGGCGCTGTTTTCGTGCCGCCTGCATTCCAGGGGCCGGATACGGCTTCGGCTTTCGGCTCGGTGGGTGCAGAGGGTTGCGGCTCGGCTGTGGGGGCAGGTTCAGCGGCGATTTCGGGCGCGGCTTCGAGCGCTTTTGGCGCAGCGGCCAAGACCGACGCATCAAGCCGACCGCTCATTTTTTCCAGACTGGTTTCCAGCTCACGCACACGGCCCGAGAGCTTCACCACCCAGATCATGAACACGATCAGCAAGACCGGCACGGCAAGGAGCACAAGCCCCAGAAGCACGAAAATTTCTTCTTCTCTCATTTAACTACCCATTTGGCTGCGCGCCATAATTCGCGAGACCCTGCCTGAATTCCGTCAGCCTGTCCAGAAGCCCTAAAATGGCAAGGGAATGTCGGGGCGGGCGACCATCAGCCAGAGGATCGCCATAACCGCAAAGAAGGCGGGAAAGCCGAAGGCGAACCAGACCCGGTAGAGCCGGTAAAAGCGTGGCGGCAGTGGCGTGTTGTCGGCGCTGGCGGTACGGGCGATGTCACGCAGCTGGGCCTGTATCCAGACCACCGGCAGCCAAAACGCTCCGGTGACGAGGTAAAGCCCGATGGCGGCGAGGATCCAGCCTTCGGTCAGATCCCACCCCAGCTCGCGTGCCAGCAGAACGCCAGTGATCGGCTGGGCAATCACAGCGGTGGCGGTGAATAGCATATCGGCCACAACCACGGTGCCCGCCACATGGGCGATCAGCGGGGCCGAGCGGCTGCGCACGGCCATGACCATGAAAAACGCAATCCCGGCTCCGGTGCCCAGCAGCACGGTTGCTCCGATGATATGGAGCCAACGTAGGACCAGTGCCAGTTCCATGCCTTATCGTGTATCCATCAGCACCCGGGCGATCAGCAGGGACACGGTTATCGGAAGAATATCAGCTCCGGAGCCAAACGGATCGGTCCAGGCCCAGGGTGCCAGCAAGGTGACGGCAACCCCATAGAAAATCGTGACAAAAACCATCACCAGCAAGGTGCGCAGCGCCAGTTTTCGGAAGAGCAGGCTGATGCCCAGCACCACGCCGACAATCCCTAAGAACGCAACCACGGATCGGCTGAGCAAGACCGGAATGCCGCGCCCGGACATGTCTTGCACCAGCTCGTTGATGCCGAACAGGCCAGAGAGGCCCTGCAAGATCCAGGCGACCGAGATGGACAGGATCAGGAACGGTGCGAGCAGTTGAATGCGGGCGAAATGCCGGTCTTCGACCCGGGCCTGCATGTCGTGAAAGGTGTCTTCTAAGGCGCAGGCGGGGCGCCCCAGGGCCTGACGGGTTTGCTTGGCATCGCCCAGCACCCCCAGCTCCAGCGCTTTCACGGCGGTGGTGCGCATCGGCGAGCGCCAGCCGAATACGCCGAACAGATCCGCGATCCGGCCTACGGCACGCACGGTCCAGCCCGGCAGAGTCCAGGTAAATCCGGCAGCGGGAAAGCCGAGCCAACGGCGGGTCATGGCGACCACTTCGACCAGCGCACGGGTCTTGTCTTCGACCAGATCCGCTTCGCTGTGGCTTGGCGTTTTGCCTTCAACCGCGCGGGTCACAGCCTTTGCCACATCGCGCACGCTGACCGATTGCACCGGGGCATGTGGCAAGGCGATGGGTTGCACCAGTGGCACGCCCGCCATCATCCGGATCATCGTCGTGCCGCCATAGGACGAGGGCGCGATCACCAGACCGGGGCGGAAGATCCACCAATCGACATGGGATTCGCGGATCAGCGCATCGCCTTCGGCCTTGGTGCGATAGAAGGGCAGCACCGAATGGGGATTGGCGCCAACGGCAGAGATCTGCACAATCGAGGTATTGGTCTTTTCGCAGGCCAGCACCAGTGCACCGATGGCATGCAGGTGCACCACTTCCAGATTATCGCGCAGATTGTCCTGAAGCGCGCCCGCGCAATTGACGACGAAATCGACATCCTGCACCAGCGGCAGCCAGTCATCGGGCTTGGTCAGCGCTCGCATATCGCGGATAACCCACGGAAATCCCGGCAAAACCCGACGCGCCGCGCCAAGGTCACGCCCCAGCGCGATCACCTCATGTCCACGTTCGGAAAGCGCCCGCGCGACATTCGCGCCAATGAGCCCATACCCGCCCAGAACCAATACTCGTTTCGGAACCAACTCTGTCATGAGCGACAGACTAGCGCGCACTTACGGCATCGAACAGTCCAGATAGTGCCCGTTTCATGACATTTGTAACCGAAGGTTTCGGACAGGCGGAAAATGGCAAAGGACGGCAGACTTCCATGGCTGCCACGCCCACCCTTGCGGTCAGCGCGCCGTTCACAACACCTTCACCAAAGCGGCGGCTGAGCTTCGACAAAACCGAGCCGCCGGCGATGCTGTGGATCAGATCGTCGCCTACGGCCACGGCGCCGGTGGCCACCAGATGGGTCATCACCGCGCGGGTCAGCCGCCAACTGCCCAGCAGCCCGGAGCGCCCGCCATAGATATCAGCAATCCGGCGGATCATGCGCAAATTGGCGGTGAGCGCCGTGACCACATCGGCCAGCGCCAGCGGCACGATGGCGGTGATCGTCGCCACCTGACGGGCAGCGGCTTCAACCTCACGCCTTGCCTGTTCATCGAGCGGGCCTAAAAGCTCCATCTCGGCCAGGGTCAGCACCCCGTCAGCATCGAAGATTTCCGGCACGCGCTCATCCAGCCGCGCCAGCCCCCAGCGCAGATCTTCGCGGCCGCGATAAAGCTGGCGGAGTTTTTTCAGCACGGCTTGGGCCGAGGGCAGATCGCCGCTGGCCGCCGCAGATTCCGCCGCCGCATGCAGCGTATCGACCCGTTTCAGCCGGGCAAAAGCGGCCAGTTCGCGCAAGGCAATCATCAGGAAGGTCAGCAGGAAGGCAACCATCAGCACCGAGGCGATCAGGCCCAGTAGCGGGTTGCGATCAATGAGGCCGGTGACGAAAGTCCACGCTGCCACCGAGGCCATGAAGCCAATGAGCGAGGCGCCAAGTGACCAGAACCAGCGCCCCAACCGCGAGGGTTTGCGCGCCGCGATCCGGGCGGCCATCTGCATCGCACGGGGTTCGGGCAGGCTTGCATCCGGCTCCGGCACCGGCGGCGCTTCTGCGGGCGATTGGGTAGGCCCGTCCTCTTCGATCAAGACCGGCTTATCACTGATGTCGCTCATTCCAGCTCTCCCCAGACATAGCGGATATCCGGCAGTTTTTCGTCATTCCCGGCGCCATTGGTGCGCCCGACCTCGCGAAAGCCCTCGCGCAGGTAAAACTGTTGCGCGCGGGTGTTTTGCTGAAAGGTCCAAAGCTCCAGCCGGGCGCTGGCGGATTTGGCACTGTCGAGCAAAGCCTTGCCCACCCCCTGCCCGCGCGCATCGGCCCTGAGATAGAGCGCATGCACTTCGGTCTCATCACGCGACAGAAAGCCCAGCACCTCGCCATCACGGCGGGCAACCGTGGTCCAGCCACGCTCAACCATCATCCGGCCAAAGCCCTGTTCGTCGTCATGGCTGTGCACACGTGGGATCCACGGGGTCTCGTCAATCCAGGCCGACAGGATCAGGCCAATGGCAGGGGCATCCTCGGGCCGGGCCGGGGCAATGATCAGATCGGCGCTCACAGCTTGTCCCCGATCAGGAAATCTGCCGCCCGGTCGAGCCGGATATGCGGCGGGCCATCGCCCGGTTTCAGGCTGATCTCGGCAGGGGCGAATTGCATCAGCCGGTAATCGGCATCAAGCCAGCGCTCGGCCCCGTCGCGGGCGGGGCCAAGCAGGCGCATGGGATCGTCGGGCAGCCGCCCGGGATAGAGCGCCGCCGATTTGCCGGTTTTTGCCAGACGCCCGCGCACGCAATCGAGCTGGCGGCCATCATGGCTCACCTGATCCTCTGTCGTCGCCCGCAGCGCCGCCACGGCCATCGCGGCTGTTTCGGCCCCGGCGAAATCGGCCCGGTCACGCGCCTCGCGCACCATGGCTTCAACAATCGCGGTCAGCTGGGCATGCTGGGTGTGATGCAGGTGATCGGCCTTGGTTGCGGCGAAAAGCAGCTTTTCCACCCGTTTGCCGCCGAAAAGCTGGCTGAGGAAATCGTTGCGGCCGGGGCGGAAAGCCGAGAGGACTTGCGCCATTGAGCGGCGCAGATCTTCCAGCGCGGCGGGGCCGGAATTGATCGCGTCCAGCACGTCGATCAGCACGATCTGCCGGTCGATCCTGGCGAAATAGGCGCGAAAAAAGGGTTTCACCACGCGGGATTTATAGGCTTCAAAGCGCCGCTCCATCTCGCGCCAGAGGCTTGCGCGCGGGGTATTGGCGGGTTTTGGCAAGGGCGCGAATGTCAGGGCCGGGCTGCCCTCCATCTCGCCTGGCAGCAAGAACCGCCCCGGGGTGCAATCAGAGTATCCTGCCCCGCGCGCCGCATGCAGATAGGTGGTAAAGGCCTCGGCTAGCGCCCGCGCCACGGCTTCGTCATGCTCGGCCTCGCCATCGGCGTGATCGGCCAGCGACAGAAATTCCCCCGCCATTACCCGGGGGGTGATCCGCGCCAGCACATCGCGAGACCAATCGGCATAGCTTTGATCGAGCAGTTCCAGATCGAGCAGCCATTCGCCGGGGTAATCGACAATATCCAGATGCACGGTGCGGGGATTGCGCAGGCCCGAAAGCAGCCCGCCGGGACGGGTGCGAAAGCTGAGCCGAAGCTCGCTGACCGCGCGGGTGCTGTCGGGCCAGCGAGGCGTCGGGCCGGTCATCGCCGCCAAATGGGTTTCATAATCGAAACGCGGCACGGTCATGTTGGGTTGCGGCTGCAAAAACGCACTGAGGATACGGCCATCGGCAGCGGGCATGAAGCCGGGCATCCGCCCCCGGTTCATCAGATTTGCTACCAGCGAGGTGATGAACACAGTCTTGCCCGCCCGGCTGAGCCCGGTCACGCCAAGCCGCACCACCGGTTCGAACAGCGCTTCATGCACGCCGCCGCCCACTGCTTCCACCTGACGGCTGATCCCGTCGGCAATATCTGCAAGGCCCAAGAGTAAAACTCCGCTTGTTTTCCGACATATAGGCCCTGGCGCGTCGTGGTGCCAGTATTGCGAGGTAGAAGCAGGACAGATGCGGGAGAGATCGCAGCCAATTCAGGGCATCCCGCCAACCCTAAGCCAAGATCACCGCCCTCTTGCCCTTTTCCCAAGCTATGCCTAGAAGGCGCGGTGATCGACAGACCAAGAGGCAGATCAATGCCAGTTCTGGTAATGAAATTCGGCGGCACTTCTGTCGCCACGCTCGACCGGATCGCCCGGGCCTCCAAGCGGGTCGCCCGCGAGGTGGCCAATGGCTATGACGTGATCGTCATCGTCTCGGCGATGTCGGGCAAAACCAACGAGCTTGTCGGCTGGGTGGAAGAAACCTCGCCGCTTTATGACGCACGTGAATATGATGCCGTGGTCAGCTCTGGCGAACAGGTCACTGCTGGCCTGATGTCGCTGCGGCTGCAGGAAATGGATATTCCGGCGCGCTCATGGCAGGGCTGGCAAGTGCCGGTGAAAACCACCAGCACCCATTCGGCGGCCCGGATCGAAGAGATCCCGCCGGAAAACATCATGGCGAAATTTGCCGAAGGCATGAAAGTGGCCGTGGTTGCAGGGTTTCAGGGCATCAGCCCCGAAGGCCGGATCACCACGCTGGGCCGGGGCGGCTCGGATACCACCGCCGTGGCCTTTGCCGCTGCGTTCGGTGCCGAGCGCTGCGATATCTATACCGATGTCGATGGCGTTTATACCACCGACCCGCGTATCGAAGACAAAGCCCGCAAGCTTGATAAGATCAGCTTTGAAGAAATGCTTGAGCTTGCCAGCCTCGGTGCGAAAGTGCTGCAAACCCGCTCGGTCGAACTGGCGATGCGCTATAAGGTGAAGCTGCGCGTGCTGTCGAGCTTTGAAGAATATGACCCGAATGCAGGCACGCTTGTCTGCGACGAGGAGGAAATCGTGGAACAGAATGCCGTTGCCGGTGTGGCGCATAGCCGCGATGAAGCGAAAATGACCCTGATCTCGGTGGCTGACCGCCCGGGGATCGCTGCTGCGATCTTTGTGCCGCTGGCCGAAGCCGGGGTGAATGTCGATATGATCGTGCAGAACATCTCGGAAGATGGGCGCACGGATATGACCTTCTCCTGCCCCACCAATCAGGTGGCGCGGGCGGAAAAAGCCATGCAGGCCGCCAAGGAAGCGGGCGACATCAATTACCACGATCTGGTAGCCGATACCGATGTGGCGAAGGTTTCCATCGTCGGCATCGGGATGCGCAGCCAGGCCGGGATCGCCGCGAAAATGTTCGATGTGCTGGCCCGGGAAGGCATCAACATCAAGGTGATCACCACCTCCGAGATCAAGGTCTCGGTGCTGATCGACCGCAAATATATGGAGCTCGCCGTGCAAGCCCTGCATGACGCGTTCGAGCTGGAAAAAGCCAAGTAAACGGGCTTTAGCCGAGAGATATGCGCCCCGCCCTAACCGGCGGGGCGTTTTTTGT
>JARRIY010000128.1:0-13693 GCA_037379985.1 Maritimibacter sp.
CCCTCGACCACCACGATGCGGGTGTCTGGGGCAATCTCGGCCGCCCCGGCAATGGCAATCTCGCGGCTCCGGTCAAAGACCGGCAGCACCACGGATGGGGCGGTTTTCACCCGGGCAAGCGTGGCGGCAAACCCGCCAAAATCAAAACTCTCCGGGGCGCCCTTGCGGGGCAGAAGCCCGCGCGGTTCCAGCAGGCGATTGTCGAGGTGAAACCCGTCCATCGGCATCAGCACGGCGTGATCCAGAGCCGCCACCACCGCTTCGGCCAGCGTCGATTTCCCCGCCCCGGGCGGGCCTGCAATGGCGATCAGCAGCCGGGTGTCGCGCGCGGGCAGGGCGGCGATGCGGGTGGCAATCTCGCCTGCCTGTGAAGCAATGCGCTGGGTGAAATCGCTCATCATACTTCGCCCCCTATCAGCCCAACATTTTGGCAAAGAACGCCTCGGCGCGCTGATGCGCCAGATCGGCGGCTTCGGGCACATAGGAGGGGCGCTCGTCATTGCCGAACGCATGCCCGGCCTCATAGCTGAACATCTCGAAATCTGCGCCGAAATAGCCCTGCGCCTCGGCCAGCATATCGGGCGGGGTCAGCGCATCATTGGTGCCGAAATGGCCCTGAACCGGGGCTTTCAGCGGCCTGTCCAGCATGTCGCCGATCCGGGTGCCATAGAAGGCGACGCCCCCGGCAATATCCAGGCGCTGCGCCGCTCGCACCACCTGACCGCCGCCCCAGCAGAAGCCGAACAGCGCGACTTTTCCCTCAGTGGCGAGGTGATCCGCCGTGGCGGCAACATCCTTGATCACCAGATCCGGCTCGCAGCCCTGCATTAGGGCACGGGCGCGGTCGATATCGTCAAAATCCACCACCTGGCCCTTGCCCTGACGATCAAACAGCGCCGGGATGGCAACCTCATAGCCCAGCCCGGCATAGCGCGCCGCCACGCGTTTGAGCTGTTCGGTCACGCCGAAAATCTCCTGCAGAATCACGATCCCGCCTTTGCGCGCGCCCTGTGCCGGTTCGATCCAGCACTCCAGGCTGTGGCCATCATCAGCGGTAAGTTCGATCAGTGCCATGCGCAGCTCCTCCGTTTGGCGGGACCTTAGGCCAGTGCGGAGCCTACAGCTAGGCTTTCAGCGCCTCAGCGAGGAAATCGAAGACAAAGCGCAGGCGGCGATTGCGGTGGATCTCGCGATGGGCAACCAGCCAGATCGGAAAGGGAAAGGGCGCAAGCCCGGGCAGGGCACGGCGCACATCCGGATCGGCATCACCGATGTTTGCATCCAGAAAGCCCAAGCCCAGCCCCTGCTTCACCATCGCCCACATCACCAGCAGGTTATCGGTCCGGATCGGGAAACTCGCCTCACTCAGGCTGAGCCCGAGGTGGTTGAGCGCAGGCAGCGTCGTCTCAACAGAGCCGGGCGCGATGAAGTCGGCGCGCGACAGATCGAGGGCGGTTTCAATCGGGCCAAGGCTGTCGAGATAGGCGGGCGAGCCGTAGATATGCGCCTCGGCATCGCGGATTTTGCGCGCCACCAGATCAGGTTCGGTGGGGCGGAAATTGCGGATGGCGATATCGGCTTCGCGGCGCAGCAGGTCTGAGGTGGTATTGGCCGCGACGATCTCCACCTGGATACGCGGCTCGGCCTTATGCAGCCGGGCGAGGATCGGCGGCAGCAGCATGGCGGAATAGATATCGCTGGCCGAGATCGACACCTCGCCTTCCATCGCCTCGTTCTGCCCAAAGGCGGCCATGGAAAACCGGCTGGCAGCATCGCCCATGGCGCGCACATGGGCGATCAGCTCATGCCCTGCCGGCGTCAGGCGCAGGCCCCGCCCGGCGCGTTCGAACAGCACCACGCCCAGCTCTTCTTCCAGCGCATCCACCTGTCGGCCCAGCGTCGGCTGCGCCAGCCCCAGCGCCCGGGCGGCGGCAGAGAGCGAGCCTTCCTCTGCCGTCACCAAAAAGGCTCGGGCGCGGTTCCAGTCAAAATTCACCGATTTCCATTCCATGCATATACGCATAGCAGATCGGCGAAATCAGTCAATTTTGTTGATAACGCCCCTGCGCTATAACACCCTTACGCCGTCCATCATGCGGCACCCCAACACCTAACAACACATCCCACTCGCACCCATTGGTGCGGGGCGGAGACCCTATGCCTTTGAAAGGAAATACAATGTCTGTCATGAAAGATCCGAAATCCCGCAGCTATGCCCGCTTTGCCGGGGCGCTCTACCTCAGCGTGGCCTTTATCGGCCCCTTCTCGATCCTCTACGTGCCGTCGCAGATCAACGTGGCGGGCGATGCCGCCGCGACCATGGCCAATCTTGTCGCCCATCGCGGGCTCTACATGGCCGGGCTGGCAGGCGATGCCGCGATCATGCTGATCGAGCTGGCGCTCGCGGTGATGCTTTACTTCATGTTCAAGCCGGTAAATGCCACCGGGGCGGCGATTGCCGGGCTCTCGCGGTTCATGGAAACCGCGGTGATGGCGGTGATGCTGCTGTTGTCGGCTGCCGCCCTTGGCTTTGCCGATCCGGCCAGCGCGCCGATGGGGTTTGACGACGCTCAGCGCGCCGGGATGACCGGGATGATGCTGCATCTGCATGATGCCGGGGTCTGGGTCTGGCAGGTGTTCTTTGCTCTGCATCTGGCGGTGCTCGGCCAGCTTATCGTTCGCTCCGGCCTCTATCCGCGCCTGATCGGTTGGGCGATGAGCCTTGGCGGCATCGGCTATCTGCTCGACAGCCTGCACAAGTTTGCTTTCCCTGAGGCCGATCTGCTCGGGATGATCACCGGCATCTTCCTTGCCGTGGTGTCGCTGGCCGAGATCAGCTTTGCCCTCTGGCTGCTCATCCGCGGCCCGCGCAGCGCGAAATAAGGGAGGGGAGAATGAAACGCATCTGTATCATCGGAATCACCAGCAGGCTCGGCCAATACATGATCGAACATGCGCTGGAGCGTGGCTATGAGGTGGTCGGTGTTTGTCGCCCCGAGAGCGTGGGAAAGCTCGACCGTTTCAAAGACCGGATCACGCTCTTTCCCGGCCATAGCAACGACCGCGCAGTGATCGAACAAGCTGTGCGGGGCTGCGACGGGGTGCTGACCGTGCTGATGCCCTGGGGGATGAATGATTATGCCTCTGGGGCCGCGCAGGCGGTGCTGGATTACGCCGAACC
The DNA here is from genome assembly GCA_037379985.1 of Maritimibacter sp. Taxonomy (GTDB): domain Bacteria; phylum Pseudomonadota; class Alphaproteobacteria; order Rhodobacterales; family Rhodobacteraceae; genus Sinisalibacter. Next base: position 3,182 of record JARRIY010000128.1, read on the forward strand.
CGGCGCACGGCTGATCTTCTCCTGTGGCTGGCACATCAGCCGCGACGGGCAGGACGAATATTCGCTGAAGCTGCGGGCCATCGTGGCGGTGTTTGGTCGGATTGCGCGCTGGCTTCGGATGGTTGACCTCAACGACCAGACCCGCGCTACCAACCTGATCTTCGCCTCCGATCGGGACTGGACTGTGGTGCGCGGCTCCAACCTCGAAGAGGGCGAAAGCGAAGGTCTGCCTGTTTGGGCGCGCCATGTGGGCGATCCGGTGCTGGCGTCTAACCTGACAAGGCGCACCGATTTCGCCCTGTTCATGGTGCATGCGCTCACCGATGACCGGCTGATCCGCGAAGCCCCGGCGATTGTCAGCCGCGCCAGCGCCTCGGCCCGGGCGCATCTGGCGGCAGTGCCGGGCTGAGGGCCGCAAGCAAGGCTACAAGATCTGAGCGGGCGGCGGTTTCATCTGTCGCCCGCTTCTGTATTCGGGCCGTACAAGGCCGCACCGCGCCGGGCAGCAGCAGGTGGAAACAGCACCCAGCCATATCTGAAAGGGGGCCTGCCGTGCTCGATGTTAGCGAAATGCGCGAGACGCTTGCCAAGCACTATGATCTGGAGCCGAACCCGGCGCTGGCCGAAGAAATGGCCGATATCTACGCGACGATGGATCGGGTGGTGAACCCGGCTGACTGGGCGCGCTTTGCCCCCTATGTGGCCGCGATCAACAAGCTCAAGAAAGAGAAAAACGCCGTTATCCTCGCGCATAACTACATGACGCCAGAGATTTATCACGGTGTGGCCGATGTGGTGGGCGACAGCCTGCAACTGGCCATCGAGGCTACGCGGGTCGAGGCCGATATCATCGTGCAATGCGGCGTGCATTTCATGGCCGAAACCTCGAAAGTGCTGAACCCGGCGAAAACCGTGGTGATCCCTGATCTGGAAGCGGGCTGTTCGCTGGCTGAAAGCATCACCGCCGAAGGTATTGCCGAGATGCGGGCGAAATATCCCGGCGCGCCGGTGGTGAGCTATGTCAACACCACCGCAGAGGTGAAAGCGGCCTCGGACATTTGCTGCACCTCGGCCAATGCCGCGCAGATCGTCGCCGCGCTGCCCGAAGACACGATCATCATGACCCCCGACCAGTACCTGGCGCAGAACGTCGCCAAAGAGGTGCCGCAGAAAAACGTGGTCTGGTGGGCGGGGTCCTGCATCGTGCACGAGCAATACACGGCACAAGACCTGCGCGATTTCCGCGCCTGGCATCCCGAGACCCGCATCATCGCGCATCCGGAATGCCCGCCCGACGTGGTGGCCGAGGCCGATTTCTCCGGCTCGACCAGCGGCATCCTGAAATATGTGACCGATGAAAAGCCCGCCCATGCGATGCTTGTCACCGAATGCTCAATGGCGTCGAATATTGCCGATGAGCTGCCCGAGGTCGAATTCGTCGGCCCCTGCAATATGTGCCCCTACATGAAGAAAATCACGCTGGAGAAAATTCTCTGGTCGTTGCATACGGGTGTATACGAGGTTGAAGTTGACGAGGCCGTCGCCGAGGGCGCGCGCCTTGCCGTACAAAAGATGATCGACCTGAGCCAGAAGCTCGGGCTTTGAGGGATGTGACTTGACCACAACCATCGAGACGGGGCGCATCGTCATTGTCGGCGCGGGCCTCGGGGCGCTCTATGCAGCGCTGGAACTGGCTCCGCGCCGGGTGTTGATGATTTCGCCGGAAGCATTGGGGCGGGGCGCAAGCTCGGCTTGGGCGCAAGGCGGTGTCGCCGCCGCGATGGATGAAAATGACAGCGCCGCAGCCCATGCCGCCGATACGATCAGCGCAGGTGCAGGCACGGTTGATCCGGCCGTCGCAGCGATGGTCACTGAACAGGCCCGCGCGCATATCCAGAACCTCACCGATAAAGGCACGCCTTTTGATCGCACGCCGGACGGCGATTATGTGATGAACCTTGAGGCCGCGCATTCCAAGGCGCGTGTTGTGCGCGTACAGGGCGATCAGGCCGGGGCCAAGATCATGGAAACCCTGATCGCGGCAATCCGTCTGTCGCCCTCGGTGCAGGTGCTCGACAACACGCTCGCCACCGGGCTTGAGGTGCAGGATGGTCGCGTCACCGGGGTTTATATCCATGCCTCCGACACGCCGAGTGCCGAGGTTCTGATCCGTACCCCGGCGGTGCTGCTGGCAGGCGGCGGATCGGGCGGGCTGTTTGCCCATACCACCAATCCGCCGCGCATTCGCGGTCAGGTGATCGGGTTGGCGGCGCGTGCGGGCGCGGTGATTGCCGATGCGGAATTCGTGCAGTTTCACCCCACCGCCATGGATGTGGGCGAAGATCCGGCACCGCTGGCCACCGAAGCCTTGCGCGGCGCGGGGGCGGTGCTGACCAATAATCTGGGCAAACGTTTCATGCTGGATATCGACCCGCGCGGCGAACTTGCCCCGCGCGATATCGTCGCCAGCGGGATCTTTGCCGAAACCCAGGCCGGGCGGCGTCCGGTGCTGGACACCCGCGAGGCGCTCGGGGCCGATATTCTGACCCGCTTCCCGGCGGTGGCCGAAGCCTGCAAACGCAATGGGATTGATCCGGTTACGCAACCGATCCCGGTGGCAGTGGCGGCGCATTACCATATGGGCGGGGTCGATACCGATGCGCATGGGCGCGCCAGCCTGAAAGGGCTCTGGGTGTGCGGCGAAGCCTCGTCGACCGGGCTGCATGGCGCCAACCGTCTGGCCTCGAACGGACTGTTGGAAGCGCTGGTCTATGCGCGGCTGGCGGCGGAAGACATGTCGCACGATGTGCCGGAGGGCGATGCGCCCGAGATCGATATTCAGTTTACCTCGGATAGCGCCGATGTGTTCGCGCCGGAAAGCATGACAGAGCTGCGCAACTCCATGACCGAGAATGTCGGGGTGCTGCGCGATGCCGCCGGGCTGAAACGGGCGCTGGCCGATATCGCAAGGCTGGAAGCGCGCGAAGCAGGCTCGGTGACCTTCGCCAATATGTGCGCCACCGCCACGCTAATCGCGGCCTCAGCCCTGCAACGCGAAGAATCGCGCGGCGGGCACTTCCGCACCGATTTCCCCGCGCCCGACCCTGATCAGGCGCATCGCAGCCATATGACATTGAAGCAGGCCTTCGCCATCCGGGCAGCCTGTTTGGAGGAATAGACATGAGCTTTACCAGCCTGCCTGACATGGTGCTTGAGCCGGTTATCCGCGCCGCCCTGATGGAAGATCTGGGGCAATATGGCGACATCACCACCCGCGCGGTGATCCCCTCTGATACCCGCTATACCGCAAGGCTGAATGCCCGCGAGGCCGGTGTGGTGTCGGGGATGCAGATCGCCCGCATCGCCTTTCATCTGGTCGATCCGACGTTGAAGGTCGAAACCCTGGTTCAGGACGGCGCCCCCTGTGCGCCCGGTCAGGTGCTGATGACCATCGAAGGCGCGGCGGCCTCGATCCTCTCGGCAGAACGGGTGGCGCTGAACTTCGCCGGGCGTCTGACCGGCATCGCCAGCCTGACCGCGAAATTCGTGGCCGAAACCAAAGGCACCGACACCCGCATCACCCACCCGCAAGACCACGCCGGGCCTGCGGTTGGTGGAAAAGCTCGCAGTGCTGCATGGCGGCGGGTTCAACCACCGTTTCAGCCTGTCGGATGCGATCCTGATCAAGGATAACCACATCGCCGCCGCCGGGGGCGTGCGCGCGGTGCTGGAGGCCACCAAAGCGGTGGCGAGCCATATGGTGAAGGTGGAGATCGAAGTCGACCGGCTGGATCAGCTGGAAGAGGTGCTTGCCGTCGGCGGGGCCGATGTGGTGCTGCTGGATAATATGGACACCGAAACCCTGCGCACCGCCGTGGCGCTGGCCGCTGGTAAATTGGTGCTGGAAGCTTCGGGCAATATGAAGCTCGAACGCATCGCCGAAGTGGCTGCGACCGGGGTGGATTACATCTCGTCCGGCGCCCTGACCCATTCGGCGCAAACGCTTGATCTGGGGCTGGATTTTTAAGTCCGCCTCGGCTCACGCGCGCGAGTCGTTAAAATTTTGTATTTTCTTCGGCTGGATGAATTATGGCAAATAATGCTATGTTCTTTCGGTGTGATTAACCATTTTATTTCCAATAAAAATTGGTGATTAACCAGTTTACCAATTAGTGTGATGTCCTGCGTTCGCCGCAATTTTTCCTAAATGCTCTCAATGTCATAGCCTATCTTACCATTTTGGCAGGGTTTCTTGCGTAACTCTTGTCATGGGTAAGTATTCGGGCGGAATCCGAAATACTATTGGGCGTTGTTGGGGTAGATCATGGCAACCTATAATCTGAACGGGTTTTCGACCACTGATTTCATCAATCAGTCCGGCGGCGCTGTCACGACTGGTTCCTTCATCAATCTCGACAGTTCCTGGGATATCTCCACCGACGTTCTGAATTACTCCGTAACCGATGATGACACCTCGTTTAGCGGCACCGATACCCAGAGTGGCAGTATCACCGATGCCAATGGTGATCCCGTTAGCAGCGGCAATATCACCCTTGGCGATGCCTATGTCCTGTCCAGCGGCAGCCAGACGATCACCATGTACGAGGTGCTGGTTAACGGTTTTCCGGCCGGCTACGTCGCCGATGGCTATGTCTTCCCGGGTGTGACCTACGAAGTCATCGATATCCAACCGGTGACCGACATCAATGCGCCCGACTATGCGGCTATCGAGCACCAGCAGTATGATCCGGACGTTGCCAACTTCCCGCCCGGCGGTGATTTCGACGATACGCTTTATGTCGGTGCGGGTGACGATATCGTCAGCGCGGGTGGTGGTGACGATATCGTCTATGCCGGAGATGGCGCCGATCAGCTGAATGGCGGGTCGGGCACTGACAACCTTTATGGTGAAGCGGGCGACGACCTTTTCTATGTTACGGTCGGCGATGAGGTCACCAATATCGACGGCGGGGCCGATTGGGACACGCTGACATTTGATAGGGACAACGCCACTTGGGGCGTACAAATCGACTTCACGACGGCTACGGGCGGCACCTATGGGTATAGCAGCACCAATACCGGAACCGTCGATAACGTCGAAGCCTTCAACCTTACCGACTATTCCGACTGGTTCCATGGCGAGTTGGCAACCGGCCCGATCGACGCCTTTGGCTATGGTGGAGACGACTACATTGCTACCGGTAGTGGCGCTGACTGGGTCGAAGGCGGCGATGGCGATGACACCATCTATTCCGGGGCCGGGGCTGATGTCGTCTTCGGTGATGCAGGCAACGATACGATCTATTACGGCGCGGGCGGGGCAACCCAGGCCGATGGCAATGTCGTCTATGGCGGCGCGGGCGACGACTTTATCGACGACGTTCAAAACTGGTATGGAAGCTACGACGACTGGCTGTTTGGCGAGGCTGGCGACGACACCATCCGCGGCGGTGGCGGCGACGATACGATTGATGGGGGCGACGGCCAGGACTTTATCTTTGGCGAATTGGGCGATGACACCCTGGTCGGTGGCGCCGATCAGGATATCTTCTTTTTTGAAAATGACTGGGGCACCGACACGGTTATGGGTGGCAGCACAGTCACCACGGGAACCGATTTCGACACGCTGAATTTCAGCACCGTCTTTACCCCGATCAATGTCACCTTCACCGGTGCGGAAGCCGGCACTGTAACCGAGGGTGCCAATACCGTTACATTTGAAGATATCGAAGGCATCGTGGGTGGCAGTGCCGACGACACAATTGATGCCTCGGCAGATACCTATGGGGTGCTGCTGAGGGGGGGCGACGGGGCCGATACCATAACCGGCGGATCCGGCAGCGATACTCTGATTGGCGAAACCGGCGACGACATTATCACGACCGGCGCTGGCTACGACAGGATTGTCTTTTCAGATAACGACGGCAATGACACGATCACTGATTTCGATCTGGGCGATGACGACCTCGATGGCGCGACCAATGACCAGTTCAATGTTGCCAGCCTGACCGATGCCGATGGCAATCAGATCAAGGCTTTCGACGTTACCGTCACCGATGACGGATCGGGCAATGCGGTTCTGAATTTCCCCAATGGTGAAACCATCACCCTGCTGGGGATCGCGCCCGAACAGCTTTCGACCAGCGCCGACCTGAACGCCATGGGCATTCCCTGCTATGCGTCCGGCACCCGGATCATGACGCCCTCGGGCGAACGTCTGGTGGAAGATCTGCGGCAGGGCGATATGATTTCGACGCTGAATGGCGGCGCGCAGCCGCTGCTTTGGAGTGGCAGCCGCGCGCTGTCACAGGCCGAGCTTGCTGCTCAGCCCGAGCTGCGCCCGGTCCTGATCCGCGATGGGGCGCTGGGCAACCGGGGCGATCTGCTGGTCTCACCGCAACATGCGATGGCGGTGGATCATATCCTGACCGATCACGATGGCCCGGTCTTTGTGCGCGCCAAACAGCTTCTGCGCCATGGCGACGGGCGCATCCGTATCGCCAATGGCAAACGCGGCGTGACCTATCACCACCTGCTGCTGCCGCGCCATGCGGTGCTGCTGGCCAACGGTGCGCCCAGCGAAAGCCTCTATCCGGGCCGGTTCGGCCTTGCAGGCTTTGACCGGCAGACCAAGGCCGAGCTGTTCGATCTGTTCCCGGGGCTCGCCCCGATCCTGGTTGCCCCTGAGCGCGATCTTGGCGCCCGGATCTATGGTCGCCCGGCTCTGCCCATCCTGAAAGGGCGGCAATTGCGCAGCCTGACGCTGAATGAACTGATGAGCGGCCATGTGGCGAATATCAACGGTCTGACGCAAGCTCTCGTCCACGCGCCGCATTGATCTGCATCCTGTGCACATCGCCTGATCCGCGCTAACCTGTTGCTATGCCAATGGCCTCGCGGCGCTAATTCGCGGCCCGCCGCGCCAGCCCTCCCGATCCGGCCGCAGGATGGAGGCTGCGATGAGACTATCATTTCACGGCGCCGCGCGCGGTGTGACCGGGTCCTGCCATCTGGTGGACTGCGCGGGCAAGAAGATCCTGATCGATTGCGGGCTGTTTCAGGGCGGACGCGAGCTGAAGGAAGACAATGCCGAACCCTTCGGCTTTGATCCCGAAGAAATTGACTTCGTGCTTCTGACCCATGCCCATCTTGACCATTGCGGGCGTCTGCCGCTGCTGGTCAAACGCGGCTTTCGCGGCGAGGTCATCACCACCGCCGCCACCCGCGATCTGGCCCGGTTGGTGATGCTCGACAGTGCCAATCTGCATGAAGAAGAGGCAAGGCGTCGGCGTCGCCACCACACCGGCGACGGGCCGCTTTACGATATGATGGATGCGCTTGATGCGGTGGATCGGTTTGGCCGGGTGGCGCGCTATGACACGCCGCTGCAACTGGCCGAGGGGATCAGCGCGAGCTTTCACGATGCGGGGCATATCCTTGGCTCGGCCAGTATCCTGCTGGATCTCAGCGAAGGCGAGCATCGGCGCAAAGTGCTGTTCTCCGGTGATATCGGCCCGCAAAACCGGGCGCTGTTAAACGACCCCGCCCCGCCTGCTGGGGCCGATGTGGTGGTGATGGAAACCACCTATGGCGACCGCGAGCACCGGCCACTGGATGCGTCGATCCGTGAATTCTACGCGTCGATCCGCGCCGCCTATGAGCGCGGCGGCAATGTGATCATCCCGACCTTTGCGCTGGAACGCGCGCAGGAGCTGCTTTTTGCCCTGCGCGAAGGGTCCGAGGCGGGTGATATTCCCGCTGGGATGCGGATATTCCTCGACAGCCCGATGGCCATTTCGGCAACGCGGCTGTTTGAACGCCACCCCGAGGCGCTGCATGACGATCTGGCTGAGATGATGCGCGCCGGGCGCGATCCGTTCCGCCTGCCTGATCTGCATTTCACCCGCGAAACCGCCGACTCCATGGCACTGAACCGCATCCGGACCGGCGCGGTGATCATGGCGGGCTCGGGCATGTGCACCGGCGGGCGGGTGCGCCACCATCTGCGCCATAACCTGAGCCATGCCGATTGCAGCGTGATCTTTGTCGGTTATGCCGCCGAGGGCACGTTGGCGCGGATCATCATCGACGGGGCGAAACAGGTGAAGCTGTTTGGCGACCAGATCCCGGTGCGCGCCGAGATCCACACCATCAACGGCTTTTCCGCCCATGCCGGGGCGCAGGACTTGCAGCATTGGCACGCGGCAACAGGCAAGCCCAAGGTGACCTATCTGGTGCATGGCGAAGATCACGCCATGCGCGCCTTTGCCAAAACGCTGGCCCCGGCTGAGACCATCCTGCCGAAGCTGCATCAGAGTTTCGCGCTCTGACCGCCCGGCAGGAAGCGCTTGGGCGGCGGTCTGTTAACCATAACTCGATTCATCCGGCCTGATCCGGCACGCAACGCCCGGTCTTAGGACTTACGTAGTTTTGCTGCGGCAAGCTGCTGTCAGTGCTGTTGTCCGAATCAAGGGATGTGTTGTGAGTGACCGGATCAACGTGATGATCATCGACGATAGCGCGTCGGTGCGGACGCTGTTGTCGAGCTTTATTCGCAGGGATCCCGGGCTGCACCTTTGGGGCGCCGCGAATGATCCGTTGGAGGCCATTGGCCTGCTGAAATCCGGCCTGCCCGATGTGGTCCTGCTTGATCTCCATATGCCGCATATGGACGGGCTGACCTTTCTTGAAAGGTTGATGGCGCGGCATCCGATCCCAACAGTCGTGCTCTCATCCTTTACCCGGGACGGCTCCACCGAGACCATGCGCGCGCTGGAACTGGGTGCGGTTGGCGTGTTGAAAAAGCCGCATGTGGGAACCGAACAGGCGCGCGAAGAGGCGGCCATGCGGATCGCCGATGCGGTGCGCGGCGCAGCGCAAACCCGGGTTGCCCGGCGAACCCGCAATGCGGTGCCGAGGGCGCCGGGTGATCGCCATACCGCTGATGTGATCCTGCCCGCAACGCAGGAGGAGCCGCCGAAATCAGCGCCGCCGCTGATCGTCATCGGGGCCTCGACCGGCGGCACCGAGGCGCTGTCAGAGATCTTTACCGATCTGCCCGCTGATCTGCCGCCGATTGCTCTGGTTCAGCATTTCCCGCCGGGATTCACCGCCGCCTTTGCTGAACGGCTGAACCGCGAATCCCAGCTTGAGGTGTTTGAAGCCTATGATGGGGCACCGCTTGGTGTCGGGCAGGCGGTTGTTGCGCAAGGAGACAGGCATCTGGTGCTGGATCGCGCCTTTCCCGGTTACCGGGTCTCTGTGCGCGATGGTCTCTTTGTCACCCGCCACCGTCCCTCATGTGATGTGCTGTTTCGCTCAGCCGCGCAGGTGGCTGGCCCGGCCGCGCTGGGCGTGTTGCTCACCGGGATGGGGGACGATGGCGCCACCGGAATGGGTGAGATGCTGCAAGCCGGTGCGCATACGCTCGCGCAGGATCAGGCCAGCTCGGTGGTGTGGGGAATGCCCGGTGTTGCGCTGAAACGCGGAGTCGCTGAACAGGCTGTTCCGCTGAATCGGATGGCGCATGCCATCACGACATGGGCGCGGGTGCGCCAGGCAGAAGCCGCCAGCAACGAGTGAGTGGCTTTAGACCGCGCCCAGCCGGGGTATTTATACCAGATAGATAGTACATTCGCCCTAATTGGTCGGTCTGAATGCATTGCTTTTCCGTCGCAGGGCAAAGCAGCCTAGACCAGATGGTTAAAAAAGCATTCCAAACCCGAAACCATCAGGTGATCTGGCTGAAATTCTGTGGCCTGCATCCTCTCTTCGGGTAATCCCGCAGCGGATCGGCGCAAAATTTCAGAAATCCGGTATATCTGAAAATCCGCCTCACCCCCCTGGCTTCGCTAGCTTCTTCCTATCGGCACCGCAGCCGGTAATCGGCAAAAACAGCCGGTTGTCACAAACCACAAACCAGGGGGTTATCCCATGAAAAAGCTTATTCTTTCTACCGTCGCCACGCTCGCAATTTCCGCTAGCGCCGCCGTTGCTGGCAACCTTTCGATCGTTGATCAGTGGGGCATCGGGAATGCTCAGGGCACGTTCCAGTCCGGTGACTTCAACATTTCGGGTACCGGTCAATATGGCGGCGCCAACGGCAGCATGACCATTCAGAACGGCCTCGGCAACGTGGCTGGGACTCTGCAGGATGGTACCTTCAATTCCTCGCTCACCAATCAGTGGGGCGGGGGCAACGCTGCCGTAACTATGCAGTTCGGCAATAACGGGCACGTGTCCGAAACCGTGCAAGAGGGTCTCGGCAATGTCTCGCTCACGGTGCAGACCGACTAATGGGCTGATTGTTACGAGCAATCGGGTGAGCCACCTAAGCATTGGTGGTTCACCCCGACGGGGCTGCCAAACCAGACCGTCCGATCGGTGAGGTGAGGTCTGCCTGTGCAGGAAGGGTTCAGCTTACCAGCCTTTCACCACGAGATGAAATCGGGGGAGAAAATGAACCGTATCTGGCTTGTAGCTTTCATGCTTGCTGCCGTGCCGACAGGCATG
>JARRIY010000129.1:0-1954 GCA_037379985.1 Maritimibacter sp.
GAAATCGCCAAACGGCCCGTCCACCGGCAGCAGCCCATGGGTGCGGCAGGCGACGACGATGGCGGTTTGCACCCAGTGCCACGGGTCGGAATAGTGCCGGGTCTCTCCATGGAGCATGTAATAGTTTTCCTGCGTCCCGCCGATCCCGGTGGTCTGCATCCCCATCGAGGCGGCATAATCGGCGGCGCCAAGGCTCATCGCCACCAGCCGGGGCGAGGAAGCCGCGATTTCCTCGACATGGGCGATGCCCGCCGCGCTTTCTATGATCACTTCAAAGCTGATCGGCTTGTTACGCCCCATCGCGCGCTCAATCGCCGTCACCAGCGCGTCGACCGCATAGACATCCGCCGCGCAGCCAACTTTCGGGATCATGATCTGATCGAGCCGGGGGCCAGCTTGCTCCAGCAGATCGACCACATCGCGATACCAATAGGGCGTATCCAGCCCGTTGATCCGCACGCTGAGGGTTTTTTTGCCCCAATCGACCTCATTGATCGCCGCGATCACATTGGCCCGCGCCTGCGCCTTGTCATCGGGGGCGACAGAATCTTCCAGATCGAGATTGATCACATCCGCCGCGCTCGCCGCCATCTTTTCGAACAGCTTCACATTCGAGCCGGGGCCAAAGAGCTGACAACGGTTCGGGCGTGCCGGGGCGGTGGGCTGGATGCGGAAGGACATGGCGTTCTCCGGGTAAGTTTGTTACAAACAGTTGCGTGATGTGGGTATAATATTGCGCGCCCTGCGACAAGATGAATCTCGCAGATGCAGAATATTCCGCCGCGTCGCGGCAATTCTGGAATCAGGATTTCCTGTAATTTGTCATTCTAGCGCAAGAATCTTCGAATATATGTGATCCGACATATCAATCTTGCGATCTATTCCCGATCTGACTGCGCAATCTTCTGTTCAACAGTGGAGACAAACTCATGATCGAAACCCCGTATCTTCTTTTCTTGGGCGATGCGCCCGACCAGCTTGCCGCCAAAGTGGCGCAGGGCATCAAGGATTGGCGCCCGGAGAATGCCGTAGGCCAGTTCCGTATGGAGGGCTGCAAAGCCGATCTGGGCCTTGCCGACATGACCCTTGCCGAAGCCAAAGCGGCGGGCGCGAAAACGCTGGTGATCGGCGTCGCCAACCGCGGCGGCGTGATCAGCCAAGCCTGGAAAAAAGTGCTGGTGATGGCGCTGGAAGAGGGCTTTGATCTGGCCTCCGGCCTGCACAACCTTCTGAGCGACGAGGCTGATCTGGTCGCCGTGGCCGAGGCGACGGGCCGCGCGCTGCATGATGTGCGGGTGCCGGAAGTGGATTATCCGATTGCCAATGGCGTGAAGCGCAGCGGCAAGCGCTGCCTTGCCGTGGGCACCGATTGCTCGGTGGGCAAGATGTATACCGCCCTTGCCATGGATAAGGAAATGCAGGCGCGCGGGATGAAGGCGAGCTTCCGCGCCACCGGTCAGACCGGCATTCTGATCACCGGTGACGGTGTGCCGCTGGATGCGGTTGTGGCCGATTTCATGGCCGGGTCGGTGGAATGGCTGACGCCGGACAATGATGACGATCACTGGGATCTGATCGAGGGGCAGGGCAGCCTGTTCCACGTATCCTATTCCGGCGTGACCATGGCGCTGGTGCATGGCGGCCAGCCCGATGCGCTGGTGCTGTGTCATGAGCCGACCCGCGAACATATGCGCGGCCTGCCGGGTTACACCCCGCCCAGCCTTGAAGCGCTGCGCGACACTGCGCTGAACCTTGCCAAGGTGGCCAATCCGGATTGTCAGGTTGTGGCGATCTCGGTGAACACCCAGCATATGAGCCAGGATGAGGCCGAAGCCTATCTGGCTGAGACCGAAGCGCGGATGGGCCTGCCCGCCACCGACCCCTATCGCTTTGGCGCGGGCAAGCTGGTGGATGCGCTGGCCGCGATCAGCTAAACCCGGATCAGGCCGGGGGC
>JARRIY010000129.1:1966-11671 GCA_037379985.1 Maritimibacter sp.
GACCAAAGAAGGATAAGCGATGCGCCTGAGTGTCACCGCCGATACCTTTCCGCTTGCGGAAGTGTTCACCATCTCGCGCGGCTCGCGCACCGAGGCGAAAGTGCTGACCGTGCGCATCGAAGAGGGCGGGCTGACCGGTTGGGGCGAATGCGTGCCCTATGCCCGGTATAATGAAACGCTTGAAAGCGTGACGGCTGAGATCGAAGCGCTGCCCGCCAGCTTTACAAGGCAAGAGCTGCAAAGCCTGCTGCCCGCCGGGGCGGCACGTAATGCCGTCGATTGCGCGCTCTGGGATCTGGAAGCCAAGCGCGCCGGCAAGCGGGTGTGGGAGCTGGCAGGCCTGCCCGCCCCTAGCCCGGAGATTACCGCTTATACGCTGAGCCTTGCCGAACCCGAGGCGATGCGCGCGCAGGCGGCGAAAAATGCGCATCGGCCACTTTTGAAAATCAAACTCGGCACGCCGGACGATATGGGGCGGCTGGAAGCGGTGCGTGCAGGCGCGCCCAGATCCCGGATCATCGTCGATGCCAATGAAGGTTGGAGCGCGGAGGTTTATGCCGACCTTGCCCCGCATCTGCTGCGGCTCGGGGTTGAGCTGGTCGAACAGCCGTTGCCCGCTGGCGATGATGCTTCGCTCATTGGCATGGAGCGCCCGATTCCGGTTTGCGCCGATGAAAGCTGCCACGACCGCGCCAGCCTTGCCGGGCTGAAAGGCAAATATGATGTGGTGAACATCAAGCTGGACAAAACTGGCGGGCTGACTGAGGCGCTGGCTCTGCGTGAGGCCGCACTGGCCGAGGGGTACAAGGTGATGGTTGGCTGCATGGTTGGCAGCTCGCTGGCCATGGCCCCGGCCGTTCTGGTTGCCCAAGGCGCGATGGTAACAGACCTTGACGGGCCGCTGCTTCTCGCTCAAGACCGCGACCACGCTTTAACATTTGATGCGGCTGGTGTGCATGCGCCCGATGCCGCGCTTTGGGGATAACCCGGAAAGGAGACCGAGATGAGCCAGATCGTTTACGTAAACGGAGAATATGTGGCCGCAGCCGATGCAAAAGTCTCGGTTTTTGACCGTGGCTTCCTGATGGCCGATGCCGTTTACGAGGTGACCTCGGTGATCGGCGGCAAGCTGGTCGATTTCGACGGCCATGCTACCCGGCTGCAACGCTCGATGAGCGAGCTGGAAATGGTGTCGCCGGTGACGATGGAAGAGCTTCTGCAAATCCATCGTGATCTGATCGTGAAGAACGAACTGGATGAAGGCGGGATCTATCTGCAGATCACCCGTGGCAATCCGGGCGTGCGTGATTTCGTCTGGCCCGATCCGGAAGAGGTAGCTTGCGGCATCGTGCTGTTCACCTTCGAGAAGTCGATGATCGACAGCAAGGTGATGGATGAGGGGATCAAGGTGATCTCGCTCGACGATATCCGCTGGGATCGTCGTGATATCAAAACCACGCAGCTTCTGTTCCCGTCCTATGCCAAGATGCAGGCGAAGAAAAAGGGCTGTCAGGATGCCTGGCTGGTTGAAAACGGTACCGTCACCGAAGGCACCGCGAACAACGCCTATATCGTCAAGGATGGCACCATCATCACCCGTCAGCTTGGCACCGATATTCTGCACGGGATTACCCGCGCGGCGATCCTGCGCTTTGCCAATGAGGCGCAGATGAAGGTTGAGGAACGTCCCTTCACCATCGCCGAAGCGCAGGAAGCGGATGAGGCTTTTGTGACCTCGGCAACCGGGTTCTGCCAGCCGGTGATCGAGATCGACGGGGCGCAAATCGGGGCTGGTGTGCCCGGCCCGATCGCCAAACGTCTGCGCGAGATCTATACCGAGGAAATGCGCAAAGCCGCGATCTGATCGCAGCCGCAGAGTTACAAAAGGCCCCGGAGAGGATCCGGGGCCTTTTTGTTTGTGTGTAGAGATTGCGCGCTGGGCAGAGACGCGGATTAGTAGAAACGCCAGCTGGAGGCGGTGACGCCGCCCAGGATCATTTTCTGATGATAATTTCGCGTGGATTTGCCGGTTTCGGCAGCCCCGAGCGCGGTGAAAAGCGGCACCAGATGATCTTCGCGGGCGTGGCAGATGCGGGCATAGGGCGCGCTTTCCCAATCCATCAGTGCAGCCTTGTGCGCTTCCGGCTCGCGGGTCAGGACTTCGCTGAGCCAGGCATCAAAGCCTTCTGACGGCACTTTCGCCTCTGGGCCGAACATGCGCAGATTGTGAAAGCTCAGGCCTGATCCGAGGATCAGCACGCCCTCTTGGCGCAGCGGGGCCAGCGCCTGACCGAGCCGGAAATGCGCTTCCGGGTCATAATTCTTCATCATCGAGACCTGAAAGATCGGCACATCCGCATTCGGGTAGATCGCGTAGCTGGGCACGAAATTGCCGTGATCAAAGCCCCGTTCATCGTCGAGTGCCACCGGCAGGCCTGCCGCGCCGATCAGCTCGGCGGCCCGTTCGGCCAGCGCCGGAGCGCCGGGGGCCGGGTAAGTGATGTCATAGGTATGCGGGGGGAAGCCGTAATAATCATAGACCATCCCGGGATTGGCCGCGTGCATCACCCGCACTTCGTCAGCTTCCCAATGGCCCGACACCATCAGGATGGCTTTCGGCTGTTCGGGCAGTTCGGTGGGGATCAGGGCAAGCGCCTCTTCCAGCGGGGCAAACGCCGGACGCATCTCGGGGATCCAGGGCCAGGGGCCGCCGCCATGAGAACGCAGAAGATGAACAAGTATTGTGCGTGTATGCGCGAGTGCTATTCCTTCTCTTTCAGCACGTTTTCCTTGAACGCCACTTCAAACTCCGCCTGTTTTTCCGGGCTGGCCTCGGTCTGGTTCTGCGCGCGCCAGTCCTCATAGGGCATGCCGTAAAAGGCTTCGCGGCCCTCAGCCTTGGTCATCGGAATACCGCGCTCATTGGCGGCTTCTTCATACCAGCGGCTGAGGCAGTTGCGGCAGAACCCGGCCAGATTCATCATGTCGATATTCTGCACATCGGGGCGGTCTTGCATCAGGTGCTGTTGCAGCCTGCGAAAGGCAGCGGCTTCAATCTCGATCCGGGTCTGGTCGTCCATCGCGCGTCTCCTACAAGTCTCGTTTTCTATATGTGGAGCTCAGCTCGATCACATCAACCGACAGGCAGCCCACGGTTTGCAGCCGCGCTGCCATGGCTGCGAGCACCAGATCGGCCAGCTCGGCCTTGGTTTCCGCATTACGCCCCGCCAGCAGTTTCAGGTCGGTATGGACAAAGCTCTGCCCCTCGAGGCCATTGCGCCAATAGGGGCAGGGCAAGGCTCTGATTTTCAGGGAAGGGGCGGGCACCGCCGGATGCGCGGCCAGCGCCTGATAGATGTCTTCGCAGAGCGCCTGGAAATCGTGATCCTGATCCAGCTCGGCGGTGTATTCGATGATGATATGCGGCATGGAACGCTCCTATAGCCCGGTTGTGGCGAGTACCTCGGTCAGGATCGGCGCAAGGCGACGACCCCAGCTTTGTTGCTGTTCTTCAGTGCGGATCAGATCGTTGCGCAGCTCGATCAGCACATTAACCCGGCCCGGCTGAATGGCGTGGCGATCAACGCTGTCGCCGTCCAGATGGCCGCCATAGGGTTCGTTTTCACCGACGCAAAGGTCAGGCTCCTGCCGCAGCCGATCCAGCAAAGGCAGGGCAAAGCGCGCATCTTTTCCGTAGAGTACGCCGATATGCCAGGGGCGGGGATCGCGCCCGCGCAATTGGCGGGTAAAGGAATGGATGGCGACATAGACCGTATCGTGGCGCCGGGCACCCAGCCGTGCGACTGCACCGTGATAGGGCCGGTAATAGCTGTTCAGCCGGTGTTCCACCTCGGCCTGGCCCAGATGCCGATTGGCGGGAATGATGGTGCCGTCATAAAGCCTCATCACGAGCGTTGGGTCGTCTTCGCCACGGTTCGGATCAATCACCAGACGCGAGAAATCCGAGAGCACAACGGGGGCTGACAGCGCCTCGCCCAGGGCCAGCGACACACCAGCCGCACCGGGGTCATAAGCGATGTGACGGGCCATATCTTCTGCGGGCAGACCCAGCGATCCGCCGCTGATTTCCTCCGGCACCCGGTTGGACGCATGGTCGCAGGTGATCAGCCAACGTGAGTCGCGGCTTTCGCCCGTGATGTGATAAGGTAAAGGCGTCATGAATCTTTCATTCCTTTCCGGCATAAGCCTTCTAGGGGAGGTGGAAAGAAAGCGCCAGTTGCGACCGGCCGCGATTTGAGGCATAGAGCGGCCAACCGCTGTTACCGCAAACACAGCGCTAAACAAAGAAGGACGAAGGCATGCATCGCCGCCGCAACGTCAAGATCGTCGCAACCCTTGGACCCGCGTCGAACGACTACGATACAATTCGCAAACTGGTTGAAGCCGGGGCCGACGTGTTCCGCATCAACATGTCCCACGGCACCCATGACGAACATCGGGTGCGCCATGAGATCATCCGTAAGATCGAGGATGATATCGGGCGCCCGATTGCCATTCTCGCCGACCTGCAGGGGCCGAAACTGCGCTGTGGTACCTTTTCCGCCGGGGCAACCGAGCTGGAAGAGGGGCAGATATTCCGCTTCGATCTGGATCCGACGCCGGGTGAAAGCCATCGCGTGCAACTGCCGCATAAGGAAATCTTTGACGCGCTTGAGGTCGGAACGACCTTGCTGGTCAATGATGGCAAGATCCGCCTGAAGGTGAAGGATCATGGCGACGACTACGCCAATTGCGAAGTGCTGGTCGGGGGGACGATTTCCGACCGCAAAGGCGTGAACGTGCCGGATGTGGTGCTGCCGCTGGCTGCGCTGTCGGAAAAAGACCGCGATGATCTGGAATTTGCCTGCGAGCTGGGCGTTGACTGGCTGGCGCTGTCATTCGTGCAGCGCCCGGAAGATGTGGAAGAAGCCCGGCGCCTGGCCAATGGTCGCGCAGCCGTGCTGTCGAAGATCGAAAAGCCTGCTGCCGTGAAAGCCTTTGACGCGATCCTTGATGCCTCTGACGGGATCATGGTTGCGCGTGGCGATCTGGGGGTGGAACTGCCGGTGCAAAACGTGCCGCCGATCCAGAAACGCCTGATCCTGTCCTGCCGGGCGGCGGCCAAGCCGGTGATCGTGGCGACTCAGATGCTGGAAAGCATGATCGACAGCCCGATGCCGACCCGGGCCGAAGTCTCGGATGTGGCCAACGCGATCTATGATGGCGCCGACGCAGTGATGCTGTCAGCCGAATCCGCTGCTGGGAACTATCCCTGCGACGCGGTGAAAACCATGGATAACGTGGCCATCGAGGTGGAAAGCGATCCGACCTATTGGCGTGGCCTGACCACCAGCCGCACGGTTGAGCGCGAAAGCGTCGCCGATGGCGTTGTGGCCGCGGCGCGTGAAATCGCCGAAGCCGCCGATATTCGGGCGATCTGCTGTTTCACCCAATCGGGCACCACCGCGCTTTTGACCGCGCGCGAACGGCCCGGTGTACCGATTGTGGCGATCACGCCGCTGGAATCGACGGCGCGGCGTCTTTGCCTGTCCTGGGGTGTGTCGTGCAACACGACCGATGAGATCGTTAGCCGCTTCACCTCCGCTGTGGTTCTGGCGGCCCGCACAGCTCTGAAAATCGGCGTGGCCACCGAAGAGGATCACATCGTGGTCATCGCCGGCGTGCCCTTCAACGTGCCGGGCACCACCAACACCTTGCGTGTTGCCCCCTGTGTGGAACGGTTGATTTCCGCTTCAGACCCGGAATAATGCATCAACGAGCCCCCTTCATGGGCTGCATTGGCTCGTGAAGGGGGCGCTATGTTGCAGTTTGACTTGTTTCTGATTGGCGGGCTGGTGATTTTTGTCCTGGCCTTGCCTGCCATCGCTTCCGCCGTAACCGACCGTAGATCGCCGCGCGTGGCGGCGGTGGTTCTGATTCTTGCCGGTGGCATGATCGCCTATGCGGTAGCGATGAAGCCGGGCGGATACAGCATTTCCGATGTTCCGGATGCCGCGATGCGGGTCGTGGCTTACTTCATCCGCTAATCGCTCTGGAGTAGCCCTGAATTGCCTGTTTTTCCCTTGCCTGGCATGGGGAACCCGCCTATACGGCGCACTCTAACCGCGCGGCCGGCTCCAGTGGCATGCCGAGTCGCGCACGAACAGGGTAACCTCGAAGGAGACCGAAATGCCCAAGATGAAGACAAAAGCGAGCTGCAAAAAGCGGTTCAAGGTGACGGCTTCGGGCCGCATCAAAACCGGCCAGGCCGGTAAGCGCCATGGCATGATCAAGCGCACCAACAAGTTCATCCGCAAAGCGCGGGGAACGACCATGCTGTCGAAGGCTGATGAGCAAATCATCAAGCCGATGATGCCGTATTCGCGCTAAGGAGGCCTGCACATGTCCCGCGTTAAAGGTGGTACCACAACCCACGCTCGTCACAAGAAGGTCATCAAGGCAGCGAAAGGCTATTACGGCCGTCGCAAGAACGTCTTCAAGACCGCGACTCAGGCCGTCGACAAGGCCAACCAATACGCCACGCGCGACCGGAAACAGCGTAAGCGGAATTTCCGTGCGCTGTGGATCCAGCGTATCAACGCTGCCGTGCGTCTGCATGACGAAGCGCTGACCTATTCGCGTTTCATCAACGGTCTGGCGAAAGCCGGTATCGAAGTTGACCGCAAAGTGCTGGCCGATCTCGCCGTGAACGAACCCGATGCGTTCGGTGTGATCGTCGATCAGGCGAAAGCCGCGCTGGCCGCCTAATCCGGCCCGCATGAGAGTTCGGAAAAGCCGCTGCCCCATGGGTGGCGGCTTTTTCAATGTCAAAGCCCGCCGGGCAGTTCGGCATTGCCCCCGACGCCGAGCCGGGGCAATCTGTGGCGGGGAACAAGCAATAGGGAACCCGGTCGCGCCATGAGCTTTACGGTTTTCGTCAATGGCGTAGTGGTGCTGTTTGTCGCCGTTCTGATGGCGATCAATGCGCTGATTTTTCCCGGCACCCGCGATCTGTTTATGCTGTCATTCGGGCTGGCGGGCACCTTTGGGCTGCTTCTGACCATCGCCACCGCCCGCCCCTTTACCGGCATGCCCCGGGTTCAGACCTTTCTGCTGACAGTGTCGGTCTGGCTTTCGGCGGGGCTGGCGGGCGCGCTGCCGCTTTGGCTCTGGCAGCTCAGCGCCGTGGATGCGGTGTTTGAAGCCATTTCGGGCATTACCACCACCGGATCAACGGTGATGACCGGGCTCGATACCACCCCGCATGGCATTTTGATGTGGCGCGCGATTCTGCAAGCGCTGGGCGGCGTCGGCTTTGTGGTGACGGCCATGGCGCTTCTGCCGATTCTGCGGGTTGGTGGGATGCAGCTTTTCCGCACCGAAAGCTCGGATAAGGGCGACAAGGAATTTGCCAATGCCGCGCGCTTTGCGCTGGCGACGCTGGCGGTCTATCTGGGGCTGATTCTGCTCTGCATGGTGACCTATGTGATCGGCGGCATGACGGTGTTTGAGGCCAGCGTACATGCGCTGACCACGCTGTCGACTGGTGGCTATTCCACCTCGGATGCCTCGTTCGGCCATTTCGAAAGCCCGTTTCTGCAATGGTCGGGCACGCTGTTCATGCTGGCGGGCGGTCTGCCCTTTGTCTGGTATATCCGTGTGTTCACCCGTGGCACGCTGCGCTCAGAGCAGGTGGTGGCGATGCTTTACAGCCTTGCCGCCGTGATCGTGCTGATGACCTTCTGGCTGATGCATCAGACCGGCGACGATATTTTCACCGCGGCGCGGCGGGTGGCGTTTAACGTGGTGTCGGTTGTCACCACCACCGGCTATGCCACGGAAGATTATATCGCCTGGGGGCCGGTGGCGGCGGTGGCGTTTTTTCTGCTGACCCCGGTGGGGGGCTGCACCGGCTCAACGGCGGGCGGGGCGAAAGCGATGCGCTGGATCATCTTTGGCCGTCTGGCGATTGAACGCATCCGTGCGCTTTATAATCCGCATGGGGTTTTCGTGACCCGCTTTGACGGCCGCCCGGTGTCAGACGACGTGTTGGCCGGTGTTATGAGCTTTTTCTTCTTCTATGTCGCGACCATGGCGGCGGTGGCGCTGGCGCTGGGCCTGTCGGGGCTGGATATGGCGACGGCGGTGTCCGGAGCGATGACAGCGGTGGCGAATGTTGGCCCCGGGGTTGGCTCGATCATCGGCCCGTCGGGCAATTTCGCCTCGCTCACCAGCTTTGACAAGATCGTGCTGACCTTCGGCATGTTTGCCGGGCGATTGGAAATGCTGACATTGTTTGTAATCTTTACCCCGGCTTTCTGGCGCGAATTCTGACAAAACAGCAGTTTTTCGGGCGGTTTGAAGCCCCGGAACTTGTCGCGCCCCGGAAGCTGCGCTAGCAGGGACGCAACCTGACGAAGGACACCGAGATGGACGATCTGAGACAGAAATATCTCGACGCGATTGCCGCCGCCGATAGCGAAGCGGCGCTGGAAGATCTGCGCCTTGCCGCCGTGGGCAAGAAGGGCGAAGTGGCGCTGAAAATGCGCGAGCTGGGCAAGATGACGCCGGAAGAGCGGCAGATCATGGGGCCGAAGCTGAACGCGCTGAAAGACGAGATCAATTCAGCCCTCGCCGCCAAGAAAGAAGCGCTGGGCGATGCGGCGCTGGATCTGCGGCTGAAGGAAGAGTGGCTTGATGTGACCCTGCCGGGCCGTCCGCGCGCGCAAGGCACCATTCACCCGGTCAGCCAGGTGACGGAAGAAGTCACCGCGATCTTTGCCGATATGGGTTTTGCCGTGGCCGAGGGGCCGCAGATCGAAACCGACTGGCACAATTTCGACGCGCTCAACATTCCGCCGCACCACCCGGCGCGGCAGGAGTTTGATACCTTCTACATGAGCCGTGCCGAGGGCGATGAGCGCCCGCCGCATGTGCTGCGCACCCATACCAGCCCGGTGCAAATCCGCGCCATGCTTGAACAAGGCGCGCCGATTCGGGTGATCGCGCCGGGCCGCGTGTACCGTTGCGATTACGACCAGACCCATACGCCGATGTTCCATCAGGTTGAGGGGCTGGCGATTGGCAAGGATATCTCCATGGCCAATCTGAAATGGGTGCTGGAAGAATTCTTCACCGCCTTCTTTGGCAAGTCTGTGAAAACCCGTTTCCGCGCCTCGCATTTCCCCTTCACCGAGCCCTCGGCTGAGGTCGATATTCAGTGCTCGTTTGAAGGCGGCACGGTGAAAGTGGGCGAAGGCGATGACTGGCTGGAAGTGCTGGGTAGCGGCATGGTGCACCCGAATGTGCTGCGCTCGGCGGGCGTCGATCCCGACGAATGGCAGGGCTTTGCCTTCGGCATCGGCATCGACCGGTTGGCGATGCTGAAATACGGCATCCCCGACCTGCGCGCCTTCTTCGACAGCGACCTGCGCTGGCTGAAGCATTACGGATTTAACCCGCTGGACGTGCCGACGATGCGAGGTGGGGTGAGCCGGTGAGCGATGTGATGGCAGACCTCCAGGAGACCTATCCGGGCGCCGAGACGTTCAAGTTTGGTGACGGTCCCGCACTTTGCGGCGAGCTGATCGACCTTGTGCGCGCGGGCAAGAAAACCGCTTCTTGTGGCGCGCTGGCCGAGTTCGAGGATGGCTCTGAGGCGATGCCCATGGTCGGGCGCTGCGACATCGCCGCCAACTGGGACGG
>JARRIY010000130.1:0-7067 GCA_037379985.1 Maritimibacter sp.
CGCGCAGGTCGGCGCCGTGGGCGAGCAGGTGGGTGGCGAAGGCGTGGCGCAACCGGTGCGGGGTGACGGCTTCGGGCGAGACGCCAGCGGCCACGGCGATTTCCTTGATCAGCCCGTGAAAGCGGTGGCGGGTCAGGTGGCCTTCTTTGCCGCGCGACGGGAACAGATAGCGCGAGGGCGCGGTGCCTTTGGCTTTCGCCGCGTCTTCGGCCTCATCCCGGGCGGCAAGCCAGGCGATCAGCGCAGAGCGAGCGGGGGGAGAGAGCGGCACCATGCGTTCTTTGCCGCCCTTGCCGCGCACCAGCAGCATCTGCGGATTGCCCCGCGCGGCGGCGACCGGCAGACCCACCAGCTCGCTCACCCGCATCCCGGTGGCATAGAGCAGCTCCATCAGGCAGGTATTACGCAGCTTGTCCGCCGGGCTGCGCCCAAGCGCGCGGGCGGCATCCAGAAGCCGGGTGACTTCCTCTTCGCTGAGAGTCTTTGGCAGGCGTTTGGCGCGGCCGGGACCGGCCAGCCGCAGCGCCGGGTTTTCCTCGCGCCAGCCTTCCTCAAAGGCGAAACGATAGATCTGTTTCACCGCCGAGAGCCTGCGCGCCCGGGTCGAGGCGGCCAGCCCCTGCGCCTCGCAGCTGACCAGATAGCTCTCGATATCCTCTTTCCGGGCCTCGGCAATGGTCAGGCCATTACCCGCCAGAAACTCCGAAAAATCTTTCAGGTCGCGACCATAGGCGAGCAGGGTGTTTTCCGCCGCATCGAGCTCTGCCGCCTGCGCTTCCAGAAAGGCCGAAATCCAGCGCGCGTCATCGGCGGCAACGCCCGGGCCAGTCATCCCGCCCGGTCCAGAATGAGATATTGCAGCGCCGTGCGCCGGGCGACGTCTTCCAGCCCGAGATTGCGCATCAGCGCCAGCGCATCGCTGATCTGGTCGAGATCACCCGAGGCACCTTCGCTGAACAGGGTCATTGCCCGCAGGATCGCTTCGCCCATTCGGTTGTCATCCAGGAGCGAGGCAAAGCGCACCGGGGGCTGGGTGGCCTGAAACCCGTCGATCACCGCCTGCGCGCGGGCATCTGTGGCCGGGGCCGCGCTGACATCGCCTTTTGCAATCGCAATCAACAGCTTGTCGCGCTCGCTCGCCGGGGTACTGGCCTGCGCTACGGCTTCGTATTTGTCAGAGAGCAGCCCCATGCGCAGGGCAATCTCGCCGGGCTTTCCATCCAGTTCCATCGCCGCCAGCTGTGGTCCATAGCTTTGCGATATTGCCACTTCCACCCTTGCGCGGGTGATCTCATCCCAGGCGTGCAGCAGGTTGTCCGCCGTGCCCGCCTTGTAACCCGCTGTGATCGTGGCTTCGAGCTCCTGAATGGCGGCGGCGCGGTCCCACACCCCGCCAGAGGCGGCCGGTTTACGCTCGGTATAAAGCCCCAGCAGGGCATTATCGCTGACCGCGCCGGTGCGGGCCAGTCGTTCGGCGGCCTCGATCCGGGCTTTCCAGCCGATATTGTCGCGCAGATCGGAATAGGCAAAGGCCAGCGGCAAGGTGCTGGTTGGGATCGCTTCGCCGATGGCCTCATACATGCGGAAGGTCAGGGGCGTCGGGTTTGCCGGGGGCGAAATCGGGTCTTCGCCCTCATAAAGGTCGGGATCGAGGAAGCGTTCAAACAGCTGTGCATCCTGCTCCGGCACCAGCCCCAGCGCCCGTCCGGTGCCCAGGATCAATGCTGCCCCGTCCCAATCGCCCGCGCGGGCCAGACAGAAAATCCGGGCCTGATAGGTGGGCGACAGGCTGGGCGTGTCGGTCATGGTCTGGCACTGGGTGTCTTCTTCACCCAGCAGCAAGGAAACATCGAACCAGCGCCGGAAAATCTCGGGGTCGGTCGGATCGGCGCGTTCCAGAAGCGCATTGGCCTGATCCAGCGCGCCCATTTCCAAAAGCTTGTCGATCCGCGCCAGAAAGATCGTGCTGCGGTCGGGGCCGGGCTGCGCAGGCGGGGCAAGCTCGGCCAGAAGCAGCGTGTATAGCAGCTCCTGCAAGGCGGGCAGCATCTCGGTATGTTCGCCGCGGATCCGCCGCGCCAGATCTTCGGGGCGGGAATTTCCCCAGAGCGTTGCGGGCAATCCGGTGGTGGCGGGCGACAGAATGCCAATCGCATCGGCCCCCGCCGCCGAATCAAGCGAGGTGACATTGACCGAAGCAGGCGTGCGCCCGCCGGTTGCTGCCGGCTCACCTGGGGCCGCTTGTGGCAGGGTCACGCTGTTGGACAGCCAGCCAATAGCCGAGAGCGGATCGCCGATCCCGGGGCCGGTTTCCGTGCCGGTTTCAGGGTTTGCAATCTCGGTCGCGGGGGCGGCCACCTGCTGCGCCGGGGCAATCCCGGGCAGGGCACTGATGAAAATCGCGATCCCCGCTGCGGCTAAATCAGCTTTCCGCATCCAGCTCCACCGTCAGGCTTCCTTCGCCCGGGGCCGGGTCAAGATCACCGATATAGGCGTAGACCGCCAGACCGGCTGCAACCAGCACCGCCAGAATGAAGAGATATTTCACAAGCCGCCCGATCATCTTCCGCCTCTCACTTTTCGCAGGTTTTTTCTTTGGCGCGATTCATATATGGCATGGTTTCAACTTTCACGCCATGAAGGCGTGAACGAATTTTTCGGCGAGGCTCTGCCGGGTGGCATTCAAAGCGAAGAAACCCATCGTGTTGGTGGGCATGATGGGGGCGGGAAAATCTGCCGTTGGCAAGGCGCTGGCGCAGCGCCTTGATCTGCCATTTCTGGATAGCGATGAAGAGATTGAACGCGCCGCTGCGATGAGCATTGCCGAAGTGTTTGCCCGCGATGGCGAGGCGTTTTTTCGCGACCGCGAAGCCGAGGTGATCGCGCGTTTGCTGGAGGCGGGGCCTGCGGTGCTGTCGACCGGTGGCGGGGCCTTTCTGGCCGAGCGCAATCGCACAGAGATTTCTCGGATTGGCGTTTCGGTCTGGCTGAAGGCCGATCTGGCTCTGCTATGGGAGCGCGTGCGGCACAAAAGCACCCGCCCGCTTCTGCGCACCGCCAATCCGCGCCAGACGCTGGCCGAGATCTATAACGCAAGGCAGGAATTCTACGGGCTGGCCGATCTGGTGGTCGAAGCGAAGCCGGAGTATTCCATCGCCGATATGACGGAACGGGTGATCGGGGTGCTGGCCACCCGGCCCGATGTGCTTGAGGAGCAAAATTAATGGATGTGGTGAAGGTCGAGCTGGGCAGCCGCTCATATGAGGTGCGGATTGCCGATGAGCTGATCGGGCGCGCGGGCGAAGAGATCGCACCGCTGCTGAACCGCCCCGATGTGGCGATCATCACCGAAGAAAACGTGGCCGAAGAGCATCTGGCCGAGCTGCAACTGGGGCTGGCTGTGGCCGGGATCACCTCGGAAGCGCTGATCCTGCCGCCGGGTGAGGGCACCAAAAGCTGGTCGAATTTTCAGGAAGTGGTGGAATGGCTGCTGGCCCAGAAGGTTGAGCGCGGGGGCATGGTCATTGCCTTTGGCGGCGGCGTGATCGGCGATCTGGCAGGCTTTGCCGCATCGGTGCTGCGCCGGGGCGTGCGCTTTGTGCAGATCCCCACCACGTTGCTCAGCCAGGTTGACAGCTCGGTGGGCGGCAAGACCGGGATCAACTCGCCGCATGGCAAAAACCTCGTTGGCGCCTTTCACCAACCCAGCCTTGTGCTGGCCGATATTGGCGTGTTGAACACCCTGCGCCCGCGCGATTTCCTGGCCGGCTATGGCGAGGTGGTGAAATATGGCGGGCTGGGCAGCCTTGAGTTTTTCGAATGGCTTGAGGCCAACGGTCCGGCCATGGCCTGTGGTGATATGGCTCTGCGGCAAGAAGCCGTGCGCCGCTCGGTGCAGATGAAGGCCGATATCGTGTCGCGCGATGAAACCGAGCAGGGTGATCGGGCGCTGCTCAATCTTGGCCATACGTTTGGCCATGCGCTGGAAGCGGCCACCGGCTATTCCGACCGGCTGCTGCATGGCGAAGGCGTGGCGATTGGCTGCGCGTTGGCCTTTGAAACCTCGGCGCGGCTGGGGCTGATGAGCCAAGAAGCGCCCTCGCGGTTCCGCGCCCATCTGGCGGCGATGGGGCTGAAGCGTGACCTTTCTGATATCCCCGGCGACCTGCCCGATGTGGATGGGCTTATGGGCTTGATGGCACAGGATAAAAAGGTCGAGGCTGGCAAGCTGCGCTTTGTGCTCGCCCGCGCGATTGGCGAGGCTTTCGTGGCCGATGACGTGGATCTGGATGTGGTGCGCGGGGTTCTGGCCGACGCGCTGGCAAAATGAGCAGCCAGACCCCGGCCACCGTGGCGCTGGAGGCAGCGGATGTTGGGTTTGAGGTGGTCGAATACGATTACACCGCCGGGCCGCAGATCGGCATTCACGCCGCCGAGGCGATCGGGGCCGACCCGGAATCTGTGCTGAAAACCCTGATGGTCGAGGTCGATGGCAGCCCCGCTTGTGCGGTGATCCCGTCAGATGCCAGCCTGTCGATGAAGAAGGTGGCGAAAGCCTTCGGCGGCAAGTCGGCGCAGATGATGGACCCGACCAAGGCCGAGCGGCTGACCGGGTTTCATACCGGCGGGATCAGCCCATTCGGACAGAAACGCGCCGTGCCCTGCGCGATTGAGGAGCTGGCTTTTGTGCTGGACGAGATCGTGCTGAATGGCGGCAAACGCGGGATGATGGTGCGGCTGAAGCCTGAGGATGCGTTGCAAGCCGCCGGAGCCGAGGCGAAAGACCTGATCGCCTGAACGCGTGATCGGCTGAGCCCGGGAAGTGTTTTCAGAAAACACTTCCCAAAACTCTTCTGAAGAGTTTGGGGGAATACACTGATAAAGCAAAGAAAAAGGCGGGCACCTGGCCCGCCTTTCACGTTTCTGAGGCTTGAAGCTTAGCCTTCCAACATCACCAGCGCGTGGCGTTTTTTGCCAGCCGAGAGCTTCACCGGTTCGCCCAGATCGGCAGCGGCAAACATCCGCCCCGCATCGGTGCAGGTGTCATCATTCACCTTCAGCCCGCCTTCCGAGATCAGCCGTTTGCCGTCTTTGCCGGATTTCGCCAGACCCGAGCGCACCACAAGCTGGGCCAGCGAAATGCCGTCGCCCAGCTCGTCAGCGCTGAGGGCGAGGGTCGGAAGGTCATCGCCCACGCCGCCTTTTTCAAAGACTTCGCGCGCGGTGGCTGCGGCGGCTTCGGCGGCTTCGCGACCATGCAAAAGCGCGGTGACCTCATTGGCCAGCACGATTTTGGCATCGTTGATCGCCGCGCCTTCGGCATTGCCGAGACGTTCGCATTCTTCCAGCGGCAGCTCGGTATAGAGCTTCAGGAAACGCCCCACATCGGCATCGGTGGTGTTGCGCCAGAACTGCCAGAACTCGTAGGCGCTCAGCAGATCGCCATTGAGCCAGACCGCGCCCGATTGGCTTTTGCCCATCTTCTTGCCGTCCGAGGTGGTCAGCAGCGGCGATGTGAGGCCGTAGATCTCGTGATCCAGCACCCGGCGGGTCAGGTCGATCCCGTTGACGATATTGCCCCACTGATCCGAGCCGCCCATCTGCAGCAGACAGCCGTAACGGCGGTTCAGCTCAAGGAAATCATAGGCTTGCAGGATCATGTAGTTAAACTCGAGAAAGCTCAGGCTTTGCTCGCGATCCAGCCGCGATTTCACGCTTTCAAAGCTTAGCATCCGGTTGACCGAGAAATGCCGCCCGATATCGCGCAGGAAGCTGAGGTAGTTCAGATCATCAAGCCATTCGGCGTTGTTGACCATCACCGCGTCATTCGCCGCGTCGCCAAAGCTGACGTAATGCGAAAACACCTGTTTGATCCCGGCGATATTCGCGTCGATCTGATCTTCGGTCAGCAGCGGGCGTTCGTCGGCACGGAACGAAGGGTCGCCCACCTTGGTGGTGCCACCGCCCATCAGCACGATCGGCTTATGCCCGGTCTTCTGAAACCAGCGCAGCATCATGATCTGGATCAGCGATCCCACATGCAGCGAAGACGCCGTGGCGTCAAAGCCGATATAGGCCGGGACCACACCGTCGACCAAAGCCTCGTCGAGCGCCTGATAATCGGTGCAGTCGGCCAGGAAGCCGCGCTCGATCATCACACGCATGAAGTCTGATTTGGGATGGTAGGTCATCGCTTTTCCGTCCATTCTTACAATGAGCCTCTCTATATCGAGGGCTGGCGCGGAGGAAAAGACATGTTGAAGCAAGGGCCGGTCTGGGCCTTGGGGGCAGCGGCGGGCAGAACGCTCGGCGGGGTGCGGGCGGCGCTGGTGAAAACCGACGGTGTGCGCATCGAAGAATTGGGCGAGACCAGCCACCGGCCCTATTGCGCGGGCGAGCTGGCGATGCTGGCCTCGGTGCTGGGGCGCTGGCCCGGGGATGTCGATGCCGATGATCTGGAGGTCGCGCAGGAAGTGGTGGAAGCCGCCCATGTGGCGCTGCTGAGCAAGGTGAAAGAGGCCGATCTGATCGGTTTTCCCGGGCTGACCCTGGCGCATGAGCCGCAGGGGCGCGGGGCGCATCAGCTTGGCGATGGGCAAATCCTGGCCGAAGTGCTGGGCAGGCCGGTGGCCTGGGACTACGCCATGGCCGATATGCGGCTGGGCGGTGAAGGCGCGCCATTGGCGGCGTTTTATCATTTCGCGCTGGCGAAGTATCTAGAGGCGCAAGCGCCGCTGGCTTTTGTCAATCTCGGGGCGGTGGCGAGCGTTACGTGGGTCAATCCGGGCAAATCGCGCCCGGAAGAGGAGGGCGCGCTGCTGGCCTTCGATGCCGGGCCGGGGATGGCGCAGCTTGATGATCTGATCGTCGCGCGTCTGGGTGAGGCTTGCGATCTCGACGGGGCATTATCTGCCAAGGGTACGGCGGATCAGGCCGGTGTTGCCGCTTTTCTGGAGCAGGGCTATTTCTATCGCGTTCCACCTAAATCATTGGATCGAAACACATTTGCGGGTCTTGTCGAGGCTGCGACGCCAATGGCGGATGCCGATGCAGCCGCGACGATTTGC
>JARRIY010000131.1:0-8056 GCA_037379985.1 Maritimibacter sp.
AGTACCTGCCCGCCGGGAGCATTGCTGACACTGTTCGCGCCGCGATGGCGGAGTATATGGACTCGGTTGAGCCCTGTATCGCCGATCTGGACTGGCAGGTCACCCATAACGATCCCAGCCCGCACAATATGATCGTGACCGAGCAGGGGCTGGGCTTCATCGACTTTGGCGATGGCGGCTGGAACCCCCGGCTTCAGGATCTGGCCATTGCCGCCAGCCATGTCGTCACCGATCCGGGCCTTGCTTTGGGCGGAGCTGAATATCTGATTGCAGGCTATGCCTCGGTCCTGCCGCTTTCGGCGCTGGAAACACGGCTGCTTGCCGGATTGATGAAGGCGCGGCAAAGTGCGCTGATCCTGGTCAATTACTGGCGCGCAGAGCTTTTCCCCGCCGAGGCGGAATACATCAAGAAGAACGTCGCCCGGGCCGAACGCGGCCTTTCGATTCTGGCCCCGCTCGATGGCCCATCGGGCGAGGCGGCGGTTTTGGCAGCGCTTGCCTTGCCGTCGCCCGAGGCCCTGGGCAGAGCCCTTCATCAGACAGGAAGATCAACATGACCACCGATCTCATGCCCAACCGCTACCGGCCGGGTGAAATCGATCTGCCCGACCGCGAAGCCGAGCTGATCGCGCGCCGCGACAGCGTGCTTGGCGCCTCTTACCGGCTGCAATACCGCAAGCCGGTGCATTTCGTCCGGGGCGAGGGCATGTGGCTCTATGACCCTGACGGACGGGCCTATCTCGACTTTTACAACAACGTGCCCTCGCTGGGCCATTGCCACCCGGAAGTGAACGCCGCCATGGCCGAACAGGCCGGGCGGATCAGTGCCAATACGCGCTATCTCGAACCGCGCCTTGTCGACTATGCCGAACGGCTGGTCGAGACCTTCCCGGCCGAGATGAACCGGGTGGTGTTCACCTGCACGGGCAGTGAATCCAACGATCTGGCCCTGCGGATCGCCCGCCATACCAGCGGCAATGACGGCGTGATCGTCTCGTCCTATGCCTATCATGGCACCAGCGCGGCGGTGGCGGCGGTTTCGCCCAATCTGGGCGACGCGGTGAAGCTGAGCCCCAATGTGCGGATGGTCGAACTGCCGGGGCCTGCGGGTGTGCCCGAGGCGCAGGCGGCGGAATTCTTCGAGGCGCAGGTGCGCGACGCCATTCACGACCTGAACCGGCGCGGCATCGGTGTGGCGGCGCTGCTGTTTGACAGCATCTTTTCCAGCGATGGCGTCTGGATCGACCCGCCCGGTTTCATCGCGGGCGCGGTTGAGGCGGTGCGCGAGGCCGGGGGCTTGGTCATTTCCGACGAGGTGCAGCCCGGCTTCGGGCGAACCGGCGCCCATATGTGGGGGTTTGAGCGGCACGGGATCGTGCCCGACCTCGCCACGCTGGGCAAACCGATGGGCAACGGTTTCCCGATCGGGGCCGTGGTTGGCCGCAAAGGGCCGATGGAGAAGTTCGGCGCTATCGCGCGCTATTCCAACACCTTTGCCGGCAACACGGTTGGCATCGCCACGGCGGATGCCGTGCTGACGATCCTCACGCGCGACCGGATTCTGGACAATGCGCTGACCATGGGCCAGCGCCTGCGTGACGGGATGGAACGGATCGCCAGCCAGAAGACCGGCATTCGCGCGATCCGCAATGCGGGCCTGTTCCTTGGCGTCGATATCGGGAATGACGGCGATGCCCCCGATGCACGGCGCGCCATGGCCCTTAATGTGGTCAACACGATGCGCGACGATGGCGTGCTGATCAGCACCACCGGGGCCAACGAAGATACGCTGAAGGTGCGCCCGCCGCTGGTTTGTCAGGGCGAACACGTGGAGCTGTTCCTTGCCGCGCTGGAGCGGACGATGGCGAAACTGGCCGGACAGGCCGCCTAGAAACAGGCGCGGGGCGAGCCATGGCTTGCCCCGCACTGCAACACGGGGATTGCTTACCCCTGCCCTTGCGCGTTTTTCGCCTGCTCCCGGATCAGCGCCTCGGCGATGTAGAGATCCTGCAGCGCGATGCCGGAGCTGTCATAGACAGTGATCTCTTCGTCCGAGAGCCGACCCGGCGCGCGCCCTTCGATGACATCGCCAATTTGCGTCAGCTCCAGCTTGCCAGCCTCGATGGCCTCGCGCGCATGCTGGAAATCGCCGATCTGAACCGATTGCGACGGCAGATCACAGAACAGACGCGCCCGCTGCAACAGCGCCACCGGCAATTCGTGCTTGCCCGGCGCGTCGGAGCCCATGCTGACCACATGGCTACCTGGCTTGACCCAGTCCGCCTCAAACAGCGCCTCGCGCGACGGGGTCGCGGTGACGACGATATCGGCGCCGCGCACCGCCTCTTCGGCCGAGACTGCCCGCGCGGTCAGGCCACGCTCGGTAAGGGTCGCCATGAAAGCATCGCGGCGCGGCGAGGGGCGGGCCACCACCAGCACCGTGTCGATGGGGCGGATCCGCGCCAGTGCGGCCACTTCGAACAGGGCCTGATTGCCTGCGCCGAACACCGCCAGCACCCGCGCCTGTTTGCGGGCCAGCAGATCGGCGGCGACCGCATCGGACGCGGCGGTGCGGTAGGCATTGACCTGCCCGGCCTCGATCACGGCGCGCAGCTGGCCGCTGTCCTGATTGAGCAGCACGATGGTGGAATTGTGCCGGGGCAGACCCCGCGCCGGATTGCCGGACCAGAACGAGCCGACCTTCACGCCGGTCAAGGCATCCGACCAGCCGGATTTGACCGAGAATGTATTGCCCGGATCGCAGGAGCGACCCAGAACCGCCGGGAACACTCCGCTATTCCCCGAGGCCGCAGCCACCAGCGCCTCACGGGCAGCCGTATAGGCAAGCTCATGGCTGACGAGGCCCGCCGATTCCTCTTCGCTGATATAGATCACTGTCATCTCCTCCTGCGCCCACTGTTTCGCACCCCGTTTCACACCGCGCAAAGGCGCCTGTTGGCGGGTGCTCATTTGTCCCCTGAATAGCGCCGCCTTTTATGCTGAGAGGCTGGGCAGAACGAATGATCCTGCCGAGTTGGCCGGGCAAAACAGCAGTGAAAACGGTGTGGCGAGCGCCAAGCTGTCGGGAAAGGGAAACGCGATCCTGAGAAAGCGAAAGGCAGCTCGGCAATGGCGATTGAGGCTGAACAAAAGACACGTGATGCGCAAGCGGATCTGACGACCTTCGAAGCGCGGCATCTGCCGGGCGCGTTGAAGCTGTCGCAAGAGATGCGCTGGCCCTATCGGATCGAGGATTGGGAATTCGCTGCGGCGGCGGGCCAGGGTGTGGCGCTGGAGCGGGATGGCGAGCTGATCGGCACCGCCCTGTGGTGGCCCTACGGCCAGAGCCATGCCAATGCCGGGATGATCATCGTCACCGGCACCGAACAGGGCCGTGGCCATGGCGCGCGGTTGTTCGACGCGCTGCTCGACGCCACGCAGGGGCGCGATGTGGTGCTGTGCTCCACCGAGGAGGGGCTGGCGCTCTACAAGCGGCGCGGCTTTGTCGAGATCGGCACCATCATTCAGCATCAGGCGGTGCTTGACGTGGCGGTGGAAGGCGGTGATGGCATCCGGCTGGCGCGTGCCGCCGACATCCCCGGAATTCAGGCTTTCGACCGGAATGCCACCGGCCTCGACCGGGCGCCGCTGGTGTCCGCATTGGCCGAGGCGGGTCGGATCTCGTTGATCGAATGCGCGGGGGGCATCGCGGGCTATTCGGTCGCCCGCAGGTTCGGACGCGGCTACGTGGTTGGCCCGGTTGCCGCCGAAAACACCGAAGAAGCCAAACGCCTGATCTTGGAACAGCTTTCGTGGCTCCAGGGGCAATTCGTGCGCATCGACATTCACGCCGAACACGGGCTGAGCGACTGGCTGGTGAGCCTCGGCCTGCCGCGCACCGATCAAGGCACCGCCATGGTCAAGGGGCAGCCGCCGCAGCCGGACGGGGCCGCGCGCATGTTCGCTCTGGCAAGCCAGTCGCTCGGCTAGTGCAAAGGATTGCGGGAAGATGACTGTACACAAGAAAATGCCTGGACCGGCCACAACAATCGGGGAGCTCGTTACCCCGGCGCTGCTGCTGGATCGCGGAAAGCTGGAGCGCAATATCGGGCGCCTTGCCAGTCGCGCCGAGGAGCTTGGGGTGGTGCTGCGTCCGCATATGAAAACGGCCAAAAGCATCGACGTCGCCAAGATCGCCTTCCCCAGCGGCCCCGGCCCGATCACGGTCTCAACCATTGCCGAAGCGGAATATTTCGCAGGTCACGGCTATCATGACATCACCTATGCGGTCGGCCTATCGCCGGCCTCTGCCCAGCGCGCCATGCAGCTTTGCCGCCGCACCGGTGCCGATGTGAAGCTGCTGCTCGACAGCACCGCACAAGCCGATGTGTTGGCTGACGTGCGCGAGGCCACCGGCGTTGTGCCCTCGGTTCTGATCGAGCTGGATTGCGACGACCACCGTGGCGGTTTGAAGCCGGATGATCCGCTGTTGCTTGAGGTGGCGGACAGGGTTGTCGCCGCCGGTGCCAATCTGGCTGGGGTCCTCGCCCATGCCGGAGAATCCTACGGGTTGAACACGCCCGAAGCGCTGGTGAAGGCGGCGGAAAACGAGCGGCAGGCCACGGTTCGCGCCGCCGAGACCCTGCGTGCGCACGGCCATGCCTGCCCTATCGTCAGCCTTGGCTCGACCCCAACCGCGCATTTTGCCGAGTACCTTGAAGGCATCACCGAACTGCGGGCTGGCGTCTATATGTTCTTCGACCTCGTCCAGCACGGTGTCAGCGTCTGTACGCTCGACGATCTGGCGCTATCCGTGCTAGCCACGGTAATCGGCACCAAGCCCGAAAAGGGCTGGGTGCTGGTCGATGCGGGCTGGATGGCGCTGTCGCGCGACCGGGGAACTGCAAACCAGACGGTCGATCAGGGCTATGGCGTCGTCTGCGATGAAGGCGGGCGGGTGCTGGACGACGTGATCGTGGCCGAAGCCAGCCAGGAGCACGGGATCCTCAAGATCCGCAAAGGCTCGGGCAAGGATATGCCGGACCTGCCGGTTGGCACAAAGGTCAGGATCCTGCCCAACCATGCCTGCGCGATGGCCTCTCAGCATGAAATCTATGGCGTGGTCGATGGCGCAGACCCCGAGATTTTGGCGCGCTGGCCGCGGATCCGCGGCTGGTAGCGGGCAGAGCCCATCCCAGCGCTTGTGAAATTAAACCTTGAAGGTGCATGACATGAAACTGACCCCCTATTGGCTCGATACATCCGAGCCGTTCGACAAAAGCCCATCCGCCTCCGTTGAAGGCCGCTACGATGTGGCCGTAGTTGGCGGCGGGATCACCGGAGCCTCTGCTGCGCTGGCCCTCGCCAAGAAGGGGGCCCGTGTTGCCGTGCTTGAAGCTGCGACCATCGGCAGTGCCGCTTCGGGGCGCAATGGCGGCATGTGCAACAACGGCTTTGCTCAGGACTATGGCTCCATGGTGGGCAAGTTCGGCAAGGAAAAGGCAAACGCGTTTTACAAAGCCTTCGATTCCGGCGTTGATCTGGTCGAGACGCTGGTGCGCGAGGAAGGCATCGACTGTAATTTCGCGCGCGTCGGCAAGCTGAAGCTGGCCGCCAAACCCGAACATTACGACAAGCTGGCCCGCGCTCAGGAGCTTCTGTCCGAGGTGGCCGATCCCGACACAAGGCTGATCGCGAAATCCGATCTGCACAGCGAAGTCGGGACCGACCGCTATCATGGCGGGCTCTTGTTCCCCAAAAGCGCCCAGATGCATGTGGGCCGCTTTGTTCGGGGCTTGGCCAGTGCGGCGGCACGGCATGGTGCGGATATTTATGAACAGGCCCCGGTTACGGCTCTGCACAAGAATGTTGGCGGCCATGTGGTGGAAACGCCCAAGGGCAAGATCACCGCGCGGCAGGTGCTGCTGGCCAGCGGCATCTCGCAAGTCGGCCCATTGGGCTGGATCCGCCGCCGCATCGTGCCAGTGGGGGCCTTCCTGATCGTGACCGAACCGCTGGCGCCCGAACAGATTGCCCGGCTGATGCCGACGGGGCGCAATGTGGTCGATACCCGCAACCTCGTCGTCTATTGGCGGCTGACGCCGGACAATCGGATGCTGTTCGGCGGGCGGGCGCGGTTCGCGGGGTCCAATCCGCAATCTGACGAAAAAAGCGGCCGGATCCTTCAGGCGACGATGGCGAATGTCTATCCCGAGCTTGCCAGTACGCGGACAGATTATTGCTGGGGCGGGCTTGTAGACATGACCCGCGACCGCCTGCCCCGCGCGGGCGAGCGCGACGGTATCTTCTATTCCACCGGCTATAGCGGCCACGGCACCCATATGGCGACGCTGATGGGCCATGTCATGGCGGATGTCATGGATGGCAAGCCGCAGCTGAACCCCTGGAAGGATTTCAACTGGCCCGCGATCCCCGGTTATTTTGGCAAGCCCTGGTTCCTGCCGGTGCTGGGCGCCTACTACAAAATGAAGGATATCGTGACATGATCACGCCCCTAGACCATCTGACCGGGAGCGGCCACCTGAACCAGTTCTTCATCGGTGGCGCTTGGGTCGCGCCGAAGGGCGATGCTTTTGGATCGGTGATCAATCCGGCGACGGAAGAGGCGGTGTGCCGTTTTCCGCTGGGCAATGGCGCGGATGTGGAGGCGGCGGTGCTTGCGGCACGCCGGGCCTTCCCCGGTTGGAGCCGCAGCACGCCGGAGTATCGCGCCGAGCTGCTCGACCGGTTGGCGGCGCTGATCGAAGCGCGTCGGGAGCTTTTCGCCCAGTGCCTGACCCTCGAAATGGGCGCGGCCCTCAACTATGCGCGCAACACGCAGGTGCCGCTGGCCATCGCCCATGTGACGACCGCCCGCGACGTGCTGTCGAACTTCTCATTCATTACGCCGCGTGGCCACACCGCCATCGCCTATGAAGCGATTGGCGTTGCGGCGCTGATCACGCCATGGAACTGGCCGCTTTATCAGCTCACTGCCAAGGTGGCTCCGGCGCTGGCCGGCGCTGGCTGCGGGCTGCACGGTGGTGCTGAAGCCGAGCGAGCTGTCGCCGCTGAATGCCCTGCTCTTTGCCGAGGTCATCGAGGAAGCAGGCTTTCCGGCCGGGGTGTTCAACCTCGTGCAAGGCGACGGCGCCGGTGTCGGGGCGGTGCTGGCCGCCCATCCGGATGTCGACATGATTTCGATCACCGGCTCCACCCGTGCGGGCGTTGCGGTGGCACAGGCCGCAGCCCCCACGGTCAAGCGCGTGGCGCAGGAGCTGGGGGGCAAGTCACCCAACGTGATCCTGGCCGATGCCGATCTTGCCCGTGCCATCGCGCCGGGCGTTGCCGCCGCTTTCCGCAATCTCGGCCAGTCTTGCAGCGCCCCGACCCGAATGATCGTGCCGCGCGCGCATCTGTCCGAGGTTGAGGCTTTCGCCCGGCAGGCAGCGGAGCAGATCGTGGTCGGCGATCCGCAGGATGAGACCAGCACCCATGGCGCCATTGCCAACCGCGCGCAGTTCGACCGGGTTCAGACCATGATCGAGGCAGGCGTCGCCGAAGGGGCGCGGCTGCTGGTCGGGGGGCCGGGCCGCCCCGGCGGGCTGAATATCGGGCTGTTCGTACAGCCGACGATCTTTTCCGATGTGCGGACCGACATGCGCATTGCACAGGAGGAGATCTTCGGCCCGGTGCTGTGCATCCTGCCCTATGATACGGTCGAAGAGGCCATCACCATCGCCAACGATACCGTCTATGGCCTTGGCGCGCATGTGCAGGGTAGAGATATGGAGCTGGTCAGAGAGGTCGCCTCGCAGATCCGCTCGGGCCAGGTGCTGCTCAACTACCCCGCCTGGGACCCGCACGCGCCGTTTGGCGGCTTCAAGCAATCCGGACACGGCCGCGAATATGGGCTTGAGGGGATGATGGAATATCTCGAGGTGAAATCCATCCTCGGCTACTACCCGTAATCTGCGGCCGGGTGGCCAGACCGAAAATGACTTCCCATTAAGGCTATTGCCCGTGGTGCGAGCAGCCCATGGGCGGCTTTGCTGGA
>JARRIY010000132.1:0-6953 GCA_037379985.1 Maritimibacter sp.
TTGCGGGCGGGATCCTGATCACCCATGCGGTGGCGAAAGCCGGGCTGTTCTGGCTCTCGGGTCTGGTGCCCGAGCGGGGGCTGGCTGATTGGGCCATCCTGCGCGCCAATCCGCTGTTTATCTTCGCGTTCGCAAGCTTTGTGGCGATGCTCACCGGCCTGCCGCCCTTCCCCGGCTTCTATGCCAAATGGGATCTGGCGCATGCGCTGATGGCCGCCGACCGGCTGCCGATCCTGATCCTCGTGCTGCTCGGCGCGCTGATCGAGGCGGGCTATATGTTCCGCTGGTTTGGCCAAGCGGTGAAACGCGAGATGCCGGTGATGCCGACGCGCTTTGCCATGGACCAATCGCTGAGCGTGTTTTTGGCCGTTGCTATCGGCTGGGCGCTGGGGCTGGTCTGGGGCGGCGCTTCGCTGAACCCGAATGTCCTGACCCTGACCCCGGTTCTGTTCGCGCTGGCCTTTCTGGTGCTGGAGCCGCTTCCGGCCTGGATCAAAAACGCCATCGCTATGGCCGGGCTTGTGGTCTGGTTCTATCTGCGCATGGGTGGCTATGATCCGCTGCAAATGATCTTTGCCGTGGTCATGCTGTTGGGCGGCGCGATCATCCTGATTGCTTCGTTCCATGCCCATGGACGCCGCATCGGTTTCTACCCGCCAGCCATGCTGATGTATGCCGGGCTGGCGATGCTGATCGAGGCGCAAAGCTCGTTTGAGTTCTTTGCCGCCTGGGAGATCCTGACGCTTGGCTCTTACTACCTGATCCTACGTGGCAAAGAGAGCGAACCGCACGCGCTGTCTTACATCCTGTTCAGCCTTGGTGGGGCCTTTGCGATCCTGATGGGGTTTGCGTTGGCGTCGCATGGGGTGCAGCCCTTTGCCATCGCCAATCTGAAAGCGCTGGCTGAAGCCGCCGTGCCTTCAGCGCCCTGGGTCTTCCTGCTGCTGGCGGGCGGTTTCCTGACCAAAACAGCAGCCATGGGCCTGCATATCTGGCTGCCCGGCGCCCATGCCGAGGCGGAAACAGATGTGTCGCCCATGGTCTCGGGGATTCTGCTGAAAGCGGGCCTCTTCGGTCTGTTCCTTCTGGTGATGAATATGGGCCATCAGCGGCTTTACGGCATCGACCTGACCGTGGTTCTGGTCTGGATCGGGGCACTTACGGCCTTCCTTGGCGGGGTGCTGGCGATCTTTCAGGAGGATGCAAAACGCCTGCTCGCCTATAGCTCGATCAGCCAGATGGGCTATGCCGTGTTTGGTCTGGCCCTGATGAACCATCTGGGCTGGCTGCTCGCGCTGATGTTCGTGATCAACCACTACATCTACAAATCCATGCTCTTCCTTGCGGTTGGGGGCGTCTACAAGCGCACCGGCACCAAGCTGATGTATAAAATGGGCGGGCTGATTACCCTGATGCCCTTCACATTCGTCAGCGTGTTGGTGGGCATTATCGCGATGTCGGGCGTGCCGCCGCTTTCGGGCTTTGGCGGGCGCTGGATTTTCTACAACGCGATCATGTCAACCGATCTGCGTCTGCCGATGGTGCTGATCTTCATGTCGGGTCCGATTGGGTTCCTCTACCTGTTCCGGCTCATTCACACGATCTTCCTCGGCCAGCCCAAGGATGAGCATCGCAAGCTGAAAGAAGCGCCGCTCTGGATCGTCATTCCGCAGATGATCTTTGTTGCCATGCTTCTGGCCTTCGCCACGCTGCCCGGCCTCGCCCTGCAAAAGGTCGATGCCTATATCGGCAGCTTCTTTGGCGATCAGCCGCTGATCTGGCATGGCCGCGCGATTACCTCTGATTTCGGCTACTGGAACCCGGTGGCGATCATGGGGGTGATCGGAGTGATCTTCGTGTCGGTGCTGCTGTTGCTCGTCTGGATGAACCACAACGCCCAGCGGGTGAAGCAGTTCAATATCGTCTTCTCCGCCGAGCGGCCTTTCAAACCGCAGACCACCCATTTTGCCTGGAATTTCTTCGCGCCCTATCGCAAGGCGCTGGGCTTCCTGACACTGCCGGTGGTCACCGGGTTCTGGAACGGCGTCACCGATGCGCTGCATTCCACGGCCGATTTCACCCGGCGGATCTATAGCGGCAACGGCCAGACCTATGCGGTGCAGGTGCTGTTCTTTGTCGTTGCCACATACTTCATCGCAATGGGAGGCGCGTCATGAGCGGCTTTTCCTGGATCCAGATCCCCTATGCCCTGCTGACGCTGTTCATCGTCATCAATTACGGGATGATCATGACCGCAGTCATCCAGAAGATGGGCGCGCGGGTCGGTGGCCGCCGGGGTATTCCGGTTTGGCAGAACTATATCGACCTGTTTAAAAACATCTCTCTGCGCTCGAAAATTTCGCATGGGGTGATGTTCTATCTTGGCCCGGTCTTTCGTCTGACCGGCGGGGTGGGGCTGCTGCTCTTCGTGCCGACCATCTACGGCTCGGTGATGTGGGAGAATTTCTCCTTCGCGGGCGATTTGATCCTGGCGCTCTACTTCGTGTTCTTCGGCACGCTGGGCATGGCGCTGGGGGCAGGCGAAAGCGGCCATCCCTATTCCGCCATCGGGGTCAGCCGGGGGCTGAGCCAGGTGACAACAGCCGAGCTGCCGCTGGCACTGGCAGTGTTTTCCATGGCGCTGCAATACCAAACGCTGAACATCACCGAGATCGTGGCCCAGCAGCAGCATGGCCTCTTCAGCTGGACCCTGTTCACCAACCCGCTGGCCACCATCGCGGCGATGTTTGCTTTCGTCGGCACAATGATGCGCTCGCCCTTCGACGTGGTGATCGCGCCGCAGGAAATTCCGATCGGCCCGCCCACGGAATATCACAGCTCCTATCTCGCGCTGATGATGACCAACCGGCGGCTGTTCCCGATTGCAAAGACCGTCATCTACATGAACCTGTTCTTTGGCGGTGCAACCAGCTGGGCGGAATTCGCGATCAAGGTTTTCGTGCTCTACATGATCACCGCCGTGATCGGTGTCGTCTTCCCGCGCTTCCGGGTTGAGCAAAGCATCCGCTTTTTCCTGAAATGGGGGCTGCCGGTTGGCATCCTCGCCATCCTGACGGTGTAATGACATGAAAGATATGGATAAAAACTTCAAGAAGAGCACCGAGGAGTTCCCCCTGCGCGAGGAAATGCGTCCGCGTCAGGTGGAAACCCCGGATGGGCAGGTGATCACGGTGGACCCGATGCAGGACTATTTCTGCCAGGAGCCGCCGAAGGTGCATCGCAAGGCCTATTCCAAAATCGTCGAGGATTTCTACAACTGGGCGCGGGCCAATTCGATCTGGATCCTCGGCTTTGGTACCGGCTGCGGTGCCATCGAAATGCGGCCCCTGATGACCCCGCGTTTTGATGCCTATCGCTATGGTATCCAGTGGCGGCCAACGCCACGGCAATCCAACCTTCTGATGATCTCGGGCTATCTTTCGACCAAGACCCTGAAGCGCGCGATCCGCTCCTATGAGCAGATGCCGCAACCGAAATTCGTGATCGGGCTTGGCTCCTGCACGATCAATGGCGGCATGTATTGGGACAGCTACAACACGGTGAAAAAGCTCGACGAATACCTGCCGGTCGACCTCTACATCGCCGGTTGCATGCCGCGCCCCGAAGCGCTGCTGGCAGGCCTGATGGAGCTGAAAAAGATCATTCGGCGGGGCGAGGGCGAAGGGGCCAACAAATATGCCGAGAATTTCGAGTGGTACAAGGCGAACCAAAAGTCCGTGATCAAGGACTGGGATATGCCGGATTACAGCTGGTGACATGATGCGCGAACTCTATGACAGACTGACAAACCGCTTTCATCTGGGCGAGCTGACCGAACAGCGTCCCGATATGGCATTCGTAACCATCTCCCGGGAAGAGCTGCGCGCGCTGCTGTGTGAGCTGCGCGATGTGCATGGCTTTACCCATCTGGTGCTGCTCACCGCCGTGGATTGGCTGGAAGAGGGGCAGTTTCAGCTGACCTATATGTTGAACAACCGGGCGAGAAACCTGACCTTGGGCCTGCGCCTGATGCTGCCGCGTGATAATGCGGTGGGCGATACGATCCATGATCTCTGGCCGACAGCTGAGACTTATCAGCGCGAATTGCGCGAGATGTTCGGGATCGATTTCCCCGGCAGCCCGCGGGTGAATGACGAATTCATTCTGGAAGGCTGGACCGACATCCCGCCCTATCGGCGCGATTTCGACACGCTCGCCTATAGCCAGCAGACCTATGCCGAACGCGGCGGGCGCGAGACCCACGATCCGCGCGCGCATATGAAACAAAAAATGTATCCGGAGGGCTGAGATGTTCAATTACCAACCGGACCGCAGCCAATACCCGGCTCCCGGCGCTGACGGGAAGCTGGAGATTGACCTTGAAACCGGCAAATATCTGAAGCTCTGGCAGGGGCCGAACCACCCCGGCATCACCGGCAATATGTCGGTTGAGCTGACGGTCTGCGGCGATGAGGTGGTCGAGGGCTACACCCATGTGGGCTATCTGCATCGCGGCTTTGAAAAGCTGATGGAGCGGCGGACCTTCATTCAGGTCTTCCCCATCGTCTGCCGGGTTTGCGTCCCTGAGCCTGATTTCAACGAATGGTGCTATGCCGCCGCCGTTGAGGAACTGGCCGGGATCGAAGCGCCGGAAATGGCACAATGGATCCGCACGCTGATCCTCGAGATGGGCCGTTTCAATTCCTACATGATGGCAATGGGCGGTATTGCCGGGGCCACCGGCGCGGGCGTTGTCGGTCAATGGATGACCTATGTGCGTGACCTGATGCTGGACCGGTTCGAGGAAATGACCGGCGCCCGGATCTATCACATGTTCATCCTGCCCGGCGGGGTGCGCGGGGGGCTGCCAGACGGCTTTGCCGAGCGCATGGAAGAGACCCTGCAAACCGCCGAACGCTACCTTGCCGATGTCGACAAGGTGCTGTTCACCAACGCCGTGTTCAAGAAGCGCACCAAAGGGATCGGCTATATCGATCCTTCACTTTTCGAACCTTACGGCGTGACCGGACCCAATGCCCGCGCGGGCGGGGTGGCGAAAGATCTGCGCAAGGATGCGCCCTATCTGATGTATGATCAGCTGAATTTCGATGTGGTCACCGAAACCGGGTCGGATGTCTGGTCACGTACCATGGTGCGCCGCCGCGATATCGACGTTTCCATCGACCTGATCCGGCAGATCCTTAGAAAGATGCCGAAATCCGGGCCGACCATGGCCGAAATTCCGAATGTGCTGCATTGGAAAATCCCGCGCGGCGAGACCTATATCAAAGGTGAAAGCTCGCGCGGCGAATATGGCTACTACCTTGTCACCGACGGATCGGGCTATCCGCGCCGGGTCAATGTGCGGGGGCCGAGCTACACCCACGCAATGGCACTTTTGGAACATCTTATCCCCGGCACCAATATCGCAGATGTGGCGATGCTGATGGTGTCGCTGCACACTTATCCCCCCGAGATTGAGAGGTGAGACATGGGCTTTCGTGACGTTCTCACACCCTTCACCGCCTGGAAACATCTGGTTCAGGACCCGGTGACCATCAAACAACCGATTGGCCGGGAAGCCGCCGATCGCTATCGCGGCTTTCACCAGAACGATACCGATCTGTGTATCGGCTGCGGCTCCTGCGAAACCATCTGCCAGAACGCCGCCATTGACATGGTGCCGGTGAGCGATCCCAAAGATGGCGATAGCGGGCTGAGGCCGCAGATTGATTATGGCCGCTGCTGCTGGTGCGCGCTTTGTGTCGATGTCTGCATGACCGGCTCGTTGACCATGTCGAATGAATATACCTGGTTCGATAGCGATCCCGAGGCATTTCGCTTCATCCCCGGGGTGGATGCGAAATCCTGGGATGACAAGGAAAAGGGCTATAGCCGTCTGGACGGGCGCAAGCTCACCGGGCTTGATCGTGCCGAAATGGGCGAGATGGAACCCGAGGCGCGGATCGGCAATTTCGACGAAATCGTCGCGGGCTATACACGCGAACAGGCGGTGCTGGAGGCGGATCGTTGCGTCGAATGCGGGCTCTGCGTCGCCACATGCCCCGCGCATATGGATATCCCCGATTACATCGCCGCGATCCGCGAGGGCGATTACGATCTGGGCACGCAGATCCTTTACGAAACCAACCCGTTTTCCGAGGTTTGCGGGCGGGTCTGCACTCATAAATGCGAAACCGCCTGTGCGGCGCAGCATGAGGGCGATCCAATCGCGATCCGCTGGCTGAAACGCCATATCGTTGATGAAGTGCCGGTGGAAAAACGCATCGAGATCGTCGGCAAGCCTGAGGGTACGCCGTCGGGTAAATCGGTGGCGGTGATCGGCGGTGGCCCCGGCGGGCTGACTGCGGCCTATGACCTGGCGCGCAGCGGGCACAAGGTGGTTGTGTTCGAGGCGCAGGATAAGGCTGGCGGCATGACCCGCTACGGCATTCCTGAATATCGCCTGCCTTACGACGCGCTGGATCGCGATATTGCGGTGATCGAAGCCATGGGCGTGGAGATCCGCACCGGCACCCGCATTGGCAAAGACGTGCAGATGGACGAGCTGAAGCGCGATTACGATGCCGTGGTGCTGGCCATCGGTCTGCATATGGGCCGTTCGACTCGCATTCCGGGCTCTGATCTTGAGGGCGTTGAAACCGCTGTTGACCTCTTGCGCCGGATCACGGCGGGGGAAGAGGTGCCAGTGCCGGAAAACCTCGTGGTGATCGGCGGCGGCAATGTGGCGATGGACATCGCCCGCTCGATGGCGCGGCTGCAAAAACAGAAATACGGCAAGGTTGGCGTGACCGTCACCGCGCTGGAAGATTTCGACCATTTCTTGGCTGATAAAGAGGAGGTGAAAGAAAGCTTTGAAGAGGGGATCGAGATATTCGATGCCCGCGGTCCGCAGGAAATCGTGACCTATCGCTCTGGCAAAAACAAAGGCC
>JARRIY010000133.1:0-6943 GCA_037379985.1 Maritimibacter sp.
CCCTCTGACGGCGCATATTGCAGCGCCTCCCCGGCCATCTGCACATCCGTGGCCCGCATCAGCGCCTTGGCAAAAGCCTCACGCGGAAACAGCGCCGGGTCGGGAATGCCGCCCGCAAAGGAAATGATATCGGGCTGATCCAGCAGCTTCAGCAGCTCGCGGATTTCCGAGGCCTTCATCCCTGCCGTGCGCCGGGCAAACAGATTGTGAAAATCGTTCATGTGATTCATCGGGGCTCCTCCGTGCCCAATATCTGCGCTCATGCAAAATATAAGTCAATAGTGCTGACTTATATTTCAGCCCGCATATTCCACTTGCCAATCGCCCCCGCCCCTGCCACTCATTTCGCGCCGCCATTGGGGCGGCACATTCTCAGGGCGGGGTGAAATTCCCCACCGGCGGTGACAGCCCGCGAGCGCTTTCTGCCATTGGTGGAAGGGTCAGCAGATCCGGTGAAATTCCGGGGCCGACGGTTATAGTCCGGATGGAAGAGAATGGATCAGCGCGTGCCCCACGGGGCGCGTGGCTTGTCCTGTCT
Source organism: Maritimibacter sp. (assembly GCA_037379985.1). Taxonomy (GTDB): domain Bacteria; phylum Pseudomonadota; class Alphaproteobacteria; order Rhodobacterales; family Rhodobacteraceae; genus Sinisalibacter. The sequence goes on from JARRIY010000133.1 coordinate 539, forward strand.
GCCTTGAGTTGTGAGCGTAGATGAAAGGACAAACGCCATGACTCGCTTATCAAACACGGCCCGCGCTGCCGGGCTGATGATCGCCGCCGGAGCCGCTTTTGCTCTGGTCAATACCGCGCTGCAAGGCGCGACCATGCTTGGGGGCGCGTCGGCCCCCGCCGCCACCTTCTGGCAATATTCCATTGCCGCGATCTTTTACCTGCCATGGATTGCGCGCAACCGCGCGGCCTTGCGCTCGGCACGTCCGGGCCAACAGGTTTTACGCGTGGCGCTGGGAGCGGTTGGCGTACAGCTCTGGACCCTGGGTCTGGCCCATGTGCCGATCTGGCAAGCCATCGCCCTTATTCTGCTCTCGCCGTTCTTCGTCACAAGCGGGGCCGGGTTAATTCTGGGCGAGCGGGTCACGCCCCAGCGCTGGATCGCGGTGATCCTGGGCATGATCGGCGGCGCGGTGATCCTTGCGCCATGGTCGGACGATTTCAGCCTTGCCGCGCTTCTGCCCGTGGGGGCGGCCGCTTTCTGGGCGGCCTCTTCGTTGGTCACCAAACGGCTGACCGAGGTCGACAGCGCCGAGACCATCACGCTTTATCTGCTGGTTCTGCTCACGCCGCTCAACTTTGCCCTTGCGGCGGGCACCGGGTTTGCGCTGCCCCCGAATGCGATCTGGATGGTCGTCACGGCAGGGCTGGTGTCGGCCTTCGCCCAGCACGCCCTTGCCCGCGCCTATACACTGGCAGACGCCGCCTTTCTGCAACCGTTTGATCTGTTGAAACTGCCGCTGAATGTCGGCCTTGGCTTTCTGGTCTTCGGCTTTGCCCCCAACGGCTCGATGTGGGCAGGCACCGCGATCATCCTCGCCGCCACGCTCTGGCTCTACGCCCGTGAAAACCGGCAGGCGAGCGATGCGGGTGATCCTGTCGCGGCGGAATAGACTGGTTGAAATTCGGGGCGGCTTTCGGGTCGCCCCGGGTAGACCCGTCGGGGAAACCCAACGGGCCCCCCGAGGCATAAGTGGGACAACTCATCACCACGGGCCTGAAAGCGACCAGAACTGGTTACTCAATGCTGCCACCGAGCCACAATCAGTTTGATATCAGTCATTTGCTAACAACTCCACGTTGTGCGGACACCTGTGACAATCTGGCACAGAAATGGCGCGCAGTTGCCCACGCGCCATGCAGCTTTTCGGGGAAAATCCCCTGTATCAGGCCCGATATCAGGCGGTCAGAACTTCGCCTTCGATGTCTTTCGCACGGGCAATTTCAATCCGGCGGGGCTTCAGCGCTTCGGGCACTTCGCGCACCAGGTCGATATGCAAAAGGCCATTTTCGCTGACCGCACCGGTCACGCGCACATGTTCGGCAAGCTGGAAGCGCCGTTCAAAGGCCCGGGTGGCAATGCCACGATGCAGATAGGTGCGGGCCTTGTCGTCACCGGCTTTGCGTGCCGCAACGATCAGCGCCTGTTCCTTGACTTCAACGCTCAGCTCATCATCGGCAAAACCCGCCACAGCAACGGTGATGCGCCAGCTGTCATCGGCGGTTTTCTCGATATTATACGGGGGGTAGCTTTCGCGCCCGCCATCATTGGCAAGCACCCGGTCCATCACATCAGCGAGCTGATCAAAGCCGACAGTGGCACGGTAAAGCGGGGTAAGGTCAAAATTACGCATGGGTCATCCTCCATTGAGCGATAACATGTTGAGCCCTCCCAAAACGGGACAGGCAGTTGAAATCCGGACCCGCTCTGCGGCGTCCGTATAAATGAGTTAGGAGGTATTTTTGACGGTTCAAGACCCGGCAAGTATCACATCTTGCAGCTAGGGTCGGACGAAATGCGCGCCGGTGGAATTGCCGCTGCCAATGGTGATCCGGCGGGCGGTAAAGCTGGTTTTGGGGAACACCCCATCGCCGGTGCGAAACGCATATTTCAGTGCCTGCACACGCTCCGGCAGCGCCATCCCAAAGGCCGCAACTGCACCGTTTCGCTGACCGCCCGCCGAGACCAGCGAAACAATCCGGGCGCGCCACCCGCTCATATCGAAGACCGGCGCGCCAGATGACCCAAAGGTCACGTCGCAACTAAAGGCCAGCAGCTCCTGCTGACGCCCCAGCACCGAACAGGAGGCCTGGCGCGACGGCGCATCCTTCCGCCCCTGCCCATAGGACACCACGCTGACCTTGCGGCCCGCCTGCGGCAACTCGGCCAGCTGAAACGGCGCCGCTATCGCGGTTGAAATCGGCGTTTCCAGCTGCAGCAGCGCCACATCATGGCTGATGGTCTCGGCAGATATCGCCGCCTGCGGATCATAACCGCTATCGATCACCGCGCGCTTGCCCCGCACCGCTGCAATCACTTGGCCATCGCGGGCACCTGCTCGAAACACGATGTCATCAACCCGGCCCAGATCGCGCGCCTTGCTCAGGCAATGGGCCGCGGTCAGCACCAGATCGGATGCGATCAGTACGCCGGTGCAAAATGCCCGGTCGCCAATATCGAGCCGCCCGACGGCTTCCCAGCCAAACAGCTCTTCGCGCATGGTCAGCCGGTCAAGCCCGGTATCGCCCGCCATCAGCCGAACGGGCACAAAACTCAGCAAAAGGGCCGCAACAACAGATAAGGACAGGAAACGCATCATCACGGCCGCACGAATTTCGCCCCGGTCGACCCTCCGCTGCCAGTGCCGTTCTGCACCAGCGGGCGCGCGCGGGTGAACACGCCGTCGGTCTCGGCCATCAGCGCGCGCATATCAGAGAGCGGCCCAACCAGCTCGGTGCCCAGCGAGACTTTCTTATCCCCGGCCATAGCTTTGGCCGAGACCACCGAAATGATCCGTGGCTTGCCGGAGGACAGATCAAAAACCGGCGCGCCAGACGAGCCGAAATCAACATTGCAATCCAGCACCAGCGCATCCTTCACCTCGCCCAGAACATGGCAGAGATCCTGCACCGAAGGCCGGTCTTCGCGATCCAGCGCATAGGACACAACCCCGACCTGACGCTGAAGTAAGCCGCGATTGCCGGTTTCATAGGGCAGGATCGTGGTGTTGCGGATCGGCCGGTCAAGCTGGATCAGAGCCAGATCGACCGCGCGGTTTTCCATATCGGCCAGGTAATCGGGATGCACGACAACCTGCCGCGCGCCGCGATAAGCCTCAGCCCGACCATTGCGCCAGCCCGCGAGAAACTGAATTTCATCAGCGCGATAGGCCCGCCCGCCATTTTTCTCAAACAGACAATGCCCGGCGGTCAGCACCAGATCTTCGGCAATCAGCGCCCCGGTGCAAAAGCTATGCGGGCCGATATCAAGCCGTCCAACCCCTTCCCAGCCTTTGCTGTCATCGCCGGTCAGAAGCCCGCGCAGAGGCGAGCTGTCTTCGGCCAAGGCAGGCAGAGCGGTGAAGGTCAGGCACAGGGCCAGAGTAAGGCGTTTGATGAATGGCAGCATAAGCAGATCCCGTTTGCGCAGGTGGTTAACACCGGGATTGGGCAAAAATATGTCGCCCGCTTGGATTGCTGCCCCCAAAAGAAAAGGCCGGGCACGAGGCCCGACCTTATTACCGTCTGCGTGATCTGATGATCAGTTATTCGGGATGATGATGATCTCAACCCGACGGTTCTGCGCCCGACCCGAAGCGGTCAGGTTCGAAGCAATCGGCTGATCCTCGCCTTTGCCATAGGCGCTGACCCGGCCTGCCGACACGCCGCTGCCAATAAGCGAATTGGCCACGGTGCTCGCACGACGACGCGACAGATCAAGGTTATAGCTCGCCGCACCGGTATTGTCGGTATGGCCGATCACCTGCACATGAGTGTTGGGATATTTGTTCAGGCTGGCCGCCAGCACGCTAAGATCCGAACGCAGCGAGCTGGAAATCTGATCGCTATCGGTGGCAAAGAGGATGTCTTGCGGCATCGTCACAACCAGCGAGTTGCCGGTGTTCACAACGCCGATCTGGCTATTGCCAAACGAGCCACGCAGCTCGCCCGCTTGCGCATCAAGCTGCTGGCCGATCAGGCCGCCAACAATACCACCGGCCACGGCGCCAACCGCTGCGGTACCAGCGCTTTTACCAAGCAGCCCGCCCAGCACACCGCCGGCGACGGCACCGCCAACAGCGCCCGTGGATTGGCGCGGCCCCACATCGGTACAGGCCGTAAGCGCCAGAGCAGATACAATCGGCAGCACCAGAATCGGTTTTGAAATACGCATTTTTTATTCCCCTTTTCTCAGGATCCCACCGCATTCGCGGCAATATTGAGCATACCCTAACCGATTAATCGCCAAGGCGAAGGGGAAATCCCGGCAGGTTTTAACCCTCGCGGAATTTCGCCGGTTTTTCGGGGGGCTAAGGCGGCTCCTTGCCCCGGCCCTAAGCCCCCATCGCGCCCTCTTCGCGCGCCGCTTCCCAGGCCAGAATGGCGCGTTTCACCGGCAGGCCCCAATGATAGCCGCCCAGCGCCCCGGATTTGCGCAAGGCGCGGTGGCAGGGGATCAGCCAGCCCACCGGGTTGCGCCCCACCGCATTGCCCACCGCCCGCGCCGCGCCGGGCGCGCCGATTGCATTGGCAATGTCGGAATAGGTCGTGACCTGCCCGGAGGGAATCGCCAGCAGCGCCTCCCAGACCTTGATCTGAAACGGTGCGCCGATCAGATGCAGATGCGCTTGACCACTCTGCCCCAATATCGCCTCCACCGCGCCGGTCAGGCTGGCCGGATCTTCGCGAAACGCCGCCGCAGGCCAGCGCGCGCGCATCTCGGCCAGCGCCGCCTCTTCCCCGATTTCTGCCGCAAAGCTCAGCCCGCAAATGCCCCTATCGGTCGCCATCACCAGCGCCGGACCGAAGGGGGTGTCGAACCAGCCCCAGCGGATCACCAGCCCCGCCCCGCCGCGCGCATAATCGCCCGGACTCATCGCTTCCCAGCGCAGAAACAGATCATGCAACCGGCTGCTGCCCGACAGGCCCACCGCCCCCGAGGTTTCCAATGTGGTATGGTGATCGCGCAGCAGATTGCGGGCAAGATCCAGCGTCAGATATTGCTGATAGCGTTTCGGGCTGACCCCGGCCCAGCGCGAGAACAACCGTTGAAAATGCGCCGGGCTCATCTGCATTTCCGCCGCCAGCGCCTCCAGCGAAAGCCCCGGCCCGCCCGCGTCGATCAGCTCGATCGCACGGCGGATCACCTGATAGTGGTATTGGCTTTCCAGATCGGTGTGGTTTTGCATCGCGGCGCTCCTTCGATGCAAATCTAGGCGCTGATCCGCCCCGGCACGACCCGTTTTTTGCGCATTGGAAACCGTGATTGAAGCCGTCAGCGCTCCTCCGCCCGACAGGCGGTGTCGCTCGCGCGTCTCATTTCGTGCTTATTTCCAGCCCCTAGGCCGCGTGGGTGATCATATCGGCAAGCCCGGTTTCCGAAGGTTTGCCCCGGATCGCCCGCACATCTTCCGCGCTCAGGCACATCCGCGCCGCCATCTGATGCCCCGCGCGCAGCGCCGGATCATTGGCCAGCCGCTGCGGCAGATCGCTGTTCAGCGCGCTGCGCACACGGTCGTCCAGCAGCAGCGTTTCGGCCCAGAGCCCATTGGCCTGCACCATGTCATGCATCGGCAGCAGCACGAAGGTGTAATGGGTTGCGGCAAAGCGCACGGGCGCGGTGATCTGATCGCCATCCTGCAAATCGCCGATCTCGGCCAGCACCTCGTCCTGACCGTAATGCAGCTCGACCGAGGCGCCTTCCAGCAGCACCCGCGCCGCCGGGGCCAGCGTGGTAGGATGTGTCGGCACCCCCGCTCCCAGCGCGCCCGGTTCCAGTTCCATCGGTCTGATCTGCGGATTGCGGGCCATCCGCGTCTGCTTCACCCGAGCCCGCCCGATCCACAGCACCGGCTGCAGCCCATTATCACGGGTAATCAGCATATCGCCGGTCGACAGCCATTCCACCGGGATCTCGCCTTCATCCGACATCAATTGAACCCCGGGGCCAAAACCGGGCAGGACCGCAAGCCGATCAGTTTGATCTGCCTGATGCATAACGGGATAAGATACCATCGGCCCCTCCGGTGAAAATTTTAGCTATAGTTGATCTTGGCCCGAAATCGCCGGGCTTGCACCATTTTGCGGCATAACCGGTTAACATCCACTTTGCGGCCGGGCTGTTTCGGCGCGCCGCCCGTGCTGGCAGGTGTCGGGTAAAACCGGTTTTCCGGGCACGTCGCAGGCCCAGATCCCGGGATACGGGATGAGCACGGCGAAGGTACGGCAGGAGGCCATATTTCATGATGCTGCAAGTTGCAGGAACGGCGGCTTTGCGGTGCTAGATCACAGTAATCATAACTCTTCCGGAAAGGTAATGTCGTGAACAGATGCTGTGATAGAAAGCGAGAAATTTCCTCTCGTTTCC
>JARRIY010000134.1:0-6882 GCA_037379985.1 Maritimibacter sp.
GTCACCGGCGCGTCGGTGATCTGCACGGTGATCCGCTCCCGCGCGGTGCCGGGGCCGAAGATGGCGGCGAGGTCGCCCGGATCGACCAGCGCCACAGAAGCGGGGTCGGTGATGTCGGTGAAGGTCACGAGGCGGGGATAGAGGTTGCGGGGCAGCGGGATTGCGGCTTCGCCTACTTGCCGTCTGATCGCCCTGTAGATGTCCGGGCGGTTTGGCGGGAGGTCTACATAGGCCATCTCGGCCAGCCCCGGCCCAGGCAGCAGCGCGAAGAGATAGCGCCCATTGCCCAGATCGGCCACCACCGCCTCGCCGCGCTGGTCACGGTTGACCTCTTTGGTCGAGAGCCCGCTGCTATAGGGGTGATAGCGCGTATCGACCGCCAGCACCGAGGCCGCCTCGACCGGGCCATCAGGCGTGCTGATCACAAGACGGATTTCCTGATGCCAGCGATAATGCACGGTAAAGCCGATGAAGGTCCACCAGAGCCAGAACAGGATAGCGGCAAGCCCGGCAAGGACCGCGATGAGGACCGCGACAAGGACGGGCCTCATGCCAATGCCTCCAGCTGAAAGGGGGAAGCAATGCGGGGAGAGTTCCCCTTCCAAAACCGGGTCATGACACACCCTTTCAAATCATTGGCCGCAGCCATGGCCGGAAATATGACCGGCCTTCCATCCGCGCATCGAAATATGCGTGTGGGCACGGGGGATTAGCCCGGTTGATGCCCGAGGGTAGATGACCCGATTGCTGGGCTTGCGTCAACACTGGCGCGGGCAGGGGCCCTTGCCGAACCGGGGAGGCTCAGACCGCTTCGATGCGGATGGCGACCGGGGTGCCGGTGATGACATTGGTGGAGCCCAGCCCATCGAGCGCTTCGTCGATCTGGCTGCGGCTGCATTTATGGGTGACAAAGATCACCGGCGCCGTGGGGGCCTGATGGCCGTGCTGGCGCATCCGGTCGATGGAGATGCCGCTTTCGCCCAGCACCGCGGCCACTTTCGCCAGCGCGCCGGGTTTGTCGGCCAGTTCCATGCGGATGTAATAGGGGGCGGGCACGGCGGCCTGCGCCGGGCGCGCGGCTTTCAGCGTGCTGGCGGGCTGGCCGAAGGTGGAGATCGTCAGGCCCCGGGCAAGGTCGATCACATCGCCCATCACTGCGCTGGCCGTCGGGCCTTCGCCCGCACCGGCGCCGCGCATCACGATCTGGCCAACCTGATCGCCCTCGACCACCACCATATTGGTGCCACCTTCGAGCTGCCCCAGCGGGCTTGCGGCGGGCACCAGACAGGGGCTCATGCGCTGTTCCAGCCCACGGCCGGTCATCTGCGTGACGCCCAGAAGCTTGATCCGGTAGCCCATCTCGGCGGCTTCCTCGATATCCTGCAGCATGATCTGCTCGATGCCTTCCAGCTCGACCGCATCGAAATTCACCTGCGTACCGAAGGCGATGGCGGAAAGCAGCGAGAGCTTGTGCCCGGCATCAATGCCGCCGACATCGAGCTGCGGATCGGCTTCGAGATAGCCGAGCTTATGGGCCTCGTCGAACAGCGCGTTATAGCCCTGTTTTGTGGCCTCCATCCGGGTGAGGATGTAATTGCAGGTGCCGTTCATCACCCCCATGACGCGGGTGATTTCGTTGCCGGCCAGCCCTTCGGTGAGGGCTTTGATGATCGGGATGCCACCGGCGACGGCGGCCTCGAAGCGCAGCACCACACCGGCCTTTTCGGCGGCCAGTGCAAGGTCTTGCCCGTGATGGGCTAGCAGGGCCTTATTGGCGGTGACCACATGTTTTCCAGCGGCGATGGCCGCTTCCACAGCCGCCTTGGCTGGGCCATCAGAGCCGCCCATCAGTTCGACAAATACATCGACATCGGCGCGCTGGGCCATGGCGACGGGATCGTCTTCCCAGCCATAGGCCGACATGTCGACGCCGCGATCCTTGTCGCGCGAGCGGGCGGAAACGGCGGCGATTTCAATCGGACGGCCACCGCGTGCGGCGATCAACTCGGCATGTTGGCGGACGATTTTCACCACGCCGACACCGACGGTGCCAAGGCCTGCGATCCCAAGGCGAAGGGGTTTTGGCTGCGACATGGGGGCCTCCGTGGCTGGCGGGACGAGTTTCACCCGCCTCTGTTAGCGAAAGCGCGGGCGGGGCGCAATGTGGCGTGCGCCGGGGCACAGCATAAATCCCGGTGGGTTGAGAAAGAGGAAAGGCGGGGCGGTTGTTGCTCAAAAATCGAGCGCTGGTGAGTGGTGGGAAGGGGTGATCGTGGAGAATAGCCACGTGCTTTCGCCCGGTGGGCACCACCGGGCAGTGGAGAATGCCCCACAGCCCAGTGACCATATTTACAGCCCCCCGACATGCGCCCATATATAGCCCATGTCGCTGCCACCCGGATTCCTTGATGAGCTACGCACCCGCACCAGCCTTGCGCAGGTGGTCGGGCGTAAGGTCACATGGGATACGCGCAAGTCGAACCAGGGCAAGGGCGACCTTTGGGCATCTTGCCCATTCCATCAGGAAAAATCGGCCTCGTTCCACGTCGATGACCGGAAGGGCTATTATTATTGCTTTGGCTGCCACGCCAAGGGCGATGCGATTTCCTTTGTGCGCGAGACCGAGAATCTTGGTTTCATGGAAGCGATTGAGCTTTTGGCGCGCGAGGCTGGGCTGCCGATGCCGGAGCGTGATCCGCAGGCGCAGAAAAAGGCCGATAAGCGCACGGAACTGGCCGAGGTGATGGAGCAGGCGGTGCAATATTTCCGCCTGCAACTCAAAACCGCACAAGCCAGCCATGCGCGCGAGTATCTGGCCGGGCGGGGCCTTGGGGAAGAGGCGCAGGCGCGCTGGGATATCGGCTTTGCCCCCGATACACGCAACGGTCTGATCGGGCATTTCCGCGACAAGGGCGTGGCGGAAGAGCTGGTGGTGGCCGCCGGGCTTGCGATCAAGCCCGATGATGGCGGCACGGCTTATGACCGTTTCCGGGGCCGGATCATTTTCCCGATCCGCGACGGGCGTGGGCGGGCGATCAGCCTTGGCGGGCGGGCGCTCGATCCGAATGCACGGGCGAAATACCTGAACGGGCCTGAGACCGAGCTGTTCGATAAAGGCCGTAACCTCTTCAACCTGCAAAAGGCGCGCGAGGCGGCGGGCAAGGGCCAACCGCTGATCGTGGCCGAAGGCTATATGGATGTGATCGCGCTATCCGAGGCCGGGTTTGCGGCGGCGGTTGCGCCGCTGGGCACGGCGGTGACGGAAGACCAGCTGCGGCTGCTCTGGCGGGTGGCGCCGGAGCCGATTGTGACGCTGGATGGCGATACCGCCGGGCAACGGGCGGCGATGCGGGTGATCGATCTGGCGCTGCCGCTTTTGGAAGCCGGGCAAAGCCTGCGTTTTGCGGTGATGCCGGAAGGGCTGGACCCGGACGATCTGATCAAGGCCGAAGGGCCTGCGGGCATGCAAAAGGTGCTGGAGGCGGCGATGCCCATGGTGCGGCTGCTCTGGCAGCGCGAGACCGAGGGCAAGGTGTTCGACAGCCCGGAGCGCCGGGCGGCACTGGATCGCGATCTGCGCGAGGTGATCCGGCGGATCAAGGATCCGTCGATCCGGAGCCATTACGGCGAAGCGATCAAGGAATTGCGCCGCGAGCTGTTTTCGCCGCGCCGCGAGAATCAGGGGAACTGGCAGGGCGGCGGTGGCAACTGGCAAGGCGGCAGGTCTGGCCGCGGCGGAGCTGGTCGCACGCCCTGGCGCAAAGGTCCGGCTCCGACCCGGGCGCAAACCAAAAGCTCGCTTTTGGTCTCGGGCGAGGTGGAAGAGGTGCTGCGCGAAGCGGTGATCCTGGCGACCTTGATCACCCTTCCCGGGCTGATCGAACAGTTTGAAGCGGCGTTTGAGCGGGTGGAGATGGCCACCGAAGATCACCGCGAGCTGCAACGCCTGATCTTGGCCCATGCTCATGGAGCCAGGACCGATCTGCGGGCGGTAATCGAGGCGGAAACCGGTTCGCACCTTATTGAAAAGCTATTCGCGCTCAACCATGTAAAGATCGCGCCCGCCCTGCGTCGCCTAGACGATCAGGATTTTGCGGCGATGTGTCTTGCCGAAGATCTGGCCAAGCTGGAAGCGGCGCGCGGGGCGCGGCGGGAGGTGGATGAAGCCGCCATAGAGATTGATGCACTGGCCGATGAAGGGCTGACATGGCGGCTGACCGAGGCCGCAAAAGCCCGTGATCAGGCGGCGCGTGGGGGCGGTGAAGACAAGCAGCTATTCGACCGGGCCGATAACGGTGTCTTGATCGCACGGGAGGAAAAGGACGCGTTAGAAGCTCTATTGCAAGAAATCAGTTATGCAAAAGGCGGGGACAAGGCCCAGTAGTCTCGCCTTTTTAACCGGAAGCGCCTAGGAAACACGGGAATACGGGTTGGCGAATCAGTGATTCGCAGGAATGATGACCGAATCAACCCGGAGCCCAACGAGCAAGGGATAGCCCATGGCCGTCAAAGAAAGCGACGAAACCAAGGAAACCTCACAGGACGACGAGCCGGTCTCGTCTGACATGGATCAGGCCGCGATCAAGAAGATGATCGCGGAGGCCCGCGAAAAGGGCTACATCACCTACGATCAGCTTAATCACGTATTGCCGCCTGATCAGGTTTCGTCTGAACAGATCGAAGACGTGATGTCGATGCTCAGCGAAATGGGCATCAATATCATCGAAGACGAGGAAGAAGAGGGCGAGGACGAGAATAAAGGCTCGACCGAGATCGTCACCGCGTCTTCGTCGCGCGAGGTAACGCTGTCCGGGGCCGAGACCGAAAAGCTCGACCGGACCGATGATCCGGTGCGCATGTATCTGCGCGAGATGGGCTCGGTTGAGCTTCTGTCGCGCGAAGGCGAGATCGCGATTGCCAAACGCATCGAGGCCGGGCGCAACACGATGATTGCGGGGCTTTGCGAAAGCCCGCTGACCTTCCAGGCGATCACCATCTGGCGCGACGAACTTCTGAACGAAGACATTCTGCTGCGCGACGTGATCGACCTTGATACCACCTTTGGCCGCACCATGGGCGAAGAGGGTGACGAAGAAGAGCCGGTGGTGCCGGGCGTCGATACCGCTGCGGCTGGCGGGGCTGCCGCTGGTGGGGCTGCGGCCGAAAAGAAAGACGAGCCGGAGCTTGATGCCGACGGCAACCCGATTGTCTCGGATGACGATGATGACGACGACGAGCAGGCCAATATGTCGCTCGCCGCGATGGAAGCCGCGCTGAAACCGCGGGTTCTGGAAATTCTTGACCGGATCGCCCGCGATTACGCCATTCTGAGCGAAATGCAGGATCTGCGGATGAGCGCCACCCTCAATGAGGATGACAGTTTCTCTGAGGCGGATGAGGCGACCTATCAACAAACCCGGTCGGAAGTGGTGGTGCTGGTCAACGAGCTGCACCTGCATAACAACCGGATCGAAGCGCTGGTCGATCAGCTTTATGGTATCAACCGGCGGATCATGGCCATCGACAGCTCGATGGTGAAGCTGGCCGACCAGGCCCGCATCAACCGGCGTGAATTCGTCGAAGCCTATCGCGGCTATGAGCTGGACCCGACCTGGCTGGACCGGATGAGCGAAAAGCCGGGGCGTGGCTGGCAGGCGCTGATCGAGCGCTCGTCGGACAAGATCGGCGAGCTGCGTACCGAAATGGCGCAGGTCGGGCAATATGTCGGCGTCGACATCCCGGAATTCCGCCGCATCGTGCAACAGGTGCAGAAGGGCGAGAAAGAAGCCCGTCAGGCCAAGAAGGAAATGGTCGAGGCCAACCTGCGTCTGGTTATCTCGATTGCCAAGAAATACACCAACCGGGGCCTGCAATTCCTCGACCTCATTCAGGAAGGCAACATTGGCCTGATGAAGGCGGTGGATAAGTTCGAATATCGCCGCGGCTACAAGTTCTCGACCTACGCCACCTGGTGGATCCGTCAGGCGATCACCCGCTCGATCGCCGATCAGGCCCGCACCATCCGTATTCCGGTGCATATGATCGAGACGATCAACAAACTGGTGCGCACCGGGCGGCAGATGCTGCATGAGATTGGCCGCGAGCCGACGCCGGAAGAACTGGCCGAAAAGCTGCAAATGCCGCTGGAAAAGGTTCGCAAGGTGATGAAAATCGCCAAGGAGCCGATTTCGCTGGAAACGCCGATTGGCGACGAGGAAGACAGCCAGCTTGGCGATTTCATCGAAGACAAGAACGCGGTGCTGCCGCTGGATTCGGCCATTCAGGAAAACCTGAAGGAAACCACCACCCGGGTGCTCGCCTCGCTGACGCCGCGTGAAGAACGGGTTCTCAGGATGCGCTTTGGCATCGGCATGAACACCGACCACACGCTGGAAGAGGTGGGCCAGCAGTTCTCGGTGACCCGCGAACGGATCCGCCAGATCGAGGCCAAGGCGCTGAGGAAACTCAAGCACCCGAGCCGGAGCCGGAAGCTCAGGAGTTTCCTGGATCAATAAAGAAGGGCGCCCCACGGGGCGCCTTTTTCGTTTGGGGGGGCACCAAATGCTAAACCCCTTCGACCTCGTAGAGAATGCTCCACTTGTCTTCGCCTACTGGAGATCGGATGCGCTGACGTTCTAGGACGTTTGAAACAGTCCATAGACCGCCGGAAAGCGAAGGGTGCTCAATGAGATCACCGACGCGCCAATTCGGGTCGCCAGTTGAGCAAATTCGCCGGACTAGCTTTCTATCGAGACCACCCCAAAAAGCTTGTTCCATTGGAACCTCCATTTGTCTGTGAGATTTGGTGCTTACATGGGCCGGATAGCATCCGGGCTACGCTATGCGCGGCATTTCTTTGGTACCGGCGCCCCGGCGCAGGGG
>JARRIY010000135.1:0-6782 GCA_037379985.1 Maritimibacter sp.
CGACTTCCTTGAGGTCGAAGACATGCCAGCCGCCTCGTCGGGGCTGATGTTTGTCAACGGGCTGGGCGCGATCACCGGCCCGCTTCTGACCGGTTGGGTAATGGGGGCGGTCGGGCCGAACGGCTATTTCCTCTATCTGGCGGCGGTATTGCTGGCGATGGTGGTTTACGGGGTGTGGCGGACGACTCAGCGGGCCTCGGTGGCAGTGGAAGATACCGCATCTTATGCCCCGGTTCTGCCCTCGGCTTCGCCCGTGGCTATGGATATGGCGCAGGAATTTTATGCAGATGCCGTGGAAGAGGCTGCAGAAGACAGCGCGGCCTGACGCGAATTCGCAACAAATCGCGATTTGGCCGAATTCTCTCTTGCAGCTCTGTTAAGGTTTTGTAACGCTTCCTATGCCTAACAATGAGGCAAGGAGGCAGAGCAATGGTGAAACCCGAGGATATCCTCAGCTTTTGGCTCGATGAGGTCGGACCGGAAGGTTGGTATCGCGGCGATGAAGCGCTGGATGACGAGATCCGCGACCGATTTCTGACGACCTGGGAACGGGCGCAGGAGGGGGCTTTGTCGCTCTGGCTGACCTACCCCTCGGGCGTTTTGGCCTATGTCATCCTGACCGACCAGTTTCCGCGCAATATGTTCCGGGGAACGGCCCGGGCCTATGCCTCTGACAAGGTTGCGCTTGCGGCGGCGAAATGCGCCATCGCCAAGGGCTGGGATCAGCGGATTGACGAACCGGCGCGGCAGTTTTTCTATCTTCCCCTGATGCATGCTGAAAGCCAGATGGATCAGGATCGCTGTGTGCGCATGATGCTGACCCGGATGCCGCAAACCGGTGCCGTGAACCTGAAACATGCCATAGCCCATCGCGAAGTGATCCGCCGTTTTGGCCGTTTCCCCTTCCGCAATGAAGCGCTGCATCGCCACAGCTCGGAACATGAAGCCGAGTTCTTTGCCGAAGGCGGCTATGGCGCGGTGCTGAACAAGGTGCATCTGCCGGAGCGTGTGCAGGCCTGATAATCCGGCGCGCCCTCACCTATGGGCGAGGCGCTTGTCTGGGCAGTATTCCGACCGGATCGGGAGCGTTTTGGGGCCTTTGCCTCAGGGCAGGATGCCAATCGCCGCCCCATCTGTGACCAGCACATTAAACGGCGCGGGCGTGATCTGATAATCGCCCGCCAGAATCTGGTCGATCAAAATGCCACCTGCTCCCGGCCGGATTGGAATGTTGTATTCCATCGTTGCGCTGCCGCCGTCCTGCAGCAGTAGCGGCAGGTAGCGATTGGACATATTGTTCAGCACCAACAGCACTTCGTCGCCGGGGTGGTTAGGCAGGAAATCTGCGATCAGGGCCAGGCAACCCGGCACGCCTTGCGGCGTTGTGAACTCGCAGCCCGTCAGGGTGTTTTCGACAAGATGCGTGCTGATTTCCGTGTAGGGATCGAACAGCCCGTCGGGCAAATGCTTACCTTCGGGGCGCAGGATGAGCTTCTCCCGCAACGCGGCAACATCATCGGAAAAACTCGTTCTACGTTGGCGATTGTCATAGGTCCATCGGCCACTGGCATCGGCCAGAATAGCGAAATTCTCGCTCAGCGCCGAGTCGTTGGGCGCTTTCTCCCTCAGCAGCTCAAGCACCGCCGCGCCGGGTTTGCCCCATTCCTTGCTCAGCGCCCAGAGATCAATCTGATCGCCGGTGGCGCTCCCGCTTTCATAGCGGGCGAGCTGCGATTTGGCCGAAATCCGTTCGGCATTCAGCGCGGGCGAAAGCCAGAGCATGGCAAGACCGGCAAGACCAAGGGCCAGCGCAGTGTTGGCGCTGCGGATGCGCGCCTGCCAGCGCCGCCCGGACAGCAGCGCCAGCGCATAGGCAATGCCATAGGCGAGCGTGATCCCGGCGGAGACACCCGCCGCCAGGCGCATCGGGGTCCAGCCATATTGGCTGGCGCGCTGCATGACGGCCCAGAGGGCCAGCCCGCCCAAAACCGGCAGGATCAGCGACAAGGCCCAGGCGGATTGGCTGAGCAGTTTTGCTGTGGCGGCGTGGGGGGCATCGCGGTCAATCGTGATGGTGATCAGAGTCGCGGCGGCAATCGCCATGGCCATCAGCGTGGCTGCGGCGGAAAAGCTTCCGAACAGATTTGAAAGGCCCCGCAGCGGCGCGGCGGCCACGAAGATCGCGCTGACCACAAGCACCATCGGCAGAAGCAAGCGCAGAAGGCGCAGGAACAGGTCGGGGGAGATATAGCGGTGCAGCTCCCAGACCACAGAGAGCCCGAGCCCGATCATGGTGCCAGTGAGCAGGAAGGGCATGGGGGCGAAATCGAGCAGGTCGGATATAAGCGTGATGCCAACGATCTTTAGCACAGCATCGGAAAGCCAGATCAGCAGCCAGAAAATGCAGGTAAAGAGCAGGGCAACGCCATAGCGCACGACGATTTCCCAGGCATGGGTGAACAATGCAGGATAGTGGCGCCAGCCGTCACCCGGGCGCAGCGCTGCAAGGGTAAAGGGCAGGGCGATGAACAGAAGCGCGAGATAGGCGACAAGCCCGTGCCCGGTGTCGAGAAAGCCAGACGCCTCGGTAAAACGCAGGCTTGCTGTGGCAAACAGCGCGGTGGCTGGTAGGGCAATGATGGCGGTGGCGAGCAGAGCCTTTTGCAGCGGCAAGGGGCCAATGGTGATAAGCAGGATGGCAAAGCTGCTGGCAATCAGCGCGGAGAGGGTGAGCACCAAATGGCTGTTGTCGGTCAGATCGGGAAGCTTGTCGGTCAGAAACCACAGCGCCAGCCCCGCGACCGCGCCAAGTGCGGCCAGTATCAGCCGCCGTGTCAGATCTTGCCCGGTTTCATTTTGCACCGCTCACGCTCCTGCTACCTATATTTGTCATTAACCCGGCCCTGTCTGTGCTGGCCTTGCGGCACGATAGGTGGGGGCGTTAGATTGAGCAAGATATGTGGGCATTGCGCTGGGCACATGGCAGCTTTCCCCAAGGCTCATTGAATGTGGTGGGAAAGTAGTTTAATACCAAACTACTTTTTCTCAGGAGGCAGATATGGCCGGAAAATCCTATGATGTGATCGTCGTCGGCGCGGGGCCGGGGGGCTATGTGGCCGCCATTCGCGCGGCTCAGCTCGGGCTGAAAGTGGCTGTGATCGAACGCGAACATCTGGGCGGGATCTGCCTGAACTGGGGCTGCATTCCCACCAAGGCGCTGCTGCGCTCGGCAGAGGTCTATCACCTGATGCATCGCGCCGGTGAGTTTGGCCTGTCGGCTGAAAAAATCGGCTATGACCTTGATGCGGTTGTGAAACGTTCGCGCGGCGTTGCCAAACAGATGGGCGCGGGTGTGAAGGGTCTGCTGAAGAAAAACAAGGTTGATGTGGTGATGGGCGAGGCCACGCTGCCCGCCAAAGGCAAGGTTTCTGTCACCACCAAAGACGGCGTGGAAGAGCTGAGCGCCAAGAATATCATCCTCGCCACCGGCGCGCGCGCACGCGAATTGCCGGGGCTTGAGGCGGATGGCGATCTGGTCTGGACCTATAAACACGCGCTTGCCGCAACCCGGATGCCGAAAAAGCTTCTGGTCATCGGCTCGGGGGCCATCGGTATTGAATTTGCCAGCTTCTTCAACACGCTGGGTGCTGATACCACCGTGGTGGAAGTGATGGACCGAGTGCTGCCGGTGGAAGACGCGGAAATCTCTGCCTTCGCGAAAAAGCAGTTTGAAAAGCAGGGCATGACGATCATGGAAAAATCCATGGTCAAACAGCTCGACCGCGCGAAGGGCAAAGTGACGGCCCATATCGAGACCGGCGGCAAGATCGAGAAGCACGAGTTCGACACGGTGATCTCGGCGGTCGGGATCGTTGGAAACGTTGAGAATCTTGGTCTGGAAGCGCTGGGCGTGAAGATCGACCGCACCCATGTGGTGGTCGATGAATTCTGCCGCACCGGCGTCGACGGGCTTTATGCCATTGGCGATATCGCCGGTGCCCCGTGGCTCGCCCATAAAGCCAGCCATGAAGGCGTGATGGTGGCCGAGCTGATCGCCGGGCAACACCCGCATTCGGTGCGGCCGGAGAGCATTGCTGGGTGCACCTATTGCAGCCCGCAGGTGGCCAGCGTTGGCTATAGCGAAGCCAAGGCGAAAGAGCTGGGATATGACATCAAAGTCGGCCGTTTCCCCTATATCGGCAACGGCAAGGCGGTGGCGCTGGGCGAGGCGCAGGGGCTGGTGAAAACCATCTTTGACGCCAAGACCGGCGAGCTGCTGGGCGCGCATATGGTTGGCGCGGAAGTCACTGAACTTATTCAGGGTTATGTGGTTGGGCGGCAGCTTGAAACCACCGAGGAAGATCTGATGCAAACCGTCTTCCCGCATCCGACACTCAGCGAAATGATGCATGAAAGCGTGCTGGATGCCTATGGGCGTGTGATCCATATGTGAGGCATTACGCCATCATAAAATTCGATCAGCCGGGGCGTGACCACGTTCCGGCTGGTTTGTTTTTGGGCGGAAAAACCTGGTCGGCAAAGCGTCGGCGTTGCGTCGGCATTGTGTATGGCAACTTGTATGGCAACCGGTCTGGGTTTGCCCCGACAGTTTCCCATGAAAAAGCCCCGCAGCCGAGGAGGGCTACGGGGCAGATGCACCTCAGGGAGAAGGTACGAAAAGGATCAGGCGCGGACGATTTCGCCGCCGGCCATCTGCCAGTGACCAAGGCCACCGATATTGTGCACTTCGGTAAAGCCCGCTTGCTGGAACACCTGCGCGGCCATCGAGGAACGCGCGCCCGAGGCGCAATAGACGGCAACCGGTTTGTTCACATCCAGCTCGGGGTGAAAATCGGGGCTGCGCGGATCGGCCTGCATGCGGATCACCGACAGCGGGATATTGATCGCGCCAGCGGCTTTGCCCGACATCATCAGCTCGTTCGGGTCGCGCACGTCGACCACGGTGATTTCACCGTTCTTCGCTTTTTCAACAGCCTCTTGCGGGCTCATACGGGGGGCGCCGCCTTGACGGCCCATCATGAAGTTCAGCATTGATAAATCCTATTTCGGTCTGGTGTCGCCGCTCAGGAGGAGTGTACGGCGGTGCGTTGTCGTTGCGAGTAATAATATTCAGCATCTTGAATATTTCAAGACCCCGAGAAGCTCCCGGGGTCAAGAAAATGTAAGAGCGCGCATTTTTTTGCCGATGGCGCTCTGTGAGACCGTCACAGTTAGGCGCTACGGCGCCGTCGCGGTGATGGGCTGGCGGGCGATGATCTGTTTCGAAGTGCCTCGCATGATGTAGCGCAGCTCGTACTCGCCGGGGGTTTCAGGCATATTGAGCGTGAGCGGGCTGCCCTCGCGGGTATACTCGTAGGTTTCTTCCTTATTTGCAGGCTGATCGACCCGCGCAATCGTGAGGTAATCATTGCTCACCTCCGGGCCGGTCCAATGCACCTCGATGCTGCTGCCGGCAGGCGCGCTGGCGGGGGCGTCGAGGGTTGCTTCGGCTGGCGTCGCGGTGAAGGGTTGACGCGCGATGATCACCTTTTCGTCGCTACGCAGGATGTAGCGCAGTTCGTACTCACCCGGCACTGCAGGCACCCGTATCTCCAGCGGTGTGCCTTTATCGCAGTATTCATAGGTTTCTTCGGATTTGGCCGGGTCTCCGGGTTTGGCGATGGCGATATAGTCGCGGTCCACATTGGGGCCGGTCCAGGCGACGGTGATGGTGCTGCCCACCTGTGCGCTGGCAACGGCATCCAGAGTTGCTTCGCCCGGGGTGACAGTGATCATGCGCTGAGCAAGCATCACGTCATTGCTGGCCTTGCCGACATAGCGCAGCTCGTAGGTTCCAGGCTTGGCCGGGGCTTGAAGCTGCGCCGGATTGCCGTCTGCGGTAAAGACGTATCTGAAATAGGCATCATCGTCCGAGCCGGGCTTTGCGACTGACAGGTAGTCACGATCATAGCTGGGCCCGGTCCAATCGATCGGGATCAGGCTGCCCGCAGCCACGCTATCGGGGGCGTTGAGAGTCGCATCGACCGGGGTGATGGTGATCGGCTTGCGGGCCAGAACATCGCGGCCATTCGACTTCAGGTAACGCAACTCGTAAACCCCCGCCACGAGCGGCATGACCAGATCCCCCTGGCTGTTGGCGGTCGCGTGGATGGAGTTCACCTTGTAATTATCTGCCGAGCGGTCTTTGGCCACAGCGATGTAGTCGTTAGAGGCATTCGGGCCTTCCCAGCTGATCTGAATGGTCGACCCGGCCACGGCTGTGTCGGGCGCGATGAGCGTGGCACTGACCGCTTCGACGGTCAGCGGCTGACGGGCAATCACCCGCGTGCCGTTATCGTTGGCCGCATAGCGTAGCTCGTAGTCTCCGGGCCGGCTGGGCACCTTAAAGCGCGCCGGGTTGCCGTTGCCGGTATAGGCGCGGGTTTCAAAGCCGGTATCGCGGTCGCTGGGTCTGGCGATGGCGATGAAGTCGCGATCATAATCCGGGCCGTCCCAGCCCACGCTGATCTCTTCCCCGATGGCGATGCTTGCAGGCGCGTCGAGCGTTGCGGTGATCTCGGTGAGGGTGATCGGTTGGGTGGCCAGCACATTGCTGCCATCGTTCATCACATAACGGATCTCATAGTCACCGGTTTGCATCGGCAGATGAATTTGCAACGGGCTCCCCTCAGAGGTGAAGGTTTTAGCCGTCATCGCGCCGTCATTGCTGCCGGGGGTGACCACGGAAACATAATCGTTCTTGGCATTGGGGCCGGTCCAGC
>JARRIY010000136.1:0-14857 GCA_037379985.1 Maritimibacter sp.
CGGGCGGTTCTCGCGCTGGCTGAAAAGCTGGCGGGGGAAATAGGGGCGAATAAGCGGCAATATTGCCGGGCTAAAGCTTGGCCTACCCGTTATCTATGGGCCCCCGTAGGGTGCGCCTTCAGGCGCACCATTTGCATCGCCCCGGCGTGAAAACGAATTGCCGCCCCCGGACAAGCGGTGCGCATGAATGCGCACCCTACGGAGCTACGGAAAACGGGCGGAGGCTTTGGGGTTCGACGGGAGTGGCGCGCGTTAAGCCCCAGTGATCTCTGCCAGATCCGCCTCAGCGCGCGCCGCCTGCCGCGCCACCAGCGCCGCCACGCGGGTGATGCGCTCCGGATCCGGATGATGCTCTGCCGCCGCCGCGATCCGCACCCAGACCGCCTGTTCCAGCACCCGCCCCGTCAGGCGCAGAAACGCTGTGGCGATGGGGCCGATCTCGGCTTCGGCCTCCAGATGCGCGCGCGCCGCTTTCCACGCCGCATAGGCACGGGCCAGCGCCGGGCTTTGCGGCCCGGCCTCGACAAAGCGCGCGAAAGCCGCGAAGGCCGCGCCATTTTCCAGCCGGATCAGCCGCCCGGCCAGCGCCAGCGCGTGGATGCCATTGGCGCCCTCATAGATCGCGGTGATCCGGGCATCGCGGTAGATCTGCTCCACCCCGTATTCGGTTAGATAGCCATAGCCGCCCAGCACCTGCATCGCGCTCTCGGCGGCCCGCAGCGCAGCTTCCGAACAATGCGCCTTGATCACCGGGGTGAGAAATTCCACCAGCCAAGGATCGTCGCCCGCCTCCATCGTCACCAGCGCCAGATGGGTCATCGCCCGCCCGCCCAGCGCGGCAGCGTCGATCTCGTCGAGCATCCGGCGCACATCGGCGTGCTGGTCGATGGTCACGGGCGCGCCATCCGGCCCCCGCCCTTGCACCCGCTCAGCGGCATAGGCGCTGGCAATATCATGCGCGCGGGCAGCCTGCGCCACGCCCTGCAGCGCCACGTCGATGCGGGCGTGGTTCATCAGGGTGAACATGGCTTTGAGCCCCTCGCCCTCGCGCCCGATCAGCTCGCCAGTCGCGCCGTCAAACACCAGTTGGCAAGTAGGCTGAGCGTGCAGCCCCATCTTTTCCTCGATCCGGGTCACCCGGATCGCGTTGCGGCTGCCATCCGCCAGTTCCGACGGGCAGGCGAACAGCGATAGCCCCTTTACCCCGTCTTCCGCCGCGCCGGTGCGGGCCAGAACGAGGTGAAAGATGCCGTCGGAAATATCCTGATCGCCGCCCGAGATGAAAATCTTTTCGCCGATGATCGCATAATGCTCGCCCGCCTGCACCGCGCGCGTGCGCACCCGGCCAAGGTCAGATCCGGCGCCCGGCTCGGTCAGGCACATCGTGCCCAGCCAGCGCCCCTCGGCCAGCGGCGGGATGAACCGCGCGCGCTGGTCGTCGCTGCCGAATGCCATCAGCGTACGGATCGAACCGGGGGTGAGGTTCACCAGCATGTTGAAGGCCTGACTGGCGCCGGTCTCGATCTCCGAAATGATCGCGCCGGTCATCGCATCCAGCCCCTGTCCGCCATAGGCTTCCGGGGCCGTCAGCGCCGTCCAGCCCTGCTCGGCAAAGGCCCGATAGGCCGTATTGTAGCCCTCAGGCAGATGCACCCGACCGTCTACGAGCTTTGCCCCCTCCACATCGCTGGGGGCATTGATCGGCGCGATCACCCCCTCGGCGAAGCTGGCGAAATGCTCGGCCAGCGCCGTCGCCATGTCTGCATCATAGCCCGGCACACGCGACGCATCGGCCACGTGGTTGAATGAAAACAGGATGTCGGCCACGGGGGCGGCGAAAGGCTTCATGCTCAGACCCTCAGCTCACCTCAAGCCGCACCGCCATGGCGTGGCCTGAGGTATTGATCAGTTCTTTTCGATCTTCCTCAAAGCGGCGATCAGAACCTCTGCCTCTTCAGGAGTAACTCCCGCCGTCATTTTCGCGTCATGGGCACGGACAGCCTCAGAAGCCTGCGCCAGCAAGCGCGCGCCCTCATCCGTCAACCGCAGCGCATAGGTGCGCCGGTCGGTCGGCACCCGGTCGCGGTTGATCAGACCGCGCCGCTCCAGCTCATCGACGATCACCACCAGATTGGGGCGCTCAATCGCCAGAGCCCCGGCAAGCTGGCTTTGGCTCAGCCCCGGATTGTCGCCGATCATGCAGAGCGAGGAATAGGTCACCATGCGCAGCCCAAAGGGCTCCAGCGCGCGGATGACATCGGCCTGCATCACGATGAAGGCACGTTTCATATTATAGCCGGTGAACGCGCGCAGCGTGGTCTCGACGATGCGCCGCCCCGCAGGCTGTCCGGTTTTATCTGTTCCGCTCACCGCCATGGCTCAACCGAACTTCGGATCGCGTTTTTGCAGGAAGGCTTGCAAGCCTTCAACCGCATCGGGGCTGGTCTGGGTCAGCGCGGCGCAGAGGCTTTCGGTGAAGAGGCCATCGGCCTTGGCCATATCCTCGATCCGCGACAGGGCCTGGATCATGATGTAATTCGACAGGGGCGCGTTACTGGCGATCTTGCGGGCCAGATCCTGCGCCATCGGCAGGGCCTCGCCCTCGCCCACCGCATAATGCGCCAGCCCCAGCTCGCGGCCCTCTTCGGCGGAATATTTGCGCCCGGTCAGCATCATTTCGATCATCCGGTCGCCGCCCAGAATGCGGCCCACCCGCACAGAGGCACCACCGCCGACGAAAATGCCCCGCCGCCCCTCGGGCAGCTGGAAAATGGTCGAAGGTTCGGCAATACGCACATGGGTGGCGCTGGCCAGCTCCAACCCGCCGCCGATCACCGCACCGAACATGGCCGAGATCACCGGCAACCCGCCGAACTGGATCCGGTCCATGATCACATGCCAGCCACGCGAATGGCGCATCGTGCCTTCGGCGTCGCGGGCCACATGTTCGGACAGATCGAGGCCAGAGCAGTAATGCCCTTCCGTTCCGGTCAGAACCACAGCTTTCACCCCTTCGGGCGGGGCTTTGAAAAACCCATCAAGCGCCTCTAGCAGCTGATCCGACATCGCGTTGCGCTTGCCCGGGCGGTTCATGGTCAGAGTTGCAATCCCGTCATCCGACAGGTCGATTTTCAGAAGCTCTTCAGTCATGGTTTTGTCTTTCTTCCATCTGTCGATCTGTCCGCATCACTATTACCAATAACTGTTATATTTCATACCCATTAGAAACGCCGACGCCCGCCGAAGCGGGTGTGGCCCTTCTGCCCTGCTATGAGGGCAGAAGAAAGAGCGTAATGGCCGGGAACATCAACAACAGCCCAACCCGGATCAGGTCGGAGGTGATGAAATAGAGCACGGCCTTGTAGGTTTCGACAATCGGGGTACGGCGATCCATCGCGTTGATGATGAACAGGATCATCCCCACCGGCGGGGTGATCAGCCCGACCTCGACCACGATCAGCACGAGGACGCCGAACCAGATCGCGGTATGCTCCACTCCGATCATATTGGCGCGGCCTTCGCTCATATGCACGCCCAGCGCGCGGGCCTGATCCTTGGTCAGCGCGATGCCATCGGCAAGCGATGCTTTGATCGCGGCCAGCATATCCGGCCCCACATCCGCAGGCACACCTGCCGCAATGATCTTGTTGGCTTCGGCGGCCTGCAGCTGCACGAAATCCACCAGCCCGAAATCCAGCACCGAGATGATCGGGTAGAAGATCGGAATGGTCAGCAGGATCATCGACAGGCTGTCCATCAGGCAGCCAAGAACGAGGTAGAAGACCAGAATGATGATCAGCACGGTCCAGGGGCTATAACCCTGAGCGACAACCCAATCGGCCATGGTCTGCGGCACCTGCGTGACGGCCAGAAAGCCATTATAAAACCCGGCCCCCAGCACGATGAAAAAGATCATCGCGGTCGAACGCGCGGTGGCGGTAAAAGCGCCCATCAGTTCCTTGAAGTTCAGCCCCTTATTGGCAAAGGCAATCAGCCCGGTACCGATGGCCCCGACAGCCGCGCCTTCGGTGGGGGTGAAGAGGCCACCATAGATGCCGCCGACAACAAGGCCAAAGACCAGAAGCACCGGCCAGACCTCAAAGATCGCGCGGAAGCGTTCCGAATAGGGCGCGGGTTCACGGATCCCGGCGCTTTCGGGGTTCAGCCGCACATAGATCGAGATCGCAAGGATATAGCCCAGCGCGGCCAGCAGCCCCGGCACCACGGCAGCAAGGAACAGCTTGGCGATATTCTGCTCGGCCAGAATGGCATAGATCACCAGCACGACGGACGGCGGGATCAGAATGCCCAGCGTGCCGCCTGCGGCCAGCGTGGCAGTGGAGAACCCGCCGGAATAGCCGTAGCGGCGCAGTTCCGGCAGCGCGGTGCGCCCCATCGTGGCGGCGGTCGCCAGCGACGAGCCACAGATTGCGCCGAAGCCAGCACAGGCCCCGATAGCCGCCATGGCCACGCCGCCCTTGCGGTGGCCCAGCCAGCCTTCGGCGGCGCGGAACAGCGCCTGACTCATGCCGCCAATGGTGGCGAAATGCCCCATCAACAGGAACATCGGCACAATTGACAGCGAGTAGGAAGAGAAGGTGGTGTAGGCTTCGCTTTTCATCTTCGCCAGCGCGATGGAAAAGCCGTCATTCACCAACCCCAGCCCGAAAAATCCGGCCAGAAACATCGCCAGCCCAATCGGCACGCGCAGAAAGATTGCCAGCATCAGGGCCGGGAAGGACCACAGGCCAATTTCAATATTCGTCAATGCTCTGCTCCCTCGCCGGCCGGCACCACATGGCGTTTCGTCACCACTTCATAGATGCGCACCAGCGCCATATAGACTGCCACCACAGCTGCCGCGACGGCGCCCACTACGCTCAGCGCATAGGGCCACCAAAGCGGGAATTGCAGCAGGAAGGTGGTTTGTCCGCGATCCATCTTGCTGAGCGTTCCCAGCCAGAGCTGCCAGGCGACCACCACCAGCACCACGGCAAAGAGGATCTCGATCAGCATGGTCAGCACCCGGTCGGCACTTTCCGGCAGCCAGCTGACAAAAATATCGACCGAGGCATGCGATCCTGTGATCTGTGCCAACGGCAGGAAGGCGAAAATGGTGAAGGCCATACCGGCCTCGACAAGCTCATAATCGCCATTGATCGGGCCAAGCTCAATCGGTCCCCAGAGACCGGGCAGATGCGCGTCGAGCATCCAGTTGGCAAAGCCTGACATATAGGTCTGCATGAAGTCATCGTGCAGAAAGCCGTTTAGCTCGCGTCCGACAATCGAGATCACCACGATGGCCACCAGCAGGCTAAGCACAAAGCCCCCGGCAATCGCCATGGCTCTCGACAATCCGAGAAAGTAGCGGTGCATGTGTCTATCCTGAAATCCGGCTTTCGCCCGCAGGCAAAAGCAAAGGCGCGGCAGGTCAGCCCGCCGCGCCTGTCGTTCGGTTTAGTGCGAACCGTAGGTGTCGATGCTGGCCATATCGGCCCCGCAGGACGCCATCAGCGATTGCGCTTCGTCGAACAGAGCCTGACCGTCGGCACCCATGCCGTCCATCTTGGCGACCCATTCACCGGCAATCGGCTTGGCCAGTTCAATCCAGGGCTGGGTTTGGGCTTCATCAAGGCTGATGATGTTGTTGCCCAGATCCACAGCGATCTGACGCGCCGGAGCATCGGCATCGGCCTGCGTGCCACCGGCGAAGACCGAGAAGCTCAGACCCGAATTGTCGTCGATGACCTTTTGCAGATCAGCCGGCATGCTGTCGTACTTGTCCTTGTTCATCACCAGAACGAAGGTCAGCGTGTAGAGCATCTTGCCGCTGAATTCGGTGTGGTTATGCACCAGTTCCGGCACTTTCAGCGACGGGGTCACTTCCCACGGAATGGTGGTGCCGTCGATCACGCCTTTCGACAGAGCTTCCGACACGGCCGGAACCGGCATCCCCACCGGGGTGGCGCCAACGGCTTCCAGAAGCGCGTTCACCGAGGTCGAGCCGCCGCGGATTTTCATCCCTTGCAGATCGCCCGGCTCAATCACCGGCTCGTTGGTGTGCACCATGCCCGGACCATGCACCCAGGTGCCGATCATTTTGTAATCCGAGAATTCACCGTCTTTCATGTGCTCGTCATACATTTTCCAGTATGCACAGGAGGCTTCGCGAGCATCCGACACGTTGAAGGGCAGTTCGAATACTTCGGTGGTCGGGAACCGGCCCGGGGAATAGCCCACAACGGTCCAGCCAAGATCGACGATACCGTCGGCGACCTGATCGATCAGCTCCGGCGGGGTGCCGCCCAGCGCCATGGTAGCGTAGCGTTCGACCTTGATGCGGCCATCGGAATCTTTCTCGACATTGTCAGCCCAGACATCCAGCACCAGACGCGGCACGCTGGCCTGCGGCGGCAGGAAGTGTTCAAGCTTCAGGGTGACCTCCTGCGAAAAGGCCGCCCCGGCGCTGAGCGCCGACACAGCAACGCCCGCAGCGAGACCGAGAATCGTATTGCGTTTGGTCATTATTTTCCTCCCTTTGTGCCCGCCGAAAGACCGTTCGACTGGCATTATAGTACTATGTGCGCCCTATCTTGCTGTCCTTGCCCCCCAGCGTCTCCTCAGAACTGGCGGCCCTCGCGACATAACGACACATCTAGCCCCACATGGTTATGATGTATAATCATTATTCGCATTGCAGGTCCACAAGAGAATCACCCAAATGCAAACCGGGCGGCGACATCTCTGTCACCGCCCGGCCTGACTTCAATTACATGGCGATTACTGTGCCCGGTTATTCCCCTGGTTCATGCTCCGGCGCCGAAGGCAGGAAGCGCGAAACAAACCGCCCGAAGCCATCCAGATAGGTCAGCACCACCGGCACCACCACAAGGGTCAGCAGCGTCGATGAGATCAGCCCGCCGATCACCGCATGGGCCATCGACGAGTTCTCGCCAGCGCCGCCATGCAGGCTGAGCGCCAGCGGCATCATGCCAAAGATCATCGCCAGCGTGGTCATCACAATCGGGCGGAACCGGGTCCGGCCCGCACTGACCAGCGCATCATAAAGATTGCTGCCCTCACGCACCCGCTGATTGGCATTATCCACCAACAGAATGGCGTTTTTGGTGACCAGCCCCATCAGCATGATGAACCCGATGATGGAGTTCATGTTCACCGTGGTGCCAAAGACCAGCAGCCCCAGCATCACCCCGACCAGAGACAGGGGCAGCGAGGACATGATCGCGAAGGGTTGCAGGAAGGATCCGAACTGGCTGGCCAGCACGATGTAGATAAAGATCACCGCCAGCCCCAGCGCCGAAGCACCCGAGGTCATCACATCGTTCATCTGTTCGGCATCGCCACCGGTGTTGATCCGGTAACCCGGAGGGATATCGAGCGCATCCATCGCGGCCTGCAATTGCGGGTTCAGCTCGCCAAGCGTCGCGCCATCGAAATTGGCCGAGATGCTCACGGCCCGTTCACGATCCTCGCGATTGATCTCGCCCGCCGCCTGCGAGGGTTCGATCTGGGCGATCTGGTCAAGCCGGATCACGCCAGCCCCGCCTGCCTGCGCAATCGGCAGAGCCCCCAGCACAGAGGCATCCGAGCGCGCCGCCTGCGGCAGACGCACGACCACATCCAGGTTGTCACCCTGCGGCGAGGTCCATTGCGAGACAGTTTGCCCGCCCAGCATCGGGCTGAGCGTATCGCCCACCAGCCCCAGCGATACGCCAAGATCAGAGGCGGTATCGCGGTCGATCTGCACCCCCAGAGTGGGCTGCGGATCATCCAGCGATGTGGTCGCATCGACCACGCCCGGAATAGCCGCCAGATTGGCTTTCAACTGACCCGCCAGCCGTTCCAGAACGTCCAAATTGGGGCCATAGATGCTGACCTCAAAGGCCGGGGCAACCGGCCCCATGCCGTTGGAAGCGCCGGTGCTGAACCGCGCTCCGGGGATCGACCGCAAAGCCTCACGGACCGGACCGGTCAATTCCTGCGGGGTACGCGTCCGCTCGTCTTTCGGCACCAGCAGCGCCACGATGGTGGCGTTGTTATAGCCAGCACTCGTGCCGGAATTCACCGTCGCATAGGTGCCTTTCACCTCGGGGAAATCCTCGCGCAACAGCGCTTCGACCTGAGCGATCTTGGCCTCGGTCCGCTCCAGCGACGCCCCAACCGGCAGCGACAGGTCGATCTGGAATTCCCCGGTATCGGCAGAGGGAAGGAACTCTGCCCCCACCTTCGGAAACAGGGCCAGCCCGCCAATAAAGGCGGCAGCGGCGATCATCACCGTGGTCTTGCGATATTTCAGTGCCTTTTTCAGCAGCCGCGAATAGGCATTGCCCAGCGCGGTGAACATATTGTCGAATTTCTGCACCAGCCGCGCGATGAACCAGCGCTTGGTTTTGTCATCCGCCGCCGGATCATACCAGACCGATGACAGCATCGGGTCGAGCGTGAACGAGACGAAAAGCGAAATCAGCACGGCCACCGACACGGTAATCCCGAATTGCAGGAAGAACCGCCCGATGATGCCCGACATGAAAGCCACGGGCAGGAACACCGCAACGATGGAAAGCGTCGTCGCCAGCACCGCCAGCCCGATCTCATTCGTGCCGTCCAGCGCCGCCTGTTTGTGCCCCTTGCCCATATGCAGATGCCGCATGATGTTTTCCCGCACCACGATGGCATCGTCGATCAGGATCCCCACTGCCAGCGACAGTGAGGTCAAGGTGATCACATTGAGCGTGAAGCCGAGGAAATAGATCGCCGTCATCGTGCCGATCAGCGAGATCGGCAGGGTGAGCCCGGTGATCACCGTCGAGCGCCAGGAGTTCAAGAACAGGAACACGATCAGCACTGCCAGCCCGGCGCCTTCCAGGATCATATCCTGCACCGAGTGGAAGCTGTCGATCACCGGCGTGGCGTTGTTGCGCAGAATATCGATGGTCACGCCTTTGAACTGCTCTTCGCTGTTCATCGCCACGACTTCTTTTTCGATCAGTTCCGCCAGATCGACCGTATTGGCCCCCTGGGTTTTCACCACATCCACCGCCAGCGCATTGCGCCCGTCGATGATGGCCAGCGATGTCGCCTCGGCCAGACGGTCCTGCACCATGGCAATATCGCCCAGCCGGATCGGTTGCCCGCCACGACGCGCCACGATCACATCCTCAAAGGCGCGGATCGAGGGCAGCCGCCCTTCCACCTGCACCGAGGTTGTCGACAGCGCACCGGAAATCTCGCCCGCAGGAATGTCGCGGTTTTCGCCTGACAGCGCCTGCGAAACCTCGGACACGCCCACCGACAGCGCGGTCAGCCGGTCGGGATCCATATCCACCGCCACCTGACGCGGACGCCCGCCCACAACGGTGGCCTGACCAACGCCATGGATATTCGCCAGCCGTTTGGCGATCACGTCTTCGGTCAATGCCGTCAGCTCGCCAATATCATAGGTGTCGGAACTGATCCCGATGGACATGATCGGCATCGCGGCGGGGTCGAACCGCAAGACCTGCGGATCGTCCATGCTGCTGGGCAGCATGAGCCGGATCTGGGCCACCTTGTCGCGCACCAGCTGGGCGGCTTCGGAAGATTGCACGTCGAGCTCAAACTGGATGATGATCAGCGACGAGCCGGTCCGGGCGGTCGACTGGATCTTGTCGATCCCCGACAGCGTGGCAACCGCATCTTCGATGGGCTTGATCACATCGCTTTCCACCGCTTCCGGCTGCGCGCCGGGATAGGAGGCGACCACCGCAACAATCGGGAAGTCGACATTCGGAAAGCGCTCAATCGGGATGCGCGTATAGGAAAACGCCCCGATCACCACCATGGCAAGCATGATCATGGTGGCAAAGACAGGTTGCGAAACCGAGATACGGGTAAGGATCATTGCTCGGCCTCATCTGACATGCCGTCCAGTTTGATCTGGTCTCCGGCTTTCAGTTCCGGCAGCGGCTCTGTGACCACCATATCGCCCGGCTCCAGCCCGGTGACTTCCTCCAGCGCGCCGCCATCCCAACTGCGCACAGTCTCAATCTCATGGCGCGTGACGTGATCATCCTCGATCACCAGCACATAGGTCGCATCGGCATCGCGGCGGATCGCCCCCGGCGGCACCGCAATGCCATCGGGGCGGGCTTCCAGCACGATCCGCCCGGTGGCAAACATGCCGCCGCGCAGCGCGCCGTCTTCATTGCTCAGCGTCACATAGACCGGCAGCATCCGGCTACCGGCATTGGCCACCGGGTTCAGCCGCGCGATTGTGCCGGTGAACTGCCTGTCGCCAAAGCCTTCGACGGAAATATCCACGCTCAGCCCGACGCCCAGCTCGGGCGCAAAGGAGACCGGCGCGGTCGCGTCCATTTCCAGCGAGGTCATATCGACCTGCGTGATCAGCGGCGACCCGGTTCCGGCAAATTGCGGCGCGATCCAGCGAATTGCTCGCGGCCAAACCTTTTGACACCAGATCATTGGTGCGGTCGAAATCCGAGCGCGCCTGATCAAGCTGCACCCGCGTGGCCTCGGCATTGGCCTTGGCCTGCGCGATCTGGCTGTCGAGCGTTTCGGTATCGAAGCGCACCAGAACATCGCCCGCCTTGACCGCATCGCCCGCGCGCACATTGACTTCAACCACCCGGCCAGACACCTCAGCCGACAGCGCGACCTGACGCACCGGCGACAGCGAGCCGGTGACTTTCAGAGTTTCGCTGAGCGTTGCCGGGGTGATCGTGGTCACTTCAAACGAGGCCAGATGGATGATCGCCGCCCGGGCTGCCCGCGCCGCCGCATCAGCTTCGGCTTCGGCCGCAGCTTCGGCCCGCGCCGCCTGCATTTCAGCATATTTACCGCTTTGCACGAACCAACCGCCCGCACCCGCGGCAACAACCACGAAGCCGACAAACCACATCCAGCCCCGGCCCCGTTTGGGCTTCAGCCCCTGTGCCACGCGTTCGGCATTGGCGCGCTCGCGCTTGTTCATCGCCCAATCGGGCTTGGCGGTATCTTTGCTCATTGTCTTACTCTTTTTCTGTGTCGCGCGCGTCCTGGCAGGGGGAGGCTGCCATACGCGTGAACCATTCTTCGAGAAACGCGGCCGAGTTGCGGTAAAACTCGGCAATTTTCCGGACCCGCTCGCAGGCCGATGCATCGCGTTCGGGAAACGTTTCAGCAATCGTATCGATCGTTTCGGCATTGGCCTGAAAACGCTGCGCCATACCTTGCAGGGTTTGCAGCCCCGGCTCGTCCTGCGCCACATAGGCGTCCTGACGCTGGCCCATCGGCGAAACCCGCCGCACCGCGCCACGCAGCTCCAACAGCCGCGCATTGGTGCTGGCCGAGGCTTTGGAAATCTTCAGGGCGTCGGTCATCTGGGTAAGCGTGCGTGGCTCGCCCTCAACGATCAGATAGCCCAGAATATGGCCCGCAATCCGCGGCGTGCCATCGGTCTGGGCGATAAGCCCCATCTGTTCGATAAACTGTTCGCTCGGTGTCGTCATCGGGCGGGCTATACAAGAGGTATGAGGATCGTTCAATACAGACTGAACATTCTGAACTAAATTTCCGGCCGTGCATTTTTTGCGGTATTCGCCTGGATATGGGCGCGCGGCATCGGCAAACAAGCCTCGCGGCGTGCTGTCGCCTTGGCGCATCGCCTTCGCCCCTGTATCGAAAGAGGCAAGCAATCGGTGAAAGGTGCCCCAGATGATGCAGATGCCCCTCCCCCAAACCCGCGATCTTGTGTTGATCGGCGGCGGTCACGCTCATGCGCTGGTGGCGCGAATGTGGGGGATGGACCCCTTGGAAGGCACGCGGGTCACGATCATCAACCCCAGCCCCACCGCGCCCTATTCCGGGATGCTGCCGGGGCATATCGCCGGGCATTATTCGCGCGAGGCGCTGGATATCGACCTCGTGCAGCTTGCCCGCTTTGCCGGGGCGCGGCTGATTCTGGGCAAGGCCAGCCACATCGATCCGGTGGCGAAAACCGTGCATGTCGAGGGGCGTGGCGAGATTTCCTATGACGTGGCCTCGATTGATGTGGGCATTCACACCGAGATGCCCAGCATCGAAGGCTTTGCCGCGTTTGGTACCGGTGCCAAGCCGCTTGACCTCTACACCCAGCGCTGGCGGGACTTTCTGGCAGCCGCGACTGCGGGCGAAAAGGCTCCAGAGGTTGCGGTGATCGGAGGCGGTGTGGCCGGGGTAGAGCTGGCGCTCGCCATGGCCCACGCCCTGCGCCGCGATGTGGGCAAAGCGGTTCACGTCTCGATCATCGAAGCCGGGGGCGAGATCGCCGGCAAGAACCCCGAAACCACCCGCCGTTTGCGCGCGGCGCTAGAGGCGCATGGGGTCGCGATCCATACCGGCAAGACCGTCACCCGCCTGACCGCAGAAGGGGCCGAGCTGGATGACGGCACGCTGGTGCCCAGCGGCTTTACCGTCGGCACCGCCGGGGCCTATGCCCATAGCGTGATGACCGACAGCCCCCTGCCCCTGACCGAGGCGGGCGAAGTGCGGGTCGACAGTAATCTGCGCGTGGAAGGGCATTGGGATCTCTTCGCCGTTGGCGATTGCGCCTATATGACTCACGCCCCGCGCCCCAAGGCGGGCGTTTATGCGGTGCGTTCCGGCCCGGTGCTCTTCGACAATCTGCGCGCCGTGCTGACCGGAGCCAAGACCCATGCCTATCAACCGCAGAAGGATTATTTGAAGCTGATCTCGCTGGGCGGGAAATCTGCACTGGCGGAAAAATGGGGGCGGACGGTGTCGGGCCCGCTGCTGTGGCAATGGAAGAACCGCATCGACACGAAATTCATGCGGATGTTTCATGAGCTGCCGAAAATGCGCGAGCTGCCGATGCCGAACCCGGTGACCGAGGGCGTGTCAGAAGAACTTCAGCACCACCACAAGCCGCTATGTGCCGGATGTGGCTCGAAAATTGGCCCGGGCACATTGGGCGAGGCCTTGGCCGCACTGCCCGCCACCCCGCGCGAGGATGTGCTGACCGGCCCGGGCGACGATGCCGCCGTGCTGGCCGTCGGCGGGGCGAAACAGGTGATCACCACCGATCACCTGCGCGCTTTCACCCTCGATGCCGGACTTTTGGCCCGGATCACCGCCGTGCATGCGCTTGGCGATATCTGGGCGATGGGGGCGAAGCCGCAGGCGGCGCTGGCCAGTGTGATCCTGCCGCGCATGGCCCAGCCGCTACAGGCGCGCAGCATGGCGGAGGTGATGGAGGCGGCAGGCGAGGTGTTCGGCGCGGCGGGGGCGGCGATTGTCGGCGGGCATTCCACCATGGGCGCGGAGATGACGCTGGGCTTCACCATCACTGGCCTCATGGACGGCGAACCGATCACCAATGCGGGAGCAAAACCCGGCGATGCGCTGATCCTCACTCGGCCGCTGGGCACCGGCACATTGCTGGCTGCCGAGATGGGCGGGCGCGCCGATGGGCGGCATGTGGCGGCGATGTTTGAGGTCATGGCCACCCCGCAGGGCGATGCGGCCGAGATCCTGCGCGGGGCCCATGCGATGACCGATGTCACCGGCTTTGGGCTCGCGGGCCATTTGATGGCAATCTGCGAAGCCTCTGATGTGGCAGCAGAAATTTCCCCCGAGAGCTTACCGCTCTATGACGGTGCGCTGGCGCTGGCAGAGGCGGGGGAACGCTCGTCGATCTATGAGGCCAACGCCGCCGCGACACCTGTCTTTGGGATTGCAGGCGGGCTTGGCGCGCTGCTGCACGACCCGCAAACCGCCGGAGGGCTGTTGGCGGCGGTTGCGGCGGATGAGGCCGATGCGCTGGTGGAGCAGCTGCAGAAGGCCGGACACAAAGCTGCAAGGATCGGCCAGATCATCGCCGGGGATGCGGATATTCACTGCGTGTGACGGGGGGATTGAGGCCTGCCACCATTAACCGGCACTCGGCGGGTTAGGAGGCTGAATTTGCTGGAAAATGCCGGTATGCATTGCGTCGGCACCCTGTCGGCAAAGCGTATGGCGAACGCATCGGAGATTGGGCGTTAACCGCCTAGTGCGAGGCTGGGCGCATGACATGGGAATCCAAACCTCGCAGAACCCTCACCCGCAGCGAAAGGCTGGCCTGGGAAAGGCTCGGCAAACGCTCGCTGGAACTCTATTACACGCCGATCTGGGTCTATGATCTGAAGAGAGAGGTCCCCGCCGCCTGGGCGGTTCTGGAGCAGGATATCGACGTGGAGGAGCCGAAGGTGAAGGTCACCATCCGGCTCGATGAGAGCGTGGCGAAGTATTTCCGGGCCATGGGCAAGGGCTATCAGGAACGGATCAACCGGGTGCTGGCGACTTATGCCCAGATGCAGATCGCGCGGGTCAATCGGGTCAATGCCGAGATCGAGGCGGTGCGCGACGGGGTGGCGGCGGGGAAGACCATGCAGGAGGCGCTGGATCGGTCGAGGCGGTAGGAGGGCCGGGTTTGTCGCGCTGGTGACAGCCCCCCTTTTTCGAGGAGGTTATGCCCCGCCTTGTGGCCTCAACGCCTCCAGTCCTATTTTTACGGCCTCAGGCAGCATTTCTCCATGATTCCGTTCGTGTCGGCTCCGATATACACCTCGAAGCAGCAATGACATCAGAAGGACCGCGCCGCCACCTATCGCGGCTATGAGTGACACCTGCAAGTGTCCATCCAGTGCCACAAACCATTGGGGATGCATGACCATGCAATTGAACAAGAGGAAGTACAGGCCGAGCGACATAACAAACGAGAATGTGGTGATCCAAAGCCGAAAATTACGCAAGTCAGCTAGTTCTTCCTTCAGGTCTCGCACGTAGTCGTGAAGCGCAATCTGAAGTTCTCTGGCTTGAC
>JARRIY010000137.1:0-15751 GCA_037379985.1 Maritimibacter sp.
CGATCCGGGCGGGCTGGCGCTTTTGCTGGTGTTGCAATCCGCTCGGAGGCAGGCAGTTTGTGGCCGGCATAAATGGCGCAACTCACAAGCATGGGAGCGCCATCCCGGGGCAGGCGCGCGCCCTGCTTAGGTGAGGTAAGAGGGCCCCCCGCGTCTCTGGGTCGCGATTGCCTTTGCCGTTGAATGGCGCGAGAACGGGTGCATGATTGGTGGGCTTCTTCTCATTGCTCTGGCCGTTCTGGGCTATATGGGCGTGTCGGGCATCGTGGTGGTGCCCTTTGTGCTGCTGGGGGCGGCGGCGTGGCAGTTTCGGCCGCGCCGGGGTCAGGATCAGGGGCAGTCGGCGGCCGTGCCGGGCTGGTCGTGGGGCGCTTTCGCCCGGGGGCTGCCCATCATCACGTTGATCTGCGCCGGGGCCTATGGGCTGGGCTGGGTGCTGCGGGTGCTGGGCTGAAATCGGCACAGCTCTTGCCCCCGCGCGCCGGAGCGGTCACAATCATCCCAAGCAACAGCAGGCGATAACCGGGGGCAATCATGGCACTCTTTTCCAAACTTTTCGGCGGGCGCGCGGCTCCCGAGGTGCAGCCGGAGCTGTATAACGATTTTCGGATCTATCCCGAGCCGATCAAGGAATCGGGCGGATATCGCGTCGCCGCCCGGATCGAAAAAGAGGTCGGTGGCGAGCTGAAAACCCATCAGATGATCCGCGCCGATACCTCGCAATCGGAAGACGAAGCGCGCGAGATCAGCCTGCGCAAGGCCAAGACCTTTATCGACCAGATGGGCGAGGGGATTTTCCGCTAAGGCGGAGAGGGGGCAGGGCGGCGAACCGCCCCACCCGAGATTTCGGTCAGATTATTCCGCCGCCGGGGTCCACATCGGGTTGCCGCTGGCCGTCTCGGCGACGTCTTCCTGCAGCACGTCCCAATGCTCGACGATCTTGCCATCTTTGACGCGGAACATATCGAAGCCCACCATCGGTTTCGGACCAAAGCCTTCGACGCGGAAATGCACGGCGACCATCTGCGTGTCTTCATCCGCGACCACATTGCCGATCTGGTAATTGAAGCCATCGGCGGGAGCTGCGGCGAAGCCCTTCAGCGTGTCATTGCCATTGGGGAACATCGGATTGTGCTGGATGTAATCCGTGGCGAAATAGGTGTCGATTGCTGCCGGATCGGGGTGCACGAACACCGCGTCCAGCCCGGCCAGAACGACCTCGCGCGCCGATTGGGCCATGCCCAGAGCCGGCACCAGCGAGGCGGCCAGCGCCAGCGCTGCAATATTGCGTTTCATCATAGCTATGTCTCCGCTCAACCGAGGGTGCTCAGCGCGGCTTTCACGCTGTCGGCAATCGGGGTGGTCGGGCGACCGATGAGGGTGGAAAGGGCTTTGCTGGTCGAATAGAGCGCGCCGGTGGCGGCCTGCGCATCGCTATCGGCCAGAACGGCGGCAAAGCCTTCGGGCAGGCCAGCGCCCACCAGAGCCTGGGTGAAGGCATCCTGCGGCATGTCGACATAAGCCACCGGTTTGCCCGAGGCATCGGCGATGGTTGCGGCAAGCTCGGCCAGGGTGAAGGCGTCGTCGCCCGCAAGCTCATAGGCTTTGCCCGCATGATCGCCGCCTGCCAGCACCACGGCGGCAGCTTCGGCGAGGTCCTGACGGGTGGCAGTGGAGAATTTGCCTTCGCCCGCCGCACCGAAATGCTGACCCATGGCCAGATCGCCGCCGATGCCGCCCAGCAGGTTTTCGCTGTACCAGCCGTTGCGCAGCAGGGCGTGGGGCAAGCCGGATTCGGCCAGCATGGCCTCGGTGGCCTGATGCTCACCGGCAAGGATCATTTTCGAGCTGTCGGCGTTCAGGATCGAAGTATAGGCTACAAAGCCCACACCGGCGGCCTTGGCGGCGTCGATCACATTTTGATGCTGCGCCACGCGTTCGCCCACGGCGGAGGACGAGATCAGCAGCAGCCGGTCGATGCCCTGAAAGGCGGCGTCGAGGCTGGCGCGGTCGGTGTAATCGCCTTTGCGGGTTTCGATCCCGTCAGCGGCATAGCGCGCGGCGGCGTCTTCAGAGCGCACCAGGGCGACGATGTTTGCCGCGGGGACGAGGGTTTTCAGATGCTCGATCACCAGCGTGCCGAGTTGACCGCTTGCGCCTGCTACCAGAAGTTTCTGTGTCATGTGATTTCCTTTTAGTCTGGAATCGAATATAGGTCTCATCTAGAGACCTTTGATCCGGCGCGAAAGGAGGCACATTTTCGTGCCAAGGTTACCTGGAGGGAACCTATGAACGAGATGGCAAAGCTGCAGATGGTGGAAAAGACCGGCGACCTGTCGGCCTGTCCGGTGCGCAATCTGCTCGATCATATCGCGGCGAAATGGACGACGCTGATCATCAACGAGCTATCGGATGGCCCGAAGCGCTTTAATGCGATCGCGCGGGCACTGCCGGATATTTCCAAGCGGATGCTGACGCAAAGCCTGCGCGATCTGGAGCGCGACGGGCTGATTTCCCGCGAAGTCTTTCCAACCAAACCGCCCAGCGTGGAATATAAGCTAACGCCGTTGGGGGCCTCGCTGATGACCCCGCTTGGCGCGCTGATCGACTGGGCGCAGCAGGTGCAGCCGGAAATGGAAGCCGCGCGCGCCGCTTATGAAGCGCGGCAGGGCTGAGAGAGATATTTGTAAGATCAGCGGGCTGGTGGGCAGGGGGCTGCCTGCCCAATCGCTTTGAGGGGCAAGAATGAACACCAGTTTTGTGATCAGAACGCAGGGTCCGGGGCTGTATGAATTTACCCGCGACCTGGTGCGCTGGGTCTCGGGCGCTGGGGCCGACGAGGCCGCGCTGACCCTGTTTGTCCGCCATACCTCGTGCTCGCTGCTGATTCAGGAGAATGCTGATCCGGAGGTGCGCGGCGACCTGACCGAGTTTTTTCACCGACTGGTCCCGCCTGCGACGGATCCGGCGATGGATTACCTGCGCCATACCTATGAAGGGCCGGACGATATGCCCGCCCATATCAAATCGGCGCTATTGCCGGTTTCTATCACTATTCCGATAATTCACGGGCAAATCACCCTTGGAACGTGGCAAGGAGTTTACCTTTTCGAACATCGGGCCGGATCGCATCAGCGCGAAGTCGTGGCGTTGATGCGTTAAATCTCTAATCATCCAGCACAAATGTGACCATGAGATCAACGCGATATTCGCTGATCTCACCACGGGTCACGGTGACTTGCTGGCCTTTGACCCAGGCAGATTTCACATTGCGCAGGGTCTTTGCCGCGCGGGCAATGCCGGTGGCAACGGCATCATCAAAGCTCTTGGGTGAGCCTGCTGAAAGTTCGGTAACACGGGCGACACTCATTACTCCCTCCCATACTAATTTGTGAGTATATGATAACACACATCGGTGCATGGCAGGATGGGGCATGGGGACGCTGGGTTGACTTTGGCTCGCCGGTTGGTTCGCGGGGTGCCTCTATCAGACGGTGAAATCAGCATCTGGTAGGGCGTTTTTGACACTACCCAAAACCCACGCGCCCCCCTATAGTGCCTGTGGATAAGTGGGCGAAGACCTACTATCCGAGGTGCAGAAATCAGGCGATAGGAAAAGGGGACCAGAATGCGCTGCCCGTTTTGTGGGAATATTGATACCCAGGTGAAGGATTCTCGCCCTGCCGAGGATAATGTTGCGATCCGGCGGCGGCGGTTTTGCCCGGCCTGTGGCGGACGGTTCACCACCTATGAGCGGGTGCAACTGCGCGATCTGGTGGTGATCAAAACCAGCGGACGCCGGGAAGAATTTGACCGCGACAAGCTGGAACGCTCGATCCGCATGGCACTGCAAAAACGCCCGGTCGAGCCGGAGCGCATCGATCAGATGATTTCCGGCATCGTGCGGCGGCTGGAAAGCCTCGGCGATACCGACATCCCGTCAAAGGTGATCGGCGAGATCGTTATGGAAACGCTGGCCCGGATCGATACTGTGGCCTATGTGCGTTTTGCCAGCGTTTACAAGAACTTCCAGGCGGCTGACGATTTCGATAAATTCGTCAGCGAGCTGCGTCCCGGCGCGATGACCGGCGACGAGTGAGCGACCAACGCTATATGAAACTGGCCCTGGCGCTTGGGCGGCGGGGCCATGGCAATACCTGGCCGAACCCGGCGGTGGGCTGCGTGATCGTGCAATCGGGGCGGATTGTCGGGCGAGGCTGGACCCAGCCCGGTGGGCGGCCCCATGCCGAGGTAGTGGCACTGGCGCAGGCGGGTGAGGCCGCGCGCAGGGCCACGGCCTATGTCACCCTAGAACCCTGTTCCCATCACGGCAAAACCCCGCCCTGTGCGGATGCGCTGGTTGCGGCGGGTGTGGCGCGGGTCGTGGTGGCACTGGGCGATCCCGATCCGCGGGTGAACGGGCAGGGGATTGCCCGGTTGCGTGCGGCCGGGATCGAGGTGGTTACGGGGGTTCTGGAAGATCAGGCACGTCGCGATCAGGCTGGGTTTCTTGCGAAAATCGAACAAGAACGCCCCTTTGTGACTCTGAAACTTGCAATTTCCCTTGATGGGCGCATTGCCACGGCATGGTCGGGGCGGGCACGGCGCGTGCCGACGATCCGACGCTGAATGTGCGCGATATGGGGGCGAAGCATCAGCCAGTGCGGGTGGTGCTTTCGCGCCATCTCGATCTGCCGGAAGGCAGCAACCTGTCCCGTACTGCAAGCGATGTGCCGGTCTGGCTGGTGCACGGCGACCGGGCTGAGGCGGCGCGGCGCGCGTATTGGCAAGCCGCTGGTGCAAAGCTGTTCGAAGTCCCGGTGAGCGCCGGGCAGGTGGATGTGAAATCGGCGCTGGAGGCGCTGGCCAAGGCCGGGCTGACGCGGGTGTTCTGCGAAGGCGGGGGCGGATTGGCCGCTTCGCTTCTGGAGGCAGATCTGGTCGACGAGCTGATCGTATTTTCCGCCGGGATCGCCCTGGGAGCCGAAGGCTGGCCCGCTCTGGCCGCGCTGGGGATCAGCCGGTTGGCCGAAGCGCCGCGCTTTACTTTGGCGGAGGTCAAAGCGGTGGGCGGTGATGTGATGCAAGTGTGGTGCAGATAATACTGATATTTAACAAATAGATGTGCGAAATAACGGACTTATGTCAGATAACATGAAAAGTATCAGACCAAAGTCAGCTCGGCACCTTCTACCGGTACCTTGCCGACCTCCAGAAACAGCGGCGCGGCGAAGGGGGTGACGGTATCGGTGACCACATGATCGACCTCAGCGCGGGTGCGGGCGAGCAATTCTTCGATCCGGCCAAAGCCAATCAGCCCACGCATCGCCTCTTCGCGGGTGACATCCAGCAGCAGGTGATCGGGGTCGTATTTGCGTAAGGTGTCATAGAGAATATCAGAGGAAAATGTCGCCTGCCGACCGGAGCTACGCTTGCCCGGGAAATTGCGCGGGGTGAGCCCGGCGATGGTGGCGACGGATTTGAAGCTGCGTTTCATCAGGGCGTTTTCGGCCAGCCAGCCTTCCAGCCCGTCGCGCAACCCATCGGGGTTGAAAAGCGGCGCGGGGTGGGTGATTTCTTCAAGCGACCAGATCAATGTCGCGTAATCGGTGGCGACGAAGCCCAGCGGGCCAAGCCCGGCCTGTTCCATCCGGCGGGTAAGCAAGAGGCCCAGCGTTTGCTGCGCGCCGCGCCCGGCGAAGCCGTAGATGCAGCTATGCGCGCGGCCCTCATAGGGGAAGCTTTCCACCAGAATGCGGCCCGGGCGGGGCAGGTGCGATTGCTCTGACTGCAGGCGAATCCAGTCTTGCGTATGGGGCGGCAGGGCGGAGAGGTCGCCACGGTGTAAGAGCTTGAGAATGCGGGCGGAAAGCTGAGTGGAGGTGGAGAATTTCGTGCCCATGAACACCGCGACTTTTGGCTTGCGCCCCCGGTCACGGCTGACCTCGACATGCATTTCCTTGAGGCTTTCAAAACGCACGATTTTGCCGCCCATCAGGAAGGTGTCGCCGGGGGTGAGCGAGGCGGCAAAGCCTTCTTCGACCTCGCCCAGCGGGGTGCGGCTGCCGCGCATGCGCACTTTCAGCGTGTCGGTATCCTGAATGGTGCCCAGATTCATCCGGATGAGCTGGGTGGCGCGCGGGTCGCGCAAGCGCCAGAGCCCACCCTTCAGCATGAGCCGCTGCCAGCGGTCATAGGCACGCAGGGCGTAACCGCCGGTGGCGGTGAAATCGAGGCAGGCATCGAAATCGGCGCGACTGAGCGCGGCATAGGGCCCGGCACGGGTGACTTCGCGATAGAGCGCATCGGGGTCAAACGGGGCAGAGCAGGCGCAGATCAGGATATGCTGGCAGAGCACATCGCGCGGGCCGGGGCCGCGCGGCTCGCCATCAAGATCATGGGCATGCACCGCTTCAATGGCGGCCTGACATTCGATCACCTCCCAGCGATTGGCGGGCAGGAGCATGGCTTTTGATGGGGCATTGTAGCGGTGATTGGCGCGGCCAATGCGCTGGACCAGACGTTTCACATTTTTCGGTGCGCCGACCTGAATAACCAGATCGACATCGCCCCAGTCGAGGCCAAGATCGAGCGTGCCGGTGCAGACGATGGCCTTGAGGCTGCCTGCGAGCATCGCTGCTTCGACCTTTTCGCGCGCCTCGCGGGCGAGCGAGCCGTGATGGATGCCGATGGGCAGGCTTTCCTCATTCGCAAGCCAAAGGTGATGAAAGAAAATCTCGGCCTGTGCGCGGGTGTTGTGGAAAATAAGCGTGGTTTTATGGCGCTTTACCTCTTCCAGAACCTCGGGGATCGCATAGCGTCCACCGCCGCCGGACCATGGCGGCGGGGTTTCGGTGGTGAGCATGGAAATATCGGGGGCGGGGCCAGGATCGGCGGTGAGCACCGGGCAGTCTTCGGGGTGGAAATAGCGGGCAAGCGCGGGCGGATCTTCGACAGTGGCCGAAAGCCCGACCCGGCGCAGACCGGGGGCGAGGGCTTCCAATCGGGTGAGCAGCAGCATGAGCTGATCGCCGCGTTTGCTTTCGGCAAGCGCATGCAGCTCGTCGACCACCACGCGTTGCAATCCGGCAAACATGCGCGGCGCATCTTCGTAGGAGAGCAGCAGCGCAAGGCTTTCAGGCGTGGTCAGCAATATATGCGGCGGGTCGGCACGCTGGGCTTTCTTGCGGGTTTGCGAAGTATCGCCGGAACGGTCGTCGACCCGGATGCCCAAGCCCATATCCGAGATCGGGCCGGTCAGGTTGCGGCGCATATCTGCGGCCAGCGCCTTCAGCGGCGAAATGTAGAGCGTGTGCAAGCCCGCTTGTGGGTTTTCAACAAGTTCAGCGAGCGTAGGCAGGAAACCGGCAAGAGTTTTACCACCGCCCGTAGGCGCGATCAGTAGCGTGGCGGGTTCGCCCCCGCGCACCAGCATATCAAGCTGATGCGGGTGCGGCTGCCAGCCTTTGCGGGCAAACCATTGCTGAAAAACCTCGGGCAGAACGTTCATGGCGCAAGGATAGGTCTGGCCCGGGGCAAAGAAAATGCAGGAGCACGAAAAAAATATTGCGAAAGGCGCGACGGAATGTCGGGGGCCAGCCGTATCAGACAGGTTTGAACTGGAATTTGGAGAGATCCGTGATGAAATCACTACGCCCTTGGGTGACCCCGCTGACCGTTGCAACCGGGTTGATCACCATCGTGTCGGGCATTTTGCTGTTTTTCCACCTATCGCCGGGGCTGACGCGCGGCGCGCATGAGATGATCGGCATGGCGATGGTCATTGCGGTGGGGCTGCATCTGGCGCTGAACTACCGCGCCTTTCTGATCTATTTCCGCAAGCCCATCGGGCTTGGGGTCATGCTGCTGGGAGCGGTGGCGACGGTGGCGAGCTTCGCGATCCCGATTAGTAGCACGCGCAGTGCCCCGGAAGGGATGCGCGCGGTGTTTATGTCGCTGAATGGCGCGCGGATCGAAACGCTGGCCGATCTGGCCGGGAAAGATACCGAGGTGGTTCTGGAGCGGCTGGGGGCGGCCGGGATCGAGGCGACGGGCAGCCAGACGCTGTCCGCGCTCAGCAATGGCGACCGCGCCGAACAGGACAAGATCATCAGTCTGGTCTTTGCCGACTGATCCTTTGCGTCTCAGTTCCGGTGCGCATAGCCCCATGCGCCCCGGATCTGCGCCGCAAGGGCCATCGCCCGGCCGATCGCGTCCCTGA
This sequence comes from Maritimibacter sp., assembly GCA_037379985.1. Taxonomy (GTDB): domain Bacteria; phylum Pseudomonadota; class Alphaproteobacteria; order Rhodobacterales; family Rhodobacteraceae; genus Sinisalibacter. The sequence continues at coordinate 8,222 of JARRIY010000137.1, forward strand.
TCTGGCCGGGCGGGGAGACAAGAGCGCCGGAGCGAAATCCAATCCGCTCCGGCGCATCATTTCAGACAGATTTTCAAACGGGCGCTTAGTGTACGATTTTCTCGTCACGCACGAACATGTTGGCCCAGGCGCGATCAATCAGCTCCGGCGTCATCTGATACGGAATGCCCTCGAAATCACAGATCGCCATCATCTGTTCGATCAGGAAGATCGGCTGATAGTTGGCATAGATATTGTCGATGGTCGGGTATTTCTTCTTGAGCAGATGCACCAGCGAGGCTTCATCCAGCGGCACGCCCTTCTTGCGCGCGACCATGGCGAAGATTTTCAGGAAGTCTTCCTGGTTCGGCCCGTCGATCTTGATCTTGAAGAAAATCCGACGCAGGGCGGCCTTATCGAAAATCTCATTCGGGTGGAAGTTGGTCGAGAAGATCACCAGCGTATCGAAGGGCACTTCGAATTTCTCGCCCGATTGCAGCGCCAGAATATCCTTGTTTTCTTCCAGCGGCACGATCCAGCGGTTGATCAGCGCCTGCGGCGGTTCGGCCTGACGGCCAAGGTCATCGACGATGAATACGCCGCCCGAGGATTTGAGCTGCAGCGGCGCGGTATAGGTGCGCGCGGTCGGGTTGTATTTCAGGTCCAGCATGTCGAGCGACAATTCACCGCCGGTGATCACTGTCGGTCGGTCGCAAAGCACGTAGCGCCGGTCAAAGCTGTTCGAGGTGCGGCGCAGGGAATTGGGATCGTCGGAAATCTCGGCCGCTTTGCTATGCACAATCGGGTCATAAACCGTGATCACCTGCCCGGAATATTCAACCGCGCGGGGCACATAGATTTTTTCGCCAATCGCATCGCGGATGCCGTTGGAGATAGAGGATTTCCCGTTGCCCGGCGGGCCGTACATCAGGATCGACCGGCCGGAGCCCACTGCGGGGCCGAGATGGTCAAGCAGCTCGTTGGGCAGGATCAGATGGCCCATCGCATCGGTGAGCGCCTTGCGGCTGATATTCACATTGCGGATCGACTGGCGTTTGACCTGCTCGGCGTATTTTTCCATCGGCACCGGCATCGCGCCGAAATACTCCGATTGCGACAGCGCATCGAGGGCGCGGGCCTTGCCGGTGTCGGAAAGGCGAAAGCCCAGCTCGTTGCCAGCCCCCGCATGCAGGGTGCCAAGGGCTTCAACCAGCCCCTGTTGGCGGGCGCTGTCGAGCAGATCCTGCACCACGCGCGAGGGCACAGAGAGCACCGGCTCCAGCTGCGACACGGTTTCCAGATTCATCCGGAACATGGTTTTCAGCAGGATTTCCCGCATCATCACCGGGGTCAGCCCAGTATCGTCCATGGTCTTGCACGGGGGAGGGGCCTGCACGCTGGTGGTAGGCTGCATATTCATATCTGCTCGCTCTTGATGGTCTGGCGCATGTGTTTTGCAGAACTTTATCCGCGGGTCGGGGGCACGACAACAAAAACCCTTTTGGATTGCTTCAACACTCTGGTCTGTGCATGTTGCAAAAAAATTAAAATCTTCGAGCGAGGGCGGAATGGGCAAGACAAACGGGCTCTATCTGGCGGGTTTTCTGGTGGCTCTGTTCGGGGTGCTTCTGGGGCTCAGCCTCGCCAAGGGCGGCCTTTATATCGGTGCGTTCGAGGGCGACACACTGCATCTGATGCAGATTGTGATGCGTGAAGCGCGCGGGCAATGGCCGCATCTGGATTTTCAAACTCCGATCGGAGTGATGGCGACGGCACCGATTGTGCTGTTTCTCTGGCTTGGCACCGGGGCTGGCCATGCGTTTCTCTATGCGCAGGGGTTCATGGCCCTGATCGCACTTCCGGCCATCTGGTGGGTGTCGGTCAGTCGGTTTCGCGGCGCGCAATCCTACCTGTTCGGTGGCTTTGTTCTGGCGCTGATACTGGCTCTGATCTATGGCGGCACTGAGCGGTCGATCTCGATCTCGATGCACTACAATCGCTGGGCCTGGGCGTTCAGCTATCTGGCGATTGCTCTGGCAATGATGCCCCGGAGCGACGGGCGCCGCGTCTCGGCCCCTGAAGGCGCTGTGATCGGGATCGCGCTTGCCATGCTGGCCCTGATCAAGGTGACCTTTTTTGCCGCTTTCATTCTGCCGATCATGATCGCCCTGATCGGACGACGGGCCTGGCCTGCGCTGCTGGTCAGCGTCGCAACGGGGCTGCTGGTGGCTCTGATCGTCACCCTGCTGGCCGGAACCCCGAATTTCTGGCAGGCCTATCTGCAAGACCTCTTGCTGGTCTCGCATTCGGCGGTGCGTGTGCAGCCCGGATATTCACTGGCGACGACCATCGGTGCACCGGTATTTATCGGCGGCAGTCTGGCGCTGATCGCCGGGGTCATCGCGCTGCGGCAGGCAGGGGCACAACTCGAAGGCTTGGTTCTGCTGCTTCTGGTTCCCGGCTTTTTCTATGTGACCTATCAGAATTACGGCAATGACCCGCAATGGCTGATCCTGTTCGGGCTGATCATTCTTGGCCTGCGCCCGGCGCAGATTCTGCGCAATGGTCTGGGCTGGGATCTGCGAGCGGGTATGGGCGTGCTGGCGGTGATGGCGCTCAGCTTTGCGCTGCCGTCACTGACCAATATCCTGTTCAGCCCGTTTCGCCATTTCGGATCGGAGGAAGCTAAGTTCGAAACCTTCTTTCCCGGCAATCCGATCTTTGCCGATTTCATGGGATATACGAGCCGGTCGCGCCGTGTTCGGGCAACAATCGACCTGGATGCGCCGGGGGCCGTCTTTGCGGCCTATGCCGATGAAGGCGAGCAGTCTGAGATCACGACATGGCAGGGCGAGCCGTTGCCCAGCTGCAAGATTGATCCCGGCTATATTTCGTTGAACCTGATGATCCGGGATGCGCTTGAGGCGGCGGGTGTGGCGGCGGATGCGACACTCTATACGGCGGATGTTGTGGGGGGCCTGTGGCTATACGGGTATACCGAACCACTGCCCGGCGCCGCGCCTTGGTATTATGGCGGGCTGCCCGGGTTTGACGGGGCGGATTATCTTGTGGTGCCGCTCTGCCCGATTTTGGACAAAGCGCGTAGGCTGAACCTGGAAGCCATTGAGGAAAGCGGCGCTGCGCTGACAGAGATTACACGCAATGAGGTGTTCATTCTCTATGCAAAAAGCGGGGCAGGGAATTCCTGACCCGCTGAATAAAAAGGCGCGCCCCGGTATTATATCGGGGCGCGCCGCGTATTGTGCTGCAAAGGTAGCGGTATTAGCTGCCGTAGACCACGCCAAGGGCGAGGTAGAAGCTCAGAGCGCCGCCAAGACAAAGCCCCATCGGAAAGTCTTTCTTACGCTCCCAGCTTTCCCAATTCGGGGTCCGGGCGCGGATGGCCGGGATCCGCCGGGCCAGCCGGTGGGTGACAAACCCGGCAACCACCACCGCCGCAAAGAGCAGCAGGAACGTGGCCAGATCTTCGCGCAGGATAAACGGCGCCATGGCGGCGGCGAATTTGGCATCGCCGGGCAGGGCAAAGGGCAGGAACCACATGGCAGAGGTGGCAGTTTGTTCTGTCAGCATTGATCAGCCCTGAGAGACATTGGCTTCCAGCGCCTTGAGCGCCTGTGCCGCCTGATCGAAATGCTGCGGGTGGGTCTGAACGGCCTGTTCCAGCAGGGTGCGGCCCATGGTCAGGTCGCCCTGTTTCACCGCCGTCAGCCCAAGCGTGTAGTAAAGCTGGGCACGTTCTCGCTGGGTCATCGACATGACAGGCAGATCGTATTGCCGCTGGGCACCACGGGCCATGACCAGATTGTTTTTCGCGGTGAACATGGTGCTGTCATAGCTCAGAGCTTCCTGAAACAGCTTTTCGGCACCGCGATAATCGCCCCGGGTCAGCTTGGAATAGCCCCAGTTATTGAGCGTATGCGCGGGGCGGGTGGTTAGACCAACCGCGGTTTCATAGAAACTGTCGGCGCGTTTCCAGTCTTTGTTGCTGTCGGCCACCATGGCTTCCAGCCGGTAGCGATCAAAGCTTTCGACGGTCGGCGGAATGGTTTTCAACACCTCGTCGGCCTTATCCCACTCTCCGGCGCGGATCAGGGCATCGGCATAGGCGATCTTGTCGTCAGAGGTTGCTTCATCGTTGGCCACGACATCGGCCCAGACGCGGGCGGCTTGTTCGGATTTCTTTGCACGCACAAGCGATTTCGCTAGGCCGCGTTGCAGGTCGATCCGATCGGGCGACTGCAGAAGCGCGGATTGGAAATAGTTCACGGCTTCATTCGGATCGCCGGCGTTGAGCATCACATCATTGAGATTGCTTTCATCAATGACATTCACCCCAACGGCCCGTTCCACTTCGGCCGGATCCATGGAGTGATCACATGCTGACAGCCCTATGGTGCTGCCAAGGCAGAGAGTCAAAAATATTGTCGCGCGCATATGCCTGCGTCCTTTTCCTGCTCGTCATGCGTTCTGCATTCTATTGATGCGCGAGCAGGAGATAATCCCCCTGACCACGGCGCATCAGTGCAAATTGCGCATTGTCCGGGGCATCATACGAAATATTTTTGATTTTAGCGAGCGCCAAGATCAGGTTTTGCCGGATGGAGTCCGTTTTGCCACTGTCGAGCCCATAGGCGATGCGAAACACCCGTTCGGCCTCGCCATATTCGCCGATATTCATCAAGAGAACACCGAGATTATTCCAGGCCGGGATGAATTCATCATCCTTTTTCACGGCCTGTCGCAGCAGGGTTTCGGCCTGTCCCAGCCGCCCCAGTTTCAGATTGGCCGATCCCAGAGCTGACAGGATATCGACGGTGATCCCATGCTCCAGCGTGGCCCGCGTATAGGCCTTGAGCGCCAGCTCGTATTCCCCGGCTTCCATCAACCGATGGCCGACCAGCAACCCATCGACGCTCTCCCCCGGCGCAAGCGCATCAGGGGCGTAGCCATCGCCGCCCCGATTGCCCAGCCCTGTGCCCGAGTCACATGACGAAAGCGCCAGCATTGCTGCCAGCGCGATCGTTAAAACATTACCCTGATGCGCGATGTGCGCCTCCTAGAAATGAAGGTTGTTCAGGGTATTATAGACCTCATAGAGCGACGGGCCAATCAGGATAATGAGCAATGGCGGCAGCGTAAGCAGCATTGTTGCCAGCGTCATTTTGGTCGGCAGTTTGTTGGCCTTTTCCTCGGCCCGCATGACCCGCTTGTCGCGCATTTCAGCGGCATAGACCCGCAGCGCCTCGGCGATGGAAGTACCGACGGTGGTGGACTGGATCAGCACCGTAACCAGACTGGCCACATCGGGCACGCCCGCGCGGGTGCCCAGGTCACGCAGCACCTGCAACCGGTCCTTACCGGCTTTCAGCTCGTGATTGACGATTTCAAACTCTTCGGCCAGAGCCGGAAAACCAGACCGGATTTCTTTTGAGACGCGCAGGATCGACTGGTCGAGCGATTGCCCGGCCTCGACGCAAACCAGCATCATATCAAGCGCATCGGGGAAGCCGTTGACGATCTCTTCCTTGCGGGTTTCAACCCGGCGAGTGACCCAGTATTTGGGGGCCATATGGCCCAGAACCAGAAAACCGATCCCCAGCGCGAACTGAGCGAAATGGAAGGTCCGCACCGCGTTCTTGCCCGGATAGCCCGCCTGCAACAGCTTAAGCTGCATGGCGGAATATTCTTCTTTATCCTGCGGTTCGAGGAAGGCGGCATAGCGTTGCAACTTGTCGGAACCACCGCTGGAGGTCCGCAGTTTTTGCTTGGTTTCGCCTGATGCGCGTTCGTCCTTGCTGCGTTTCAGCTTTTCAATCGGGTCTTCCCGGTTGTTCAGGATCATCGGTAACACGGCAACGACGACCAGCAGAAGCCCCAGCCCGCCGACGGCAATGACGGGGCCAAGCGGACCCATCATATCGGTTAGCATCTTGGTAATTGCGTCCATCCCGAAACCTCAGACTTTGATATTCGTGATCATACGCATCACGAAAACATTGATTGCCAGCAGCACCCCGGCAATCAGTGCCGCCGGAATGAATGCCGCTGTTTCTTTCACACCGTCATAGTAATGCGGCTGAAGCATGTTCATCATCAGCAGCGCCAGCAGCGGGAAGCCCGACAGGAAGGTGCCCGACCATTTTGCTTCGGCGGTGATCGCTTTGACCTTGCGGAACAGTTTGAACCGCGCCCGGATCACCTTGGCGAGACCCGCGAGGATTTCCGCCAGGTTGCCGCCCGAGGTTTGTTGGATCGAAACCGCCACGGCGAGGAAGCGCAAATCCTGCATATCCATGCGTTCGGCAAAGTGTTTGAGGGCTTCCGACAGGTCGCGCCCATAGGCGCCTTCATCTGCGATAACCCCCATTTCCGAGCCGAGCGGATCCGGGATTTCTTTTGCCACGATCTGAATGGCCGACGAAAACGGGTGGCCGACGCGCAGCGAACGCACCATCAGTTCCACCGCATCGGGCAGTTGTTCTTCGATCAGGGCAAGGCGCTTTTTGGCCTTGTTGGAAACCCAGGTAAAAACGCCGCCAACGCCCATCATCACGGCAACCCCGATGCGGACCGGCATCGAAGCAGAGGTGCCGATGGAAAGCGCAACAAAGGCCACCAGTGTGACCCCGGCCATCAGCATGATGAGCTGGATGGGGGTGAAGGCGATATTGGCTTTTTGCGCTCTTTCGGCCAGCAGTGAATAGAGCGGGATGCCGCGCTGGTTCATATGCTGATGCATTTCCTTGCGGAGTTGCTCCAGAACCTGTTCGCGCCCGACGCCTTTTTCCAGCATGTCGAGCCGCCGGTTGACCCGGCTATTAAGCGAAATCGACTTGCCGAAAACGGTCAGATAGACCCCTTCGACCAGCAGAAGAACCGCGACGAAGATCAAGCCATAGATAAGTGGTTCGGCGCTGATCATCATGATGCTTACCCCGCAACAAAAGGTTCAAAGATGGATGCCGGCAAGTCATATCCCCATTGCTTGAAGCGTTCGGAATAATGCGAGCGCACACCGGAGGCGGTGAAATGGCCCAGGATCTTGCCATCGGGTTCAAGCCCGACGCGCTGGAAGCGGAAGACTTCCTGCATTGACAGAACGTCGCCTTCCATCCCGGTGATTTCGGTGATTGAAACCATCCGGCGCGAGCCATCCTGCAGACGGCTGGCCTGCACGATCAGGTGCACAGCGCTGGCGATCTGGGCGCGCATGGCTTTCAGCGGCATTTCAATTCCGGCCATCGAGACCATGTTTTCCAGACGGCTGACCGCGTCGCGGGCGTTGTTGGCGTGGATCGTGGTCATTGACCCGTCGTGGCCGGTGTTCATCGCCTGCAGCATGTCGATAACTTCCTCGCCGCGGGTCTCACCCACGATGATGCGGTCCGGACGCATCCGAAGCGCGTTTTTTAGACAGTCACGCTGGCTAACAGCACCTTTGCCTTCCACGTTGGCCGGGCGGCTTTCCATCCGGCCCACATGGGTTTGCTGAAGCTGAAGTTCGGCGGTGTCTTCGATGGTCAGGATGCG
>JARRIY010000138.1:0-6609 GCA_037379985.1 Maritimibacter sp.
CGGATCAACCAGCTCAACGTCGCGGCGGACGGGCAGCGCGCCCTTCGCCTTGGTAAAGGCAACCTGCGTTTCCGGGGAAACGATCACGCCAGCCAGCACGTCCTGCGCCGCAACGATCTCTGGGTCATCGACTTTCGGGAAATAGAAGGCATCGCCTGCTGCGGTGATGTATTCATTCACACCCAGACCTGGCAGACAGGAAAAATCGTCGCCCGCTTTCATACCCGCTTGGGTGAATTCACCCTGAATCCAGTCTCCCATGATCTGGCCACCTGCGCGGCCGTCAATCACCAGTCGCGCCGCTTCGTTCCAGGCTTGCACGTTCGAGCCTTTCATCATGTCGCGCGCTTCTGCGGCGGCCTTGAACACCTTGGCCACATCCGCGCCGGCGGCATACTCAGCGTCAAGGTCGCCATAGACCTTTTGGAACAGCTCGGGCCCACCGATGGAAACCATCAGCACGTTGAACATAAGCTGTTTCTGCCAGGACTGCTGTCCCTGCGCCAAGGGGATGATGCCTTTTTCACGCAGTGTCGGCGCGGCGGCGACGAACTCGTCCCAGTTCTGCGGCACGGCCAGACCGTTGTCGGTGAACACGGCGTTGTTCAGCCACAGCCACTGTTGCGAATGGATGTTGGACGGCACGCAGTAGAGCTTGCCTTCGAAGGTACAGCTGTCCAGCAGCGACTGCGGGAAGATCTGTTCCTTCCAGCCCTGCGCCTCGGCGATGTCTGTCACGTCGCGCATGAAGCCCGCTTCGATCAACTCGCGCATCGCCTGACCATGTGTGAACTGTGTGGCGCCCATCGGATCGCCGCCGGTAATCCGGCTGGTGATCAGCGGACGCGCGACGCCGCCAGCGCCTGCGATCGCGCCATCAACCCAAGTATTGCCGCTCTTTTGGAAGGCGTCAGAGATGACGCGAATGGCGGCAGCCTCGGCGCCAGAGGTCCACCAATGCGTGACCTCGAGATCGGCGGCAAGTGCGGGCTGAGCCGCTGCAGCCGTCAGCATCCCCAGCGCGAATGTCTTGAACTTTGTCATGTCTCTCTCCCTTATCGTCTGCGGTTCTCACGGGGGCCTGCGTCATTGCGGGGCCGTGAATTTTGCGGTCTCCGGCTGATTTCTGTGCCGGGTCATTATGCGTTCAAATGTCCGGCTCAGGGTCAATTCCGTCAACGGATCGGAGGTTTGCCGCGCCAAAACAATTTGTATTACCCTTTGTAATAAAGCTGTTTTTCTGTTTTCAGCGAGCATTCCCGCCGCCACTTTTCGGCTTCTGGCGACGCGGCTTCAGCCATGGTTAACCGGCGATCACCCCGGCCGCGCGCAGGCTGGCAATCTCGTCGCGGCTGTAACCGATTTCAGATAGAATCTGTTCGGACTGCGCCCCCAGCTTCTGCGGGGCACGTTCCAGCGACGGACCATCCTCTTGCATCCGAAAACCGGCCAGCGTGGTGGTCATCCCTTCGGGCGTTCCATCTTCCCCATCGAATTTATGCAGCACAGGCCGCGCCAAGATCTGCGCATCATTCAGCGCCTCATCCAGACGCCGGATACGGGCGCAGGGAATGCCGTGTTCCTGCAGCCACTCCTCCCAATAGGCCGCCGGGTGATCCAGAAAGGCGGTTTGCAGCACGGCACTTTCTGCCTCATGTGCATCAAGCCGCTGGTTGTTGTCCTGCTTGATCATGTCCTCGCGCCCGAGCAGCCGCCAAAGCCTGGCCTGCTGTCTGAGGTTCGAGGCCGAGACCATCATCAGCGCATCGCTGGCCGGATACATGCCGATTGTCGCAAAGGCGTAGGTGTTGCCCCTCGGCGCCGGAACCTTGCCGTTCCAGAAATACGAGGCGACATGCGAAGTTGCGAACATCATCGCCACATCCAGCATCGACACATCGACAAAATTGCCGATACCGCCGTTGCGCGCCCGCTGTAAAAGCGCCGCCGTGATGGCATAGGCCGTGGTGGTTCCGGCGGCATAATCCATGATCGGCGCACCGCATTTGAACGGTTTATCGGGATCATCCCCGGTCATCGCCATGAAGCCGGAAAACGCCTGAATAATGTTGTCATAGCCGCGCAATTCCCGGCGCGGACCTGTCGAGCCAAAGGCCGAGAGCGAGCAATAGATAAGCCCCGGATTGCGCAGCTTGAGATCCTCATAGCCGAGCCCCAGCGCCTCAAACGCCCCGGGTCGGTAGTTCTCGATGAAGACATCCGCCGTATCCAGCAAGCGCAGCATCGCCTCTTTGCCCTCGGGGGTCTTGAGGTCGATTGCGAGCGAAGATTTGTTACCCGCCTGCCCCAGAAAGGCCGTGCCCATTCCGATGCCATTCATCGCCCGGTCCGGCCCTTGCAGGCGGGCCTGATCGGGATCGTTCGGATCCTCGACCTTGATCACGTCAGCGCCAAGCGTCGCCAGTTGAAACGTCGCAAATGGCCCAGCCAACACATGCGTGGTATCGATCACCCTGTAGTTTTGAAACGCCTTCATCTGGGTCTACTCCGTCCCTATTCTGATCCTGCCAGCATCGGCTGCCAGCCTGGATCACAGCGGTGCAATCTGGTCTCGCCTCTTATTGAAGAGACCAAACGGGCGGTGATCAACGACGTTTGGTTTCCGAAATGTTGGGGCAGTTCTGACCTATGCGTTCTCCGCCATCGCAAGGGGGTCGGCTATGATGGAATGGACAGAACCATTCAGCGAAACCGCGACATCCCATGACCACGAACAGCCTTCCCCTTTCAGATGAGACGCTCTGCGCGGCGCCCTTTCACCTGGATGAAAGGGGAGTGGACTGGGTCAAGACGCAGTTCAACGCTCTGGGAACCGAGGCAAAGATCGCGCAACTCATTGTGCCGATGTGCCGCGATCTGTCCGACGATAATATCGACGCAATGGCTGCGCTTGGGCTCGGCGGCGTCCACCGGTTTCCCAGCTATTCCGAAGAGGAATTGCGCAGTTCTGCCAAGCGGCTGATGCAAAGCTTTGCCGTGCCACCGCTGCTGACCGCCGATATCGAGATGTCGGAAAAGGCCAGCGTCAAAGCGGGCACCGCCTTTCCCAACCAGATGGCCGTTGCCGCGACGGGGGATGCGGAAAACGCGCGACGCATGGGGGCGATTGCGGCGCGTGAGGCGGGCTATCTCGGCTTTGGCCTCAGCTGGACACCGGTGGCTGATCTTACGCTGAACTTCCGTTCCAACGCGGTGAACACGCGCAGCTTTTCCGACAAAGTCGACCAGACGCTTTCGATGGTCTGCGCCTATCTCGACGGGATGCAGGAGAATGGCCTTGTGGCCTGCGTGAAGCATTTCCCCGGCGAAGGATTGGACGAACGCGACCAGCATTTCGTCACCACCCAAAACACCATGACCATGGAGGACTGGCACGCCAGTTTCGGCAAGATCTACGCCGCTGCGATTGCCAAGGATGTCCGCCTTGTCATGGCCAGTCACGTCACCCTTCCGGCCTATCGCTCGGATCAGGGAGACGCGGCGCTGAGCGAGGCCATCCTCCCGGCCTCACTCAGTGCAAACCTGCTGCAAGGGCTGCTGCGCGGCGAGCTGGGATATAACGGCGTCATCGTCTCGGACGCGACGCTGATGGCGGGCTTCACCTCCTGCGGGGCGCGCAAAGACATTGTGCCGCTCTGTATCGAAAGCGGCTGCGACATCTTGCTGTTCCCGCGCGATATTGCCGAAGATATCGGCTTTCTGCGCGACGGGCTGGCCAATGGCGCGCTGTCGCAAACCCGGCTGGACGAAGCTGTCTTGCGTATCCTTGCGCTCAAGGCCTCTATGGGGCTGCATCTGGATCAGCCTGCCATCCCGGAAGACCGCGCGCGCGCCGCGCTACTTGGGACCGAGGAACATCGCGGCTGGGCGAAAGACGTGGCCGAGGCCTGCGTGACATTGGTCAAGGACAGCCAGAGCCTGCTGCCGCTCTCGCCCGACCGGCACCGCCGCATCCTGCTGGCCGAACTGCGCGACCGGCGCAGCCCTTCTGCCCCGCTACCCGATCTGGAAATCCCCGCCATGCTGAAGGCACTGGGGTTTGAAATCACCCGCGTTGTTCCCGGGGAACCCATCGACGCGACGGGGCAAGACATCGGCCTTTACCTGATGGCCGAGGAAGGACTGTCGGGCAAAGAGCATCTCGGGCCGCATTGGGAACGGCTGCACGGTGCCTTTCCGCTGACAATGCAGCGCATGTGGCAGCATCTTCCCACGGTCTACGTCTCGCTCGGCTCGCCGTTCCTGACCTTTCACATGCCCGATTGCCCGACCTTCGTGAACGCCTACAGCGCCGTCATTCCCGTGCAGCAGGCGGTCGTCGATGCCTTGACCGGCGTCATTCCGTTCCGGGGCCAGAGCCCGGTCGAGCTGCCCTTTGGGCTCCCGGCCTGAACGCGGTCTGACCAGACCGTTTCGAGCCCTAACCGGACACTGTGTCAGACCGAGGCAGACAGGGTCTGCACTGCGGCAATCAAACTGCCATCGCCCCTCGTGATCACGGACATTGCACCATGATCAGAGACATGCACCATATCGCCCTGATTGATGTTGCCCAGATAGACCACATCACGCCGCAACACCGGATATGACCGCGCGGACCGGGTAAAGGCCGCCGTCTCGGCGATCCGCGAGAAGGTCGGGAAATAGAGCAGACCAACAGCGTTGAAATCCAGCGCCGGGGTTGGACGTTCGGAATAGAACGCCTGCGCGCCGACCGGCGGCGCCTTGCGAAGACCGCGCGCAATGTCGCGCGCCTGGCCGTCCAGCTGCATCAACTCGGCCCCGGCTGGCGCCAACAGCATGTCGCCCAGGACGGTATTGCGGAAAATCCGTGTGTTGGACCCGCTCGCGTCATGGCTGACAAAACTCGAGATCATCATGAGCTCGGCGACGACCTTGCCCGCGACCATGACCTGATGCCGCGACCCTGTACGCGTGTCCGACACCGCAAACAGACCCGACACAATCCGCGCATTCTGCCCCAGCAAAGGCTGGGACAGCGCATGAAACCGCAGCGATGTCGCGCAAAAGGCGGCATAGACCGGCCGCCCATCGGCTGCGTGAAACACCGCCTCGCGCTGGCCAAGGGCCTTGGCGATCAGCGCCCAATGCTGATCGCCGCAGAAGCGCAGGAGCCATTGTTCGGACAGGCCCACCGGAGATAGCTGCGCCATGCCCAAAGGCAGGCTGACACTGTCCTCGACCGGGGCCTGCCGCGCGGCAAGGGCCAGAACCGCCATTATGCCACGGCCCGCTTTCCGGCACTTTGCAGCTGCAACGCAATCTGCTCGGCAAGATAGGCACTGTCCTCTTCAATCCCGAGGAACCGGCCCGATCCCCAGGTGTTCAGCCAGCCGAGCCCGATGAAGTGGAAGCCCGGCACATCCGTGACGCCGCGATTGAACTTAGGCTTGCCACGCGCGTCGAACACATCAACCTCGATCCAGTCATAATCCGGCCGGAACCCGATGGCCCAAAGCACCGAGGAAATCCCTGCCGCCTTGGCGTCGAGCACGGTGCGCTCCTCGGCGGGTTCCCAGACCTTGGTGAAGGGCGGCTCTTCGGGCACGTCGATACCATTGCGGGCAATATAGGCGTCGATCTGGTCGCGGATGCCGACATAGCTGTTATCCGCATCGTCGAGGTTCTGTTTCAGATCCGGCAGGAATGTCAGCGCATGCCCGTCCATATTGGCCAGCGAACCGTAAAGCTCGACCCCGTGATCGACATGCCATTTGCGCAGGTCGATCTCCTTGCCGCCATCGCGGCCCGACATGTAGTGATTGGTCTGGGTGAGCGCCTTGACCGGATCGGGATGCGTGTCGATGGTGATCTCGTAATGGCCCGCATCATACAGCCAATCGGTGGCGTCGCGGCCGCGATACTTGCGCGGACTGCGCGGGGCGGGGCCAACGGCCAAATGCACACCGCGCCCGGCGCGCACGAAATCTTCCATGATCTGCACGCCCGATTGCCCGGTGCCGACGATCAGCACATCGCCATCCGGCAGTTGCGACGGGTTGCGATAATCGACCGAATGCATCTGCACGATCGTCGGGTCCAGCGCCTGTGCATAGGCGGGCTCAATCGGGTTGTCATAGCCCCCGGTGGCGATCACCACCTGATCACAAGTCCATGTGCCGATGCTGGTTTCGACCAGATAACCGCCCTCCGGCAGATGCGCCACGCGGGTGACAGCCACATGCTCATGGAGGGTCGGCTCGAACGTCGCCGCAAAGGCATCAAGGTAGTCGGTGATCTCGTCGCGCAGCATGAAACCATCGGGGTCGGTGCCGCCAAATTCCTTGTCATAATGGAAGTCCGGCAGGCGGCATTGCCAGTTCGGTGTGACAAGGCAGAAACTGTCCCAGCGGTTGACGCGCCACGAATGGAACTTTTCATTGCGCTCGAAGACAACGCATTCGATGCCTTTTTTGTGCAGGTTATAGGCCACCGAAAGGCCGGCCTGACCGCCGCCAACAATGACAACAGGCGTGTGCGGGATATGGGTATCTTTCATGGTCTCGGTCCTTTTCAGGTGATTGACAGGCAGGTGACATGGGCGTCCGGCTGGCCGTCAAAGCCCGC